>QXZH01000058.1 GCA_009886465.1 Opitutaceae bacterium
GCCTCCACCTCACCAAGAAAGTGAAAAAGCGTAGCTTTAAAACTAACAGGTTGCCTTCCCTCCACATAAATCCTCTCGTGTGAACTGACATTCGCACGGTGCTCGACCTCGAACTTATGCGCCATCTTGTTAAAGGTAGTTGCTAGAAAGGTATGCACCACGGCGAGAAAGAAGATGATCGTCGCGACGACATTAAAAGGATCGGCTGCCGCGCGGATCTTCAGCTGCTCGATCAGCCCAAGCTCATGCCCGAACTCCTCGACATGGCGTGCCTCCATTTCGGAATAAGCCGTCTCTGGAATCGGAAAAACATTATCACCGCCTTGCGATCCCCCACCACCGCCACTGGCAAACACATGGTTTGTAGCAAAGAGGCCGAGAGCAATGAGTAGATAGTGGACGGCAGTCATCGTTTTCATAGCATTCAGAAAAAATCCGAGGTTTGCTTCTAGGCAAGCTCCTTTTACCCCTGCTTGTCCTCAGCCTATCGATTGAGAGCTAGTAAAAAAGCACCCAAAGCAATACTAGAGGCGTGAATTATCTTAGCAGAAGGAACTATACCTCATAGAACCTCACCGAATAATTTCATCGACTAGAGCCAGCTTTTTCAACCGGGATATCACTGTCCGAGCGATTCCGACGGAACTGGTAGCGATTTAATTCGCGTAGCGAAAGTTCGTCTGCCATGCCGCTATACTTCTGCGAATCTTGCAGCATCATATAGTAAAGCTTTTGATCCGCTACTAGACGCGCCTTATCATCCATTTCTATACCCGCCTTTTTATGGAGATCACTCAACTGCTCATTCCATTGCGACATTTCAAAACGGACCATCTTTTGGTCGAGCATCTTCGTTTTAAATAGCTGCTTGTCCTTATCCTCGCTTAAAGAGATCGGCGCACGCTTGCTTCCGAGCGATGAAAAATGCTTGTCCCATTGCTCAATGGGAAAGGTCTTGTTCATCATAAATTTAGTCTGCGGCTGGGCCCAGAGTTTTTTCTCTACGCGTTGTCCTTCAACTGAAGTAGCCCGCTTACCCGCAAAACCTACCGTACGTGGATTAGCTTCCAGTAATGAAATAGTCATTAATGGGGTGAACAAGCAGCAAACTAATAGAGGTAATCGGACTTTCATTGATTTGAAATATTGATCCTTATTTGCCCAGAAGTATAAATCAAGAATGAAGCTGACTCTGGCAAATCATCCTTCCGACATTGACTGGCACGCAAGCAGGCTTCTAAATCCGCCGTTTTCTCGAAATGGCTAATACGACCAAAGAATACAACTTTTCCAGCATCGAGCCCAAGTGGCAGGCATTCTGGGCCAACAATCACACCTACGAAGCCAAAGACTTCGAAGATAAACCAACCTTCTACGTGCTAGATATGTTTCCCTACCCTTCGGGCGCGGGTTTGCATATCGGGCACCCAGAAGGCTACACCGCCAGCGATGCGATCAAACGTTTTAAAAAGGCGCAAGGTTACAACGTGCTCCACCCAATGGGATGGGATGC
Organism: Opitutaceae bacterium; assembly: GCA_009886465.1. GTDB lineage: Bacteria > Verrucomicrobiota > Verrucomicrobiia > Opitutales > Coraliomargaritaceae > Thalassobacterium. The sequence goes on from QXZH01000058.1 coordinate 1,514, forward strand.
ATTTGGCCTACCTACCGAGCAATACGCGATCAAAACGGGTACCCACCCCGCCATTACTACTAAGCAGAACGTCGCCAACTTTACCAAACAGCTGACCCAGCTCGGATTCGCTTACGACTGGAACCGCGAGGTAAACACAACCGATCCTAGCTACTTTAAGTGGACGCAGTGGATCTTTATGCAACTTTTCAAAAAGGGCCTCGCCTATGTGGATGAGAAACCCGTCTGGTTTTGTCCCGACCTCGGCACCGTCCTTGCCAACGAAGAAGTGCTCAACACCCCCGAAGGTCCCCGCTCTGAGCGTGGTAGCTTCCCAGTCGAAAGGCGCCCGATCCGCCAATGGGTGCTGCGTATTACCGAATACGCTGAACGTCTCATCGCCGGACTCAAAGATCTCGACTGGCCAGACTCAACCAAACGCTTGCAGGAAAACTGGATTGGTCGCTCCGAAGGTGCCGAAATCACCTTTGATCTGTCCGGGCATGACGCTCAGCTAACTGTCTTCACGACCCGCCCCGATACACTTTACGGCGCCACCTATATGGTGATCGCGCCTGAGCATCCCTTACTCGATTCTATAGCTAGCGCCGACCAACAGCACAAAGTTGCCGCATACGTGGAAAAAGCCAAAAGTAAGTCCGACCTAGAGCGCGCCGAACTAGCCAAAGAAAAGACTGGCGTATGGACTGGCGCCTTTGCAATCAACCCAGTCAACGGCAAAGAAATCCCCATCTGGGTAGCCGACTATGTGCTCATGACCTATGGTACTGGAGCGATCATGGCAGTTCCCGCACATGATGTGCGCGACTTTGAATTTGCCAGAGAATTTGGCCTCGAAATAATTCAAGTAATCGACGACGGCGGCTCTGCCAAAAAAGACGCCGAGGGCAGCCTCGCCGAAGCCTACACGGGCGAAGGTAAATTAATCAACTCTGGCGAGCAAAGCAATAAGGACTCAGAGTCTGCTAAAAATGCAGTCATCGAGCAACTAGCTGCCGACAAGCGCGGCAAAGCTACCATCAATTTCAAACTGCGTGACTGGCTATTCTCACGCCAACGCTATTGGGGTGAGCCCTTCCCTGTCATTTGGCTCAACGAAAGCGACTATGCTCAGGTCGACGACTCATTTAAATCCGTCGAGCGTCCCGTCACCTGCGAAGTAGACGGTGAGCTACTCTACGCCATTATACTGCCGGAAAGTGAGCTACCGCTTGAACTCCCTGCAGTCGAGAGCTACACACCATCACCCGACGGCCAAAGTCCCCTCTCCAAAGCCGGTGATTGGCTCAAAGTCTTTATCGACCCCATGACAGGCGCAAGCTCTGCGGAGGCCCAAGAAGGCTGGCTGCCGGGCATCCGCGAAACAAATACAATGCCACAATGGGCAGGCTCCTGTTGGTATTATTTGCGCTACCTAGATCCGAAGAACACCGAATCGCTAATTAATTCCGAAAAGGAAAAATATTGGGGCACACCCGATCTATACATCGGCGGTGCTGAGCACGCGGTACTTCACCTACTCTACGCACGTTTCTGGCATCATATTCTTTACGATATCGGTGTAGTCAGCGATCCTGAGCCATTTAAAAAGCTCTTCCACCAAGGCATCATCTTAGGTGAAGATGGCGAGAAAATGTCCAAAAGTAGGGGTAACGTGGTCAACCCCGAGACTATCATCGAGAGCTATGGTGCCGATACGCTGCGCCTCTACCTTATGTTCTTGGGACCACTCGAAGCGATGAAGCCTTGGAACACTAAAGGCATTGAGGGCATCGCCCGATTCCTCCGTCGAGTCTGGAACCTCGCGACCGATGAATCACGTATGTCTGTCGATGCCGAGGAAGACAAAAAGCTTCGCGTTCTGCACCAGACAATCAAGAAAGTCACGCAAGACTATACGGCACTTGGCTTTAACACTGCGATCGCACAAATGATGATTTGCGTCAAAGAACTCTCCCAAGGCGAATCAGTCGCCAGGCATTCGGTTGAAACTTTAGTCAAGTTAGTCGCTCCCCTAGCTCCACACATCAGCGAGGAGCTCTGGCAGAACCTCGGCCACAATGGCAGTATCGCCGAGGCTGGTTGGCCGGAACACGATGAGCGCCAGCTGGTCGTAAACAGCGTGAAGATTATTTTCCAAGTCAACGGCAAGTATCGTGGTGACGCCGAGATGGCTGCCGACACCTCTAAAGACGCTGCCATAACCGCAGCCAAGTTAAACGAACGTGTGCAGAGCTTTATCGAAGGAAAAGAGATCAAAAAGGAGATCTATGTGCCGGGTAAGATTGTTAATATCGTAGCGATATAAATGAATATAATATTGAATGGATTCTCGTGCCGCCGCTTCTCTGTGAACAGCTCGAACCATCTGACGGGAACCAGCTGTTCGGTACCACATAGTGCAGGGGCTTGTTCAAACTCCGACAGCAATAGCAGAAGCCGTATTTGTGCCCTATTACGATTCTGCGCCCTAGATAGCTACTGTTTTGAAGACCGTCGCAAATCAGCTCATGCTCGACCAACTTCACAAGTAAAGCACCTACATCGTACACTACGCCTACTGGTCGCTTTGTTTATCTTCTCCCCGCTCCAAGCTCAAACAATGATCGAAGGTAGTGCTATCGTTACTAGTCGAAGCGGTTCCGTCTCTGCGATCGACGCATCTGGCGAACGAGTTTCTACCGCTTCGCACGAGATCCTACACCCAGTAGGTCTTACTCTATCCACAAAAAAGGATGCTCGTATTTTCCTAACTTTTTCAAATGGCGTCGCTGTCGCTCTCAATGAGGCAAGCGTCGTGCAGTGCATTGATTACACTCAGCGCCCTTTCGACAAAGAAGATCAAGCCCTCGACCTCGAACCATCTGAATCCAATTTAAAACTACGCTTGATAGATGGGCAGATTGCTCTCGCCAGCAGTCGGCTATCTCCAATCTCCGATCTACGTATTCAATTACCAAAAGGTGAACTGCGCCTACACAAAGGAACCTGTCTGATCAGCCTAGATGCAACTGGCCTGCATATCACAGCCTACGAGGGTAATTTAACCTATTACTACCCTGACAATAAATCACGCGAGTTCGTCTCAGCACCTAAAGGTATTCGCATTAGTGATCAAAGCATGGAGCGCCAAAGGGTAGCCAAGGCCTCAACTGTGGAGTCGCTCGAAGTAGAACAAATTCGCTTCTGCCAAGCCGTGCAGCATGCCAGTAAGCGCGTCACTTTTCAGGCAAACGACTCAACTAGGCTACCGCCAGAACCAGTTCTTATTGTCAGACCACAATATTTTCAACAACCTTACTTTCGTCCTTATCAATTCAAAGAATAACTTTTTCAGGAAACAATGACATCATTCAATTGGGAAGCCATCCTGCCTAGCAACTAAGAATTCCCTACGGGCAATTGAAATAAGCACTTTCGAGACACAGAAACGCTCCGTGCGTTCACCACGATTCCCAAACCTTGAACCTGCACCAGCCAACACACTTCACAAATAAAATGCACTCCACATCCAAATTTCTGCCCGACGACTTCGATTCCCAGCCCATCGGATTAATCGCGGGTAAAGGCCTCTACCCGATCTTGATGGCTGAGCGTATCCTTGCGGCGGGCATCCCCCTGCGTCTTATTTCCTTTCTCGGCGAAACAGAGCAAAGCCTTATCGACTCGACATCTAACAACGATCATCTGCAAGTCAAAGTTGGCCAACTAGGTAAGTTACTCAAATCGCTCAAAAAGTTGGGCTGTAAATACGCCGTGATGGCTGGTCAAATCTCCCCTAAACGACTCTTTCACGGCCTGCATCCTGACCTAAAGGCGCTCGCTATTCTCAATCGCTTGAAGATCAAAAATGCCGAAACCATTTTTGGTGCCATCGCCACAGAAATCGAAGCCATCGATATTAAAATGCTCGATGCACGTTGCTTTCTTGACGATCAGCTCGCTAGCAAAGGCTTAATGACCTTAGGTGAGCTCAAAGCACCAGAAGAGTTCATCGAACACGGTATCCAAGTCGCCAAAGGCATCACCGAGCTAGACATCGGCCAAGGCGCAGTTGTTCGTAAAGGCACTGTCCTTGCAGTCGAAGCCTACGAGGGCACCGACCCAATGCTTATCCGTGCGGGGAGCTTTAGGACTGATGGCCTCATTTTTGTCAAAACCGTCAAGCGTAAGCAAGACTACCGTTTTGATGTGCCAGTCTTTGGCGAGCACACCCTCGAGGTAATGCTAGATTCAGGCATCCAAACAGCCGCACTCGAAGTCGGACGTGTGATCATGCTTGATAAGGTAATGCTATTGGAAAAAGCCGCAAAGCTGAATATTGAGCTCATCGGCTACTCTAGATAGGCGAGGAGAAGTGCGCTCGACCGACACGTAGCAAAACATAAACAGGACACGCCGCCTTTAAGTTATGAGAGGCTTTGCGGTAGATTTTTGCAATGATTGGTGGAGCGCTATGTCAGGAATATCAACCACCACATGCACTAGAAGACGAGCGACTACTACTCCGATAATTTGCACCCCCGCCCAAAGTAGTGCTATGATCGCGACAGGCGCTGAGGTGTAGAAAAACATCGAAATTACTGCAATCAGTAAGAACAACGCAATCGCGACCCATGCTAGTATGTCAATAATTAGACGCAGATCGGCATAGGCAGATTGCTGACGCACGAGTTGGCGAAGATTGCTTGGACCGGAAACCGTATTTGGCCGCTGCGAAGCCCCGATCAAGCTGTCATTAGCGGATGAATTTACCGGCTTCGATTTCTGGCGCTTATTGCCCCTCCCATCTGAGTCTGCATTAATGCCCACCCTCTCACGCGCACTTCGGTTAGCAGCGTAAGATTGTTTCCACTGGTGATCCGTCATTTGACGTGAACTAGGATCAATCTTCAGACGTGAGGCTTTAAAGGTTTCGAAGTCTTCCATATCCTTATTCTACTCTTAGATCAAATCGCCCAAATACCGCTTTGCCTTTGACTTGAATCTGAGCGAAAAGGCGATACCAACCTGGGTTAGGCACATTAAACATGAAGGCTAAATCCGGGTCACCAGAATCAACACCATAGCCACCGCCAAGACCCGCCGTTCGTACGGAGGCCACACTGCCGACTGGATGCATGTGGGCGAAGCCCATACCAACCGAGTCGAAGGCAACCATGTGCCCCATTGCACCCATCACGGTTTCGAGATCGATTGCATTACCTTCAGGATCTGTCATGCTAAGCTGGAGGCGATAGTCACGCCCCGTCTTGAGCACTTTGGGCACCGTGAGCAATTCAAAACGAATACCGTCGATCAAGCTCACGGTAGAGCGCTCAAACTTAGGCGTGCCCGATTGTCCTGGCACTTTAAGCTCCGAGAGCGCGATCGCTTGTCGACGACTGCGCAGAGGCACGATCTCGGTAAAAACCTTGTAGTTACCCGCCATCGCTGGCGTGAAATCGAAAAAATACTGCCCGTCGAGCCCCACTGCTTCGGGGTGCACGTGGTGATAGTCCTCAAGCGAAGGATCGATCACCATGACGTGCATTTTCTCTGTATGCGTCACCGCCAACTCGTGCGGCGCGATCGACATCCCGCCGGCAGTCTTTAGATCGAGTCGCACACGTGAAGACTCGCCTTGAGCGATCACACTTGCGGAACTCAGCTTTGCTTTAATTGGATACTCAAGCCGCGAAAGGTCCAGAAAGCCGGCATGGTTCGTCGCACAGAGTTCAATCTCCCCATCCGCATTAACAATTTCGATGTAGTGCAATAAACCGCATTCCACATCAGGCAGTGCACGTAGAACAAAATAAGCACCAACAAAGACTAAGCTAAGCGAGGTAAGCGAAAACCAAGTAGCCATAGGTGAAG
>QXZH01000059.1 GCA_009886465.1 Opitutaceae bacterium
GGAATCTCGAAACCTTTGAAAATATCGGCATGCTTCAACGTGTGCTCCTAGAAAATGGCACACAGCTCTTTGAATTAACCGCCCCCGATGAGCATTATCATCATCTGATTTGCCGTGAATGCCATAAGACAGAGAGACTTGATCTTTGCGTAAACAATACGGTATTCAACCAAGCAAAAAAGCATGGCTACACTCAAATCGCCCACTTAATGGAAGTATACGGAGTTTGCGAAGACTGCGAGCAAGTGGGTTGAGTCACGCTATTGCGAACAGCGACTTTTGCGGCAAAGACGGAAGTTGCGAACATGCGCACTCGCTAGGAGAAAGCCGCCCAGAGTATTGAACCAAGCACTCGCATGCATGGGGATCGGTTCTTCCAATAAGTCTCGTGCACAAGAATCGCAATGAGCGGCGTGTGACCTGAACTCGGCATCTGCAACATGCTGCATCCGCTCATTAACAAGCGCAAAAATCAAAATTGAAATGCCTAGCGCACTGAGCACAGCAACCCACTTATCTTTGTGGCCGCGGCAGCCCATAAAAACTGCAAGGCCGGTAGTCGGGAGTACAAACAATATCATCCAGAGGTGGAAATCCTCGTGCACAAAAAAACTCGTCGCGACGATTGGAAGGGCAATGACTAAAATCGGTGTTAGTAAGCAGTGCACAGCGCACACCGAAGCAATCCCGATCGCGAAGCGATCGAGCCATCTATGGTTGCGTCGGGTTGTTGCATGAGAATTTTCCATACTCGAGTAGTCGCTAACTGATCAGAGAAATTAATAAATGCAAGTTCCTTTCAATAAAATCCCCGAGATAACTTGGATACTTAGCGCCTGTATCATCTTTGCAGGAAATGGAAGGATGGGCTCCCGTTCGTATTTCGCTGCTCACAATCATAGATCTTTAAACATAGAAAACCTTATCCAGAAACAAACCCTTTGCCGGAGCCGTCACGATGCGGTGGGTCCGCTTTTTCGATTCGAGGATTTCGGTGATGTCGTCGGCCGTGAGGCGCCCTCGCCCGACGGCATAGAGTGCTCCAGCGATGCTACGCACCATTCGGTAAAGAAAGCCACTGCCTTCGGCATCTAAGCGGATAAACTTGCCGCGTTGCTTGAGCTGTAAGCGACTTACAGTTTTTACCGGATTCGGGTCATTCTCTTTCCCGTGCGTCGCACTGTAGGCGGAAAAATCGTACGTGCCCAGGAGGCGATCCGCGGCTACTTGCATCTCCTTGAGGTCGAGCGGCAGATCGCGGCAGGCCCATACATAAGGGTCATCAACGGGGTCGGCACGCCCTAGGTAATAGTTATAGAGGTAGCGCTTCCCCGACACAGAGAAGCGGGCATGAAAATCGTCGCTGACAGATTTTGCGGACTTGATGCGTATCGACGTGGGCAAAATAGAATGAAGTGCACGGATTAGCTTTTCCGGTTCGTGCAACCACTCCGCATCGAAATGGAAACACTGCCCACGTGCATGTACGCCCGCATCGGTCCGCCCGCTCCCGTGCAGCTGAAGCGGTCGATCGAAGATCTGCGTGAGTGCCGCTTCAATATGGTTTTGCACGGCACCGCCACCAGGCTGGCGCTGCCAACCGTCAAAATCAGTGCCGTCGTAGGCGCATGTGCATTTCCATCGCATCGGGTATGGACTCTTGCCAAAACGCGAACGAATGCAAGGCTTGCCACGATGCATAATCTCGAACTCTGGCAATACGCGCTGATCGCCCTCAGCGCGTTTCTCGTCGGCCTGGGTAAAGGTGGGCTTCCCGGCGTAGGTAATTTAACGGTTGTATTGGCGGCGCTCGTACTCCCAGCCAAGGCATCGGTCGGCATTCTACTGCCGATTTTAATCTCGGCAGATATCATCGCGGTGCTCGTTTACCGACGCCATACCGAGTGGCGCTACATATGGAAACTCGCCCCTTGGGTGATCGTCGGAATCATGATCGGTTACTTCGTCTTCAGCCGAGTGGACGATGCGCAGGTGCGTTTTTTAATCGGCTTTATTTTACTCAGTATGACGGGCTTGCATTTCTATCGGAAATGGGCGCGCCGCAAACTATCGGAGGGCGACACACTTCCTCAGCACCCTGTGTTTATAGGTAGTGCAGGGATGATTAGTGGCTTTGCTACGATGGTAGCCAATGCGGCTGGACCCGTCGCAGCGCTCTACTTTATAGCCTCAGGGCTACCGAAATATGCCTATATCGGTACCGCAGCTTGGTTTTTCTTGCTGGTTAATCTTTTCAAAGTACCTTTTATGATCCATCTGGAGATCATCAACTTCGCATCCATGCGGTTCAGCGCTAGCTTTATGCTCTTTTCGGTGCTGGGCGCCGTAATCGCGCCTTTCATTGTGCGGCATATTAATCAAAAGGCCTTTGAATTTTTGATCTGGTTCTTTGTGATCGTGGGCGGCTTGAAACTTGTTATTACATAAAACCATGGGCAGTCAATCGACACGTAAACTCTGGGCGGCACACGTCGCTAGAGGTGGGCACAAGGTCGCACCAAGGGGGACGGACAGTGTGACGCTGGGCAAGCAGTTCCGTGGGCGTGTCCTCGGGATAGACCCCAGCCTGCGTGGCAGCGGATTTGCCGTCCTCGACTACGGCGATGGCAACTCGGCGCAGATAATTGAAAGCGCTACACTCAAACTGCACCGTAAACTTTCGATGCCCGAATGTCTTGGCGCGATCGGCAACCAAGTAGACGATTTTTTGAATCAACATTCGGTCGACCACGTCGCAATAGAACAGACGATCTATGTGCAAAACTTCCAGACTGCTCAGATTCTAGGGGCGGCTAGAGGGGCTGCGATTGCCGCGGCAGCGATGCGCGGCTTGCCAATTTTCGAGTATGCGCCGCTCCGGGTAAAAAAAGCAGTCGTCGGCAAAGGGCGGGCGAGTAAAGAGCAAGTCGCCCGCACCGTACAAAACATCACAGGAACGGATTTCGAGCTACGCTTTGACGAGTCAGATGCAGCGGCAGTAGCACTTTGTCACGCCTTCACATGGCGCGGAGAATAAGTATTTTTTATCTTATGGACACGAATACCAAACTACTTGGGTAGACCCGAATGAAGATCTTTATCTCTGGTGTGAGTTCGGGGCTGGGCTATGGCCTAGCCAAAGTTTATCTAGCAATGGGCGAAGAAGTCTATGGTTGCAGCCGGCGCAAGCCCAAAGATTTAGTCGAACAAGGGCTCCACTTTGCGGGGATCAACCTTAACGACTCAGTAGCTGGGAAGAGAGACTTTTGTAAACTGATTAATGACGTGCCCAACTTTGATTTGGTCATTCTCAATGCAGGCAAGCTCGGACAAATCCGCGACATGAAAGAGACATCTTTGGAGGATCTGCGTGAGACGATGGAAATCAACGTTTGGTCTAACAAGTGGCTACTCGATGGCTTCTTCGCGGATGAACGAAGTATCGAACAGGTTGTCGCCATTTCATCTGGCGCATCCCAATCCGGGAGTCGCGGTTGGAACGGATACAGCGTATCAAAATCAGCACTAAATATGCTAATCAAACTCTACGCGGGTGAGCGCCCTCAGACGCATTTCACGTCACTGGCGCCGGGACTTATCGATACGGCCATGCAGGATTACCTGACAAGCCTGCCCCAAGATCCACGTTATAAACCACTCGATATCCTAAAAGCAGCGAAAGGAACCGAAGTCATGCCAGACGGTGAGACCTGCGCCCGCAGACTGATCGAAATGTTTCCGAAACTGTTGCGAGTCGAGAGTGGGAGCTACGCGGATATTCGCAAACTATGAACGATAGCTATAGCAACTCAAGGTAGTCTTCAAAAGCATACCAGCTCTCGGCGTATTCCTGCAAGCGGTAGAGACATTCACCCCGCCAGTAATAAAGATTCAAGGGTGGAGCTTCACCATCTAGCAGTCTTTCTATAATTGGCAGTGCTTTCCCATAATCTCCCTGCTCCAAATAAATATAAATGAGCGCAATGCCCCTTTCTGTGTCATTGGATACGCCTGCAAGCTCAGGTAAGACCCATTTGGAAGACGCCTCTTTTTTTTGCATTTCGGGAAGGCTAGGCATGTCAATATTCTTACGAATAAGATCAACTGCTTCCTTTAAATTAGCCTGCTTATAAAGCGATAAAGACCTTAACCACCAACCGTTCATGAGCGATTCCTCATATTTTGAAAGAAAAGCATTTGCCGAACTTAAATCACCGTTCTTTATCCAGTTCTCGACAATTCTGCTGCGTTGCCCTTGCTCAAAACCACTTAAAAGGGGATCTTTCGACAGCTCATAACTGATCTCACTGATGAGAGGCTCTTCCTGTAGGGAACTTAAAAACCGAGCACGGAAGTGTGGGTTAATTTCAGAAAGGCGCGCCATTTTTTCACGCATTTCGAGGGATACGGCCTGCTCGAGCATTCGATCAAAAGTAGAGTCCATATCCTCCATTTCACGAAGGAAAGTCTCACGCCATACTGAACTGGCTCTTATCGGGTTGATGGGCAACCAAAGGATACCCTCCTCATAGCTGACCACGCCTAGAATTGGCTCAACAAAACGAGCTCGAGTGAAATCGGCAGCCGCCTCTTCTTGGTCCCCACCAACCGAAAGAATCAGTTCCGCCCGCTCAGAATAACCGCGCCAATCAAAAGGAGACAGCGCCAGCCAATCGTTGATGGCCGAACTGGCAGCAATGTAGTCCAAGGGCGAAGCATGACTATGGATCTCCTTCTGATAGCTAGCTATCCGAACAGAAGAGTGCCATGGTAAGTTAAAGGCACCCGCTCCTATCCACACCACCCCGAAAGCGATGAGTGTCACACCAGGAATTCTCCAAAAAGCAATTGGTAGGCTAATTTTAGGGCGACCACGAGTAGGCAAAGCTAAGGCCGCGAAAAGAATGGCAAAGTAGACCGTGCCCGGACGGTGCCCAGATACATCAAACAACCCGTGGAGTAAAAAGATGATCACCGCGACTAGAGCGAAGAGACGATAAGTCGCGCTACCACCTTCCGTTATTCCACGACACCGCAAGGCATAGCCAATCAAAAAAACAATCAAAAATCCGATCGCTAACATGCCACCTTCCGACGCCAACCATAAAAAATCACTTTGCGGATGCAAGATCGGCAGATAGCTAGTAGAAGCTTCCCTATATTGAGGAAACACAGCAGAGAAAGATCCCAGACCAAATCCACTGAGCGGCGCATCAAGCACAAGTTTAGTAGTATCTTGAAAAATCTTAAGGTGGTCGCCTTGATACAGTTGTGAGCCAGAGGTCGCAAAGCTCGAGATGTGCTCCATCGCGCGGTCACTGGTAACCAAAGCCAGGCTGAAGGCAATTATCGCTAAAGGTAGACCTATCTTAAAGGGCTTGGGCCATGAACGAACGCGCAGGTTGGCTAGAAGCCAAATTCCGTTACCCGCGAAATAGAGTAAGGCGAGCAAAGGCGAACCCACCAAGAAAAGGCCTACAAAGCAAAGCGCGCTCGCAGGCACACCTACCAAAGGTAAAAGATTGCGTGTGCGCACACCCTCCATCGCGTAGGCAAAGGTCGCAATGCCCCCCAAGAGAAGCAAGTTAGCAGTCTGGGCAGGGCTTGGGAAAAAGCTAAACACCCCAGCCTCTTCCGCGCCAGGGTAGCGAGCATCGACTAAATTACCACGAACTACGATGCCGGCGATTACAGAAAGTAGTATCGACAACCAGAAGAATAACCAGCGACGCCCCGGCAGATTAACCTTCCATTGTAAAGCCGCGTAAAGCCAAGCGAACCCAGCCACAGCCATGAGCCAAGCCTCGAAACTAATCCAAGGCTGCACCGATAGACTCATAGGCAGTTCCAGTCCGAGCGACTCGATCGCACCTACCCGCCAATCTGCCGTAGGCCAATAAAATTGCGGAACAAATGCAAGTAAGAGGCAAGCCAACAAGCCAAGAACGCCGAAGTCTCCTAGCTTGCCTAGCCCGTGACTTGGCGGATGAATCACTAAAGCTATTCCAGAAAGGATTAGCGCAAGCCCCAACGCCGCCGCATGGTGACTGCCACCGAAGATTACCAATAAGAATACCCCACAAAATCCGCCAAGAAACGCTTTGAAGACTGGAGCCTCACGCTTTATTTTTGGCAACTCAATCCTGGCATGCGACCCGACAGAAACCGACGCAAATGAGTTGCTCGGCGTCGTACTACGCTTTGACTTGGAACGGGCATGATTGCCTTTGGACGAAGATCCAATTTTTCTCCGTTTCAATGAATTACGGCGATGTTTACCTGATCTGGAACCCATTACGTCTCGGAAATAAAAAAACCTAGGAGCTAACTTTAGGCATTGCTTAGTCGAATTCTAGACACTTAGCCAGAAAATCCTATTATTAGACTTAAAAAGACGGCGAACAAAGCCTAAAACTCACAACAAAATGGGGGACATCCAATCAACCCGCATATAGACACTTCCAACGGGAGATCCATTGTAGTCAGTGCTAATGAAAAGCTCTCTCCATCTCCAGGGCTACTTTTTCGTATCGACCTAATCAACTCTGAGGCACTACAACATTGATCTAGACACATGCCACCTCTCCCAAAAAACGACCAAACCATATCCGGTGTTCTAGAAAGGATCATCTACTTCAATGAGGAGAATGCATACTGTGTGGCCGAAGTGCAGGTGCCGGACAGTAAGCGACCCGTCACCATACTCGGGGCACTTCCTGGCGTGCAATGTGGTGAAACGCTCCAACTAAGCGGCGAATGGACACGCCACCCACAACACGGCGATCAGTTTAAAATCGCCCAGTTTAAATCTAAGCTCCCTGCCTCCGTCCACGGCATTCGTAAATACCTTGGCAGTGGCCTCATCCACGGCATCGGAAAATCTTACGCCAAAAAAATCGTTGATCACTTCGGAGCCGATACTCTCAAAATCATCAGTGAAGATTCTGGCCGCCTCCACGAGATCCCTGGCATCGGCAAGCAAAGGGCAAAATCCATCAAGGTCGCATGGGATGAACAAAGCGCCGTACGCGATGTCATGATGTTTCTTCAGACCTACGGCATCACCCCTTCCCAGTGCGTGCGCTTAGTCAAAAAATACGGAAGCGGCGCCAAGCGCATCCTCCAGGATGAGCCTTACCGACTCGCCGAAGACATCGAACGTATCGGCTTCAAGACCGCTGATAAGATCGCGCTCAACCTCGGCTTTCCCACCAATTCCAAAGAGCGCATTGATGCAGGTATCATGCACACCATGCGCCTACTTGAAGACGAAGGCCACACCCTCGGGACAGAAACTATGATTCTGGAGCAGGCCACCCAACTGCTCTCGCTAGAGCCTAAGCTAATCCAGCAGCGCATCCGCGAACTCGACAAGGGGGAGCGACTTTTTAGCATTCAAGCTTACGACCAAAATCAAGTGGCGCTCGGTCCCTCTTTCCAACTGCCCTTTACAGCTGGAGCTGAACAAACTATTGCTAGAGCCATCACACGCATCGCGCAGACAGCTTCTATTCTGCCCCCCATCAAAAGCGAGGCTGCCGTCGAATGGGCGCAAAGCCGGGCCGGTTTCGAGTTCGCCGAACTGCAGATCGCCGCGCTGCACCATACCCTCGGAGCCAAAGTCTCCGTCATCACTGGGGGTCCTGGCACGGGCAAGACCACTATCCTTCGTGCGGTCGTCGAAATCCTCCGTGCCAAGCGCACCCGCCTCTGCCTCGCTTCCCCGACCGGCCGCGCAGCGCAACGGCTCTCCGAGGCCTCTGGTGCACCGGCAAGTACCATCCACCGCTTACTCAAATACGACGCAGCAACCCGTCGCTTCAAATACAACGAAGAAGATCCCCTACCCTGCGATTTCCTGATTCTTGACGAAACCAGTATGCTCGACACACGACTCGCCGCTAGCCTCTTTCAAGCTATCCCCAGTGGCGCCCACCTCCTTCTCGTTGGGGACGCTGACCAACTGCCCTCGGTCGGTGCGGGTAATATACTGGGGGATCTGATGGCCGCGCCGCCAGCAAAAGTCACTCGCCTAGAAACCATCTACCGGCAAGGCAAAGAAAGCGGCATCGTGACTACCGCGCATGCGATCCTAAAGGGTGAAACGCATCCTGGCATGACCATTCGCAGTCTGCGCGACCTTGATCCGTCAAAGGACTTCACTTTCATCGAAGCAGAGCAGCCTGAGCAGTGCGTGCAAGCAATCAAATACCTCGCCAAAGATTACATTCCAAAGGCACACGATATAGACCCGATCAAAGACCTTCAAGTCATGTCGCCCATCCACCGAGGTAGTGGCGGCATTACGATTCTGAATGCAGAACTACAAGAAGTGCTCAACCCGAAGAGCAAAGCTGAGTCACGTCTCCACTCGGATCCAGACTACGCACCGGCTGCGCAGACCCACTTTCGCGAGAAGACACGTAAGCCGCTACCCGTAGAAATTGAGTACGGCAGTAGCACCTTTAGGATCGGCGATAAAGTCATCCAAACCCGTAATAATTACGACAAAAACGTCTATAACGGTGATACTGGTATCATTAGAGCTATCGCAGCCGACCGCTCTGGCCTGACTGTGGAATTCGACGAAGCCATCGAATACACGAAAGGGGAACTCTCCGAAATCCAACATGCCTACGCCATTTCGATCCACAAAAGCCAAGGCAGTGAATATCCTATCGTAATTATCCCATTACTCAAACAGCACTTCCTACTGCTTCAGCGTAACCTTGTTTATACTGGCATTACCCGCGCGCGAAGTAAGGTCTACATCGTCGGTTCGATCGACGCCTACGCGATGGCGATTAAAAACAACGAACAACAAATCCGGCGGACCCATTTGCAAACTCGCCTGCGTAAAGTCTGCGAGCATCAAGACTCCGAAGCCAAATCCTGAATCTTGCGGAGATCGAGTTTGCCCGTTGCCAGCGTCGGAATAACTTCTACTCGCTTGATCTCTTTAGGTATCCACAAATTCGTCAGCCCTGCGGCACTCAGTTTCTCTCGTACATCATCGTGCTCTAAGTCCATAGTGGCTAAGATGACCAAGGCCTCGCCCTTTGCTTCATCAGGTCGTCCGACCACAGCGAGTATGGGCAGTTCTGCATCAAACAAATTATAGGCCTTGACCAAGGCTTCTTCCACCGTGCCATGCGGCACCATTTCACCGGCGATCTTGGAGAAGCGCGAGAGTCGCCCCTCAATAAACAAAAACCCATCTTCATCAAAACGCGCAAGATCGCCAGTGATAAACCACTCATCCTGCTTCACCTCTGCGGTTCTTTCTGGCTCGCCGAGATAGCCTCTAAAAATATTCGGGCCCTTGAGCATCAATAGACCGACCGCAGTCACGTCGATATCCTTCATCGTATCTGGATTTAGAATACGGGCAATATGCCCAGGCATCATCCGACCAACCGAGCCCCGACGACTTCCTTCCGTTGAACTACCGGGGTAGTTTACACCTTTTGGCATCCAAGGCGTGTTTATACTAACCACTGGCGAGGTCTCCGTCAGACCATAGCCTTCCAAATACAAACTTCCAAAATGCGCTTCCCACGCGTCGGCAAAGCCTTCAGGGGTTTTCTCTGCGCCCGCGACTACATATTTAAGCGAAGCTAGTTGTTTTGGTTCGATCCGCTTTATATAGGGCTTAAGGAAGGTTGGTGTGCCGATTAAGATAGTAGCCGACTCAGCCTTGACCGCTTCAGCGACTTTTTTCACATCGAGCGGGCTAGGCAGTGTGACCACGCTACAGCCGCGCAAGAGTGGATACCAAAGTGTCACGGTGAAACCGAAACTGTGAAAGATAGGGAGGTTCGCTATGACCTTTTCCGATGCGGGCAAGAGTCCTGTGGCATCGATCTGTGCGCAATTGGCCAGAATATTACGATGTGTCAGTACGACACCCTTAGGTTCGCCAGAACTGCCACTAGTAAAGAGCAAGCCGGCCTCAAGTTCGCCACCCTTAGTGGGGACCTTGAGTATCTTCGCGAGTAGTTTTGCGGGGCATAGATGAATCCAACTAAGCAGCGCTAGTGCTTTAGCCTTCGGCATCGATTTCATTTCTTCAACGAGGTCGATAATGCCACTCTCTGGCCACGGGAAATGTGGGATCTTATGCTGCACCCGCTCCGTCGTAAGCAAACAATCGACATCTGCTTTTTGCAGGCAAGCCGCCGCACTAGATTCGCCTAGGGTAAAGTTCAAATTGACCGGAACTTTACCAGCGAGTACGACCGCAAGGTTCGCAATATAGGCACCTAACCCGGGGGGGAACAAAATGCCGACACGAGTCTTAGATGTCCAATCAGTCAAGCGCCGCGAGAGCATGAAGGAAACGGCAAGCAGGAAGCCACTTTTCATGGTGCGACGTTGTGTGCTGCGGTCGACGATCAATTCTTGACGCGGGCTACTCGCGAGCGAAACAAAACTCTCGTAGGCCAGGTGTCTCCTTAGCTCGGGTCGTTGCTGAAAGGCGGCTTCATCAAGGTCGATCATAGGACTAATGCATAGTGCTCTATTATTTGCCTCAACTCTTTTCCAGCAATGGCTTGCCTAGACTTCCACTCCGGCCTCGGCTTCTCTTACTTTGAGCACCTCGACTAGCATCGCCTGCGTGATGGCTTCAAAGCCCTCATCAGATACACAGGAAATGGGGTAGACTTTGTCTTTTACCTTCTTCTGAAAGACTTTAAGATTTTCGGCTGCATTCGGCTCATCCATCTTATTGGCACAAATTAGTTCGGGCTTACGCACTAGGCCAGGCATGTAAAGCTTGAGCTCGCTCTTGAGTACGCGGTAGTCACCGAGCGGATCACGCCCATCAGTACCTTCCATATCGAGCATGATGATAAGCACTTTACAGCGCTCAACGTGCTTAAGGAAGCGGTGCCCGAGACCTCGATTTTCGCTCGCACCTTCGATCAGACCAGGTATGTCAGCCACGGTGATACGTTCATACTGCTCGGGAAACTCAAGTACTCCGACAGTGGGGAAAATCGTGGTGAAAGGATACGCGCCAGTCTTAGGGTGCGCATTTGTGATCATGTTGAGCAGAGTAGACTTACCCGCGTTAGGGAAACCGATCAGCCCAACATCGGCGATTGTTTTAATAATGAGTCGAAAGTCGCCCTCCTCGCCAGGCTTGCCAAGCGTGAATTGCCTGGGTGCTTGATTGATCGAGGATTTAAATTGCGCGTTACCCTTGCCGCCTACACCACCTTCGAGTAGTAACACTTCGTCGCCGTGCTCAAGCACTTCGGCGATGGGGTCGCCCGAGTCGCGGTCCACGACGATGGTTCCAACGGGTAAACGCAGGGTAATGTGTTCCCCTTTGGCGCCGTGCTGGTCACTCCCACGTCCTGGCTCACCATTTTTAGCTTTCCACCCGGGCTTAAAATGGAAGTCAGTCAAATCAGCGACATTGGTGTCACCTATTATATACACATTACCACCCACACCTCCGTCGCCGCCATCAGGTCCACCCTTGGGCTCATACTTGGCTCGGCGGAAGCTGAAACAGCCATCGCCTCCGTTGCCTGCCTTGAAACTTACTTTTACCTCATCGTAAAACATGACCTCTTTTCAGCGCAGTCCACGCGCATTGCAAATCTAATCCCCCCGCAGAGTCGACACCTCCACAGGACGGCTTCTGCACGTTCAAGCTTGCACCGCTAGGGTAATGCTTTTTCTACCGCGTCACGGACAATGCGGTTGGTCAAACTCTGCGGTAGAATGGTCACTTCACCGTCAGGGGTATACAATAAGTAGAGCGGCACGCCAGAGCGCCCAAACTTCTCAAGCGCATCAGTGATGTCGGAGTCGTAGCGTGTCCAGTCTGCCTCCATTGCGACGATGCCTTTTTTGGTAAAAAGCAACTCCGTCGCATCGGTGCGGAGTGCAACCTTCTTATTCACCTGACAAATCAAACACCAGGTCGCTGTAAAATCGACGAAAACGGGGCGACCTTCGGCCAAGAGTTCGTCCACCCTCTCAGAAGACCATGCGCCCCACTGCCCAGAACTGTCTGCAATGGTTTCCTGATTTCCGTAATCGAGATAAGCCACCTTAATTGAGCGGACACCGTAAAACAGAGAGACTCCAATTAAAAAAAGAGCCAACAAGCGAGCGATCCATTGTGAGCGCATTGAACGGGAAGCAGCACCCCATCGTCCAAAAATCCACGCTGCGATGCTACTCAGTAGTATGACGACAAGCAGAATAAAGATCGCGTCAACGCCACCTTGCCGCCCAACAACTAACGCAAGAAAGACAACCGCAGCCATCAACAAAAAGCCCATGCCCTGCTTAAATGACTCCATCCAGAGACCGGGCTTTGGTAAGAAAGCGACTAGCTTTGGAAAGACCGACAACACAAGGAAAGGTGAGGCCAGCCCCAGCCCCATCATGCCAAAGGTGAAAAGACCTGTCGCCACATTGGCCTGCACCGCCAGCCCGCTGACCCCCGCGACGAGGGGTCCCATACACGGGGCTCCGACCACCGCGGCGAGCACACCCATCCCGAAAGAGCCCAGCACATCTTTGCGCCTTGCCACTTTATTATCGGCACCGACGAGGCGAGCTCCCAGTTCAAAGACCCCCATTAAATTGAGGCCGAATAAGAAAAATACCGCCGATAGCACCACCACGAAACCGGGGCTCTGCAACTGGAAGCCCCAGCCAATGCGTTCACCCAAGGCACGTAGTGCAAAGAGCACAGTTGCCAGGGCTATAAAGCTGATTACCACGCCAGCGGTGTAGGCCAGGCCGTGCCTTAGCGCATCGCTCCGTGTCTGTCCCGCATGTTTTAAAAGTGAAAAAACCTTAAGCGAAAGCACCGGCAAGACGCAGGGCATGATGTTTAAGATCAAGCCGCCGAGAAAAGCTAAGGCCAAAATTCCAGGTAACCCAAGCGCAAGCAAACGCTGTTCGAAGCCAATAGGCTCAGGTTCAGTCAGAGTCCGAAAAAATGACGGCGGCGTGTCCAAAATTTCCGTATTGAATTCCCAAGAGTCATTACCCGATTGCAGCACGCCCGAAACACCCAATGGCTGATTCTCAAAAAACGGCGCGTCTAGCGCGAGGCGTAACTCCGCTCGGTTTGGCGCCGGGGTACTCAGCACCTGCTCAGCGCTGGGATCGACGAGGCCTTCCGAATCGACATAAAGATAAAAATCTGCCGACAGCGCCTCCCCCTCAATCAAAACGACAAGTGCTTCCTCCTCGAGATATGCAGTAGTTGCCCAAGGATGCGCAGCCCGCGCTTGGCGATTCCGCGCCTCGGCGAAAGCAGTGGCTTCAGCGCTTGGTTCCGCTTTGGACGCGACAGGCAAGACTAGATCGAGCGCGGCCTCTCCTGGCAGACAGGATTCTTTACAAATCAGCCAAAAGAGATTGGCGCCGATGGCCAAGTCGGAGCCCAGTTTCAAATTTTTAGGGGCCTTTAGAGTGACGATAAAAACCGCCTCCTCTTTGTAGCCGTAATTCACCAGCCCGCCCAGTTGGATTCGCTCAGGTGCCGGCCATTGTATTTCGCCCGCCTCAATGCTCTCGGGAAGCACCCAATCAATTGTCGTGCTTAGTCCGCTAGCGCCCGGATTCTTCCAATAAATGTGCCAATGCTCCTCAAGATCGAAACGCACCGCGAGATCGAAGCTCTGTCCTGGCACGACGGCATCGTATTCAGAGATCAGCTCAACCGTCGCGTATTCGGCTTGTATCGGCGCCGCGAACACCACGGGGGGGAGAATAAACTGCAAAAAAACTAAAAATCGTGTCGTTAGGTTCAACATGTGTTGAGAATAGATAGCAGTGTAGACAGGATTATTCCAGATTAAGTGTAAATACCTAGATTGTAAGTATTCTTGCTAATTCGAGATAATTAAAAAGTGATACATCTAACTTTCTATCTCTGTCTGGCATTGATCCCAATTATGAGTTCTGCCTACGAGCAAGCCTACGCTAAAACCGATGTGGGCGAATTTGAAGTCAAAGCTTTACCTCCCGCTCGACTCATCGCGAGCCAGACGGATGCCGCTTACTTTAATGACAACAACCGCCTTTTCCGTCCGCTTTTTCGTTACATTTCTTCGCGCGATATCGCCATGACGACACCCGTCGAGGCAGAGATCAACCCTGGCGTGATGTATTTCTACATCGGTGCCAACGTGAGCAGTGACGCGCTAGATGCTACCGATAAGGTCAGCGTGCACGGACTCCCAGAGCGTCTGGTAGCTAGTCTTGGCGTTCGCGGCGACTACAAGGAGCGTAACTTTAACAAAGCGGCGGCCAAACTCAGTGCGTGGTTGCTCAAAAACCCAACTTATGAAGCTATAGGCGAGGCTCGCGGCGTCTTTTGGAATGGTCCGTTTATACCGGGCTTTTTTAAGCGATTTGAAGTTCACATCCCCGTCCAGTTGATCAAAGAATAATTCATGCTACTCGACTATTCGATCATCATTCCTGCCTACAATGAGGCGGCTGAACTACCAAGCACGCTTTCCTCGATTCACAGGGCGATGGAGGCTGTTTCTCTTGAGGGTGAGTGCATTGTCGTAGATAACAACTCGACCGACTCGACCACTGCCGTCGCTCGATCACATGGTGCCGATCTTGTCGTGCAAGAGCCGATTAACCAGATCGCTCGAGCTCGCAACGCGGGGGCAGCCAAAGCGAGAGGGCGCTTCCTTATCTTCATCGACGCGGATACACGTATCCAGCCCGAGCTTCTGGTTGAAGCACTCCACAGACTTGAAGAAACACACTGCGTGGGAGGCGGCTCTGTGATCAAATTTGAAAGCGAAGTTAGTGCCCTCGGCCGCATAGGCATAGGCCTATGGGAGCACATTTCTAGGTTCACTCGCATCGCAGCAGGCAGTTTCATCTTTTGTCGCCGCGAAGCTTTTGAGGCTGTGGGAGGCTACGACGAGTCGCTCTACGCCAGCGAAGAAGTCCGCTTCTCTCGCCTGATCAAAAAATGGGGTAGATCCAATGACCTCGACTTTGTCATCCTTGACAAAGCACCCGCTCTCACCTCCGCCCGTAAACTTAACTGGTATAGTGGCCCGCAGATACTCGGGTGGATCGCGCTGATGATACTCATGCCGCTTGCCGTGCGCTCGCGCAAACTTTGTAGCTTTTGGTATGACCGCCCAAAGGAGGTTTAACCATCTCAACACTTGCCCCAAGGGTGAAGGCTACCATAGTTTGGTTCTTTTTTAGATTCCGGACGAATCTGCGCCAGAAATTTTTATTTTTAGAACATGCTCTACGACCGACCGTATATGCACCCGTCCTCAACTGGCGGCGCTCCACAGAAGGCTTCAATGGTGACGACTCTTATGGTCATTACGATTTCCGTCTTCGTGCTACAGCAGGTCATGAATACATTCTTTCCCGTCGCTGGTGGGCGTGAAAACAGTTTTTTAACTGATTGGTTCGCCTTGAGCGGTCATAACTTCCGTGAGATGAAAGTTTGGACGATCTTTAGCTACGGCTTACTTCATAGTTCTGCGGGCTTCTACCACATACTCGGCAACATGCTGGGGCTCTTTTTTATCGGGCGCATGGTCGAACCTTTAACCGGTCGAGAGCGCTTTCTTGGTTTATATGTTGCCGGCTCGCTGATCGGAGGCGTGGTTTATCTACTTTTACATTTTAACGATCCGGCGCTTGGGCAAATAAACGGTGAGCTAATCTTCCAAAGCATGGTCGGTGCTTCTGCATCGCTCATGGCGATTCTAGCTTTCTTCTGCTTACTTTATCCTGAGCGTCCGATCACGCTGCTACTCTTTTTTATCATTCCTGTCACAATGAAGCCGAAGTCGATATTCTGGGGTATGCTAGCAATTTCCACAGGTGGCATTTTATTCTACGAACTGCCCAACAAGTCGTACGTCGCTCACTCGGCACACCTTGGCGGTATGTTTGCCGGTATCCTCTACTACCGCTACTTTCATAACCGCTCAATCAGCTTTTTCGGCTCGGGCAGCACACAGACCACAATCGAGCAGCCGGCATGGTTTAAACGACGCGATAAAAAAGAACAGCACATAAGCTACAAGGTCAACCGAGGCAAACGCGATGAGTTGCAGACCGAGGTAGACCGCATACTCGATAAAATTAACATCTCCGGCTTCGGATCCCTCAGCGCAAGTGAGAAACAAACGCTCGAACGTGCTAAAGATATTTTAAACCGCTAAACCAGCGCTATTTTAGATGTCCGACAATACTTCTAAATCACATATGAATAAACGAATCTTTCGGATCGCACTTGTTGCGGCAGGCATACTCGCCTTTGCCCTCTCGACGAACGCCAAGCTTGACTCCTCCAACGAGATGGCGTCACAGACGCGCTGGGTCGTTAATACGATCAACGCACGCCACTACCTGCGCGGTACGATGGAGCAACTCGACGGTGCTGAAATGGTCGAAGCCTACATCGCCTCCTTCGACTATGGTCGGATCTACTTCACCCGCCCTGAAATCGACGACTTTATCTTCCGCTTTGGCAACGCAATGGAGGAGTTCCTGCAACAAGGCAACCTCTACGCCGCCTTCGAAGTGTATAAAAGCTTTAAGGCAAAGGCTGAAGCGCGCACCAAATGGGCGTTTGAACGACTGAAGCAAGACTTTGACTTTACCATCGATGAAACCTTCACCCCAGATCGCCGCGATGCGGAGTGGCCGGCGACTCCCGAAGAGGCTGAAGCACTCTGGCTACGCCGCCTAAAATATGAGCTACTCAACGAAATGCTCTCGCTCGCATCCGAGGATAGCGAAAAGAGCGATGCTTTGCTCTCAGCAAGCAATCTCGAAGAACTGGGTCCCGATCAAAGCGAGGACGATGAAGCGTTCGACCCTACGAGGCTACTGCGCTTGATCGAAGACAAGGCATTCTTCGCTCAAACAATCGACGCCGCTCGGGAAAAAATCCGCCGTCGCTACGAGCGTAATTTGAACCACACCCTCGCCCGTGAAGCCCCCGAGGTGCAAGAGTCTTTCATCAATGCGATGACACAACTCTTCGATCCGCACTCCTCCTTTCTTTCCTCCGATACCCTGGAAAGCTTCAACTCCGCAGTCCAAAACTCCTTCGTTGGCATCGGAGCTCTTCTCGAAGACGACGACGGCATTTGCACGATCAAAGAAATACTCCCTGGTGGCCCCGCCGAGCGCTCGCGCTTACTCGAAGCAGAAGACCAAATCTTAGGGGTCGCTCAAGGCGACGAGGAGTTTGATGACGTCGTCGACATGCAACTACGCTACATCGTGCGCAAGATTAAGGGAGAGAAAGGCACCACCGTCCGCCTCCTTATCCGCCCAGGTGACGCGGCGGATCCTTCCGTTCGCAAGATCGTGCCTATCTTACGTGGCGAGGTCAAACTCACCGCCAATCTAGCCACGGGTAAGTTAATCAGCGTTCCCACTGGCGACAACGAGACCGTCCCCGTTGGTGTGATTGAGCTTCCCTCCTTTTATGGTAACATCGGCGCAGGCAGCACCCTCACCACCACGACGGACGACGTGTCCGAATTGATCAATAAGTTAAGCGCAGTCGGTGCAGAAGGCATCATTCTCGACCTTCGAATGAATGGTGGAGGTCTACTCAGCGAGGCGGTTCGCCTAGCGGGTCTCTTCATCCCGATAGGCCCAATAGTACAAGTGCGCGACAGTTCCGGGCGAAAAGATATCCTATCTGACCGTGATCCTAATATGCTCTGGGATGGCCCACTCATCGTGCTGACTTCACGCTTCAGTGCCTCCGCTTCCGAGATTGTCGCTGGTGCACTAAAGGACCACGACCGGGCACTGATTGTCGGCAACAGTTCCACCCACGGCAAAGGCACCGTGCAAGAAGTCTACCATATGAACAACCGCATGCCCTTCTCTTTTTTCAGCAACGCGGAAAAACAAGCTCGCCCAGTCGCTTCGAAGATCACAATCAAACAATTCTACCTCCCTGATGGCAGTTCAACTCAAGTCAAAGGCGTACCTTCTGATATCGCACTCCCATCAGTTAATGAGTTCCTTCCCATCGGCGAGGACGATCTGCCGCACGCATTACCTTGGGGTGAAGTCGAAGCTGTCGACTGGTTTAACGACTGGGCAAAGCTCGAAGTAGATAGCCCAGAGCACCCCGGACTCGTGGTCGCACTCACCAATGCCAGCCAAGCACGCCAAGAGTCGCTCGAAGAATTCCAATTTCTTAAAAAGCAAATCAACTGGCGTAAAAAGCGTTACGATGAGAAAGCCATTTCCATCAGTTTAGATAATCGTATCCAGCGCAAAATTAACGAGAGATTTTATATCGATGAACTCGATGATACCTACGAGGCTTTGAGCGAGAATGACTACGCAATGGAAGAATTCCTCCTCAAAGTAACCGAAGATCAAGATGCGCTTTCAAAGGAAATCCTCTCGAAGCCAATCAACGAGATCCTCGATTTGACAGTCGACGGAGTAACCACAGGCGCGGGCATCGACGAGATTGAAGAGGAAGAAGACGAACCCAGTTACGACATCTACCTACGTGAAAGTGCCCGTATTATGACCGACTGGGTGCAAGCGCTGGACAAGCCCAAGACAGCAAAGGACTTCTAGGATGCATCCCTACCCAGCATGCTTTGCGACCATGTTGTAGAAATCCACAAAGAGCGCATCCGCATCGTTAGGACCCGGCGCTGCTTCAGGGTGATACTGCACGGAGAAAACGGGTTTATCTTTAAGGCGGAGGCCTTCGACCGTGTGATCGTTTAAGTTGATCTCAGTCACGATGGCTCCAGCTTTTTCCAGCTCTTCACGAGTCGAAGCAAAGCCGTGATTCTGCGCTGTGATCGACACCTTACCCGTTTCCAGATTTTTGACAGGTTGGTTGCCGCCGCGGTGGCCAAACTTCAGCTTAAAAGTTTTCGCGCCCAATGCATGGGTGATAATTTGATGCCCAAGGCAAATGCCAAAAGTCGGGAAGTCTTCGATCAACTCTTTAACCGTGGCGTGCGCATACTCGACCGCCCCAGGGTCACCTGGACCGTTGGAGAGAAAGACCGCATCTGGTTTGAAAGCTTTGATCTCAGCAGCTGTTGTGCTCGCAGGGAAAACATGCACGTCGAATCCATGATGCTGCAGCTTGCGGTAGATGGAAAGCTTCCCGCCAAAATCGAGTGCAGCCACCTTGAAGCGTGGCTTCTCAGTCTTATCATCGTTCAGTCTAAGATCTGTCCCGACCACTGTGAAGGGTGTCGATTCCTTCATTTTAGGATCCCATTGGTAGGGCTCTTTCACGGTAACTTCCTTAACAAAATCCACTCCGATGAGGCCGCCGAATTCTTTGGCTCGCTTGATCGCTTCTTCCTCGGTGATCTCTGCGGTTGTAATGCAAGCTTTGAGCGCGCCAGAAACGCGGAGCTTCTTGGTAATAGCTCGGGTATCCACCCCTTCAATACCAGGGATACCCGCTCCCTCAAGGTAATCTTGGATAGAACTATTACTACGCCAGTTGCTCGCTACTTGGCTAAGCTCACGAACAACGAAGCCCTTAACCTTAGGACCATCCGATTCTAGGTCCTCGGGGCAGATGCCGTAATTGCCAATTTGCACGGCAGTCATTGTAACAATTTGTGAGAAATAGGAAGGATCCGTTAAAATCTCCTGATAGCCCGTCATGCTGGTGTTAAAGCAGGCCTCACCTACCTTGGTTGCGACTGCCCCAAAGGCGCGCCCACGAAAAACGGTTCCGTCTTCGAATGCAATGAGTCCTGTGCGAATCGTTTTAGCCATGTTAACGCAGGA
Organism: Opitutaceae bacterium; assembly: GCA_009886465.1. GTDB lineage: Bacteria > Verrucomicrobiota > Verrucomicrobiia > Opitutales > Coraliomargaritaceae > Thalassobacterium. The sequence continues at coordinate 19,792 of QXZH01000059.1, forward strand.
GCCAAACGAGAATCTCGCGCCATGCAATTCAAAATGATCAACCCAGCACTTCCTTCAATTGCGCATTCACTGCAATGGCAGCTTCTTGATCGATCCAGTAGATCATATCGCGGCACTTTTTCTGATTTGAAATAACGCCGGCTTGCCGTAGTATGCGCAAATGATGGGAGGTTGCTGGCTGTGAGAGGCCGATTTGCTCAGCTATTTTTGACACATTGCATGCGTTATGACAGGTCGGCCCAGCTGGTAAGAGTCGCAATATTTGCAAACGCACGGGATCACCTAGTGCCCAGAGCTGTTTAGCCAGATCTGAAATATCTTTATTTGCATTGATCGATGACATTGACATATTTAAGTATATAGATACATCAACAGGTCAACTACCGAAGATTCTCTTTTTCGAGACTCTGAGCCCATCCACTATTTACCGCGACGCATAGGACATCCACCTAGACGGCCTTACTCCTTTCACCATACCTCCTCAAAGATGTATCCGAACGACTCACTCGAAAACTGGCACGAAGGCCAAGGCCATTGGAGGAACGTAACTGCGGATGACTGGAATAGTTGGAAATGGCAACTAAAGAACCGTATTACCAAGTTAGAGCATTTGGAGCAATACATGGAGCTAACTGCCGAGGAACGCGCAGGCTGCCTTTTTGCCAAGGATAAACTGGCGATGGCCATAACTCCCTATTTTTTTAATCTGATCGACCCAGAAGACCCCAACTGCCCCGTGCGCAGGCAAGTCATCCCCCGTTCGGGCGAGATGCAGACTGCGCCCGAGGAAATGCTCGATCCTGTGGGTGAAGAAAACACTAAGCCCGTCGACGGCATCGTCCATCGCTACCCAGACCGCGTGCTCTTTCTAGTCACAGATCGTTGCGCAGCTTACTGCCGTTACTGCACGCGCAGTCGTCTAGTTTCTAACGCGCAGGACTACAACTTCCACCCAGAATTCGAAAGTGGCCTCGACTACATACGTAATCACTCAGAAATCCGCGACGTTCTCTTGAGCGGGGGCGACCCCCTGCTTCTCTCGGATCGCAAGATCGATTATTTGCTAGGCGAACTGAACAAAATCCCCCATGTAGAATTCGTCCGCATCGGCTCGCGCATACCTGTCTTCCTCCCGCAGCGGATAACGCCAGAGCTCTGTGAGATCTTCAAAAAGCATGGCCCTGTTTGGATGAGTATCCACGTCAACCATCCCAATGAGTGTACACTCGCCCTGCGGGACGCGTGCGAGCAATTGACTTACGCAGGCGTACCAATCGGTAATCAGTCCGTCCTTCTGCGTGATGTGAACGATAATGCTGAAGTGATGCAATCACTCATACACCGCTTGCTGATGATGCGTGTGCGCCCTTACTACTTGTACCAGTGTGATCTGATTACGGGTAGCGCTCACCTACGCGCGGACCCACGCAAGGGCATTGAGATCATACGAAGCCTACGCGGTCACACTACAGGCTACTCGATCCCGCAATTCGTGATCGATGCCCCTGGTGGTGGTGGTAAGATCCCAATCAATCCTGACTACGTGAAAGAAATCACCAACGAAGCGATCGTGATGCGTAACTTCAATGGTGACGAGTATAGTTATCCGCTGACTAACGCTGCCCAGGTCGAGAAAGACCCAAACGCACCTGAGTTAGCGACCATTCTCGTCTAGGGTTTCTGGTATATTGAGGCAGTCGCACTGCCATTCTTATCTACATTCCCTAAACGAGACTACCGCGTGAAAAGGTATTTCTTAGACCGATGAAAATTGAAATTTCTTCAAAGAAAACTCGTATCCAAAGATCAGATATACTGCTCACTTCCTTCTAAAAATAAAAAACAAGCGCATTGCGCCACTGCGCGTCGTCTTTGGCTTCACTGTTACCCAAATCGTTGTCGAAACTTTTGTTGTAAGAGAACTCAAAACCTAGCAGGTCAGTAAAGCGTACTCGAACTGCCGCTGTTAATACATAATTGAACTGATTCGAATCTTTCGGATTCCAATAGTAGCTAAACTTCTGAACAACAGAGGTCCGGTTAAATGGCCGCCATGTCGCTTCTTGAAAAATATTGGCAAATGCGGACGAGTCTGCGCGGAAGTCTCCAAAATTGGCCTCAAGCTCCTCTACACCCGCGCCTCCACCCAAGAGGAATTTGAGACGATTTGAAGGCTTATATTCATAACCAAGACCTGCGCTGACTTGAACTTCTCGATCAATCCCTTTAATCCGATCGGCACGGTATCCAAGCGCATTTTGAGTAAACCAGTTTTCGAAGAACGAGCGGCGATAAATAAACTCTGCATTGTATTTATCCGTAGACTTGTACTCATCGCCGTTTGCTCGTTCGGACTGACGATACGTATATGAACCACTGAAGCGATAGAAGTTAGGGCTGTGCTTTGGATCAATCTCCAGTTTACCCTTTAAGTAGGTCTCTTGCCACTTTCGATCACCTTGGCTCAAATTGATACCCATACGCATGTTCCCCGACCAGTAGTCGGGGGCTTTAAGGTCGAGGAGTGATTCGATGATTGATTCTTCGTTGATTGCTAATTCACCTGCCCTCTTGGGTGTGCTTTTCTCCGCAGAGCTGGACTTAACCAGTGGCGGCTTCGAATCCTTGGCCCGTATCGAGATGACTCGGGCACGCGGCACTTTAACCTCACCCAATAGCGGAGAGCGTATTATAACCGTGATGGTGGACGACTGCGTCAGGATCTCGCCGATGAGTTGCTCGCCCGTATCAAGCGCGACAACGGAAAGGGTCGCATTGGCTGAAGCCAAGGCAAAAACAAATAGGGGTAGAAGTGTGAATTGGCACTTTCTCATACAGCAGTCTCAGAGTAACGTTGCTCGCGGATCACGGTAATCTCAATCGTGCCGGGATAGTTCAATTCCGCTTCGATACGCTGGCGAATTATGCGCGCGAGTTGGCGTGCCTCTTCGTCGTCGACGACCTCTGGTTCGACGATGACTCGCACCTCACGACCAGCTTGCACTGCGTAAGCTTCGTTCACGCCCGGCAAGGCAGCAGCGATCTCTTCGATACTCCGCACGCGTTGAATAAAACCATCCATCGAAGATGCGCGGGCACCCGGGCGCACGGCAGAGAGTGAGTCGGCGACCATCACGAGCCCAGCATAAGCACTCTCCGCCGGCACTTCTTGGTGGTGGGCGGCCGCGGCATTGACCACGCGGGCATCTTCGCCGTGTTGCTTGATAATTTCCGCACCGACGATTGCATGACTATCCTCGTATTCTTCATCAGCTGCTTTACCGAGATCGTGAAAGAGCCCTGCGCGTTTGGCGATCGTTGGGTCTAGCCCAATTTCTGATGCAATGAGCGCGCAAAGATTGGCTACCTCAACCGAGTGTGCTAGGGTATTTTGGTTATTGGACAGCCTATAGTGCAGCTTGCCCAGTAGTGCCACCACCTCGGGATGAACATCGTGTAAACGTAGCTTATGCAAGGCACCTTCGCCCAGATCAATGACGTTGGCATGCATCTCTTCTTCGGCTTTAGTGATCTCATCTTCGATACTAGAAGGATGAATCCGACCATCGCGTAAAAGGGCTTCCAGCGCAATACGGGCGATCTCTCGGCGCACGGGATCAAAGCAAGAGATGAGTACTGAGTCCGGGGTCTCATCGATCATAAGCGTCGTACCAGTGGCATGTTCAAATGTGCGAATATTGCGACCTTCGCGACCGATGATACGGCCTTTCATCTCCTCGCTGGGCAGGTTGACGACGGTCGCGGTGGCGTCATTCATGGGCTGGCTGGTGATGCGCTGCATCGCGGCGAGTAGAATGCGCCTAGCCTCATCAGCAACATCAGCTTCGGCACGGTTTAGCTTGCTCCGGCGTAGATCGCGGATCTCTTGCTCGCACTCTTCCTCGGTTGCCTTGATCAAGACTTGTCGAACTTCGTCGCGCTCCATTTGGGTGATCTGATGGAGCTTGAGGCGATCGAGTCGACGTTTTG
>QXZH01000006.1:0-10120 GCA_009886465.1 Opitutaceae bacterium
GTTATACTGATAATCTCGGATTGATCCGTCTGCGCCGCGAGATCAGCACTTACGTGGAAAACAACTTTGGCATCGGCTACCACCCGGAGACAGATGTGCTCGTCGCGGTCGGCGTCTCTGAGGCTTTGGACATTGCTCTTCGCGCTGTACTCAATCCTGGTGATAAGGTACTCTACCACGAACCTTGCTACGTCTCATACAGTCCGAGCATTGTGCTTGCGCACGCCCAACCCATCGCTGTGGGCACCTCGGCCGAAGATCAATTTAGCATCGATCCCGAGCGTGTCGAAGCCGCTTGGGAACCTGGCTGCAAAGTTCTCATGCTCAACTTCCCCACCAACCCAACAGGTGGTGTGACTGAACGCGCTAAGCTCGAGCGCCTCGCCAAATTTGCGATCGAGAAAGACCTTCTAGTCATCAGTGACGAGATCTACTCCGAACTTACCTTTGAGGGCGAACACACCAGTATTGCATCGCTCCCAGGTATGCGAGAGCGTACGATCTTCTTGCACGGCTTCTCTAAAGCCTATGCCATGACAGGCTTCCGCATCGGCTATGCCTGTGGTCCTCAGCCACTGATCGAAGCTATGATGAAGGTCCACCAGTATAGCATGCTCTGTGCGCCCATACTCTCACAAGAGGCCGCGATCGAAGCGCTCAAAAACGGTGCACCAGCTGTCGCCAAAATGAAAGACGCTTATCACAAACGTCGCGATCTCATTGTGCGCCGTTTTAACGAAGCCGGACTCGACTGCCACTCGCCTAAAGGTTCCTTCTACGCCTTCCCGTCGATCCAATCCACTGGTCTCGACTCCCTTAGCTTTTGCAAAGGACTTCTCGATCAAGAGGAAGTCGCTGTCGTTCCCGGCACTGCTTTTGGTCCTAGCGGCGCAGGTTTCGTCCGCGCTAGCTTCTCTACTAGCTACGAACGCATTCTAGAAGCTACCGACCGTATTGAGCGGTACATGAACTCCATGCAAAAATAGGGGTGCGACTTGTCTCGCCCGTCGAGAATAAGCGCTTAGCCTCGGCGGTCTTTACAAGTAAAGCCTTCTGCCAAATATGACCTTAGAGCAGTTTACTAGCTGCTGATTTCTATCTCCTGAATTCTTTAAAAATGATCGACCCATCCAGAACCGTCGCCCTAGTCGGGCGCCCTAATGTCGGGAAAAGCCGTCTCTTTAATCGGCTTTGCGGAAAACGCATGTCCATCGTGCATGATATGCCCGGAGTCACTCGCGACCTCATTTCCACTGAAGTGCGCGACGACTACGTGCTGCTTGACACCGGCGGTATCGGTATGGAGATCGAGATGACCTCTAAAAAGATCTCTGTCGCGGCTGAAGAGCAGGTCGAATTCGCCATCCAAGCAGCCAGCGTCATTCTTTTCGTCGTCGATGTCCGCGAGGGCATTACTAATTTGGACGAGATCGTCGCGCAAAAGCTTCGCCGGTATGGCAAGCATGTGCTTTTGGTAACTAACAAGGTCGACCTCGAAGAAAACGAAGACTTGGCCGATGAATTTATTCGCCTCGGTCTTGGCGAACCCTTTTGCGTCTCCGCTGAGCACGGTCGTGGCATCACTGATCTCGAGTCCGCCATCGACGAAAAGTTAGGTCCAAAGCCCGAAGGTAGCGAGGTCGATAAGACGGATCGGATCAGGATTTCTCTTCTCGGGCGACCCAACGTCGGTAAATCGTCTATTGGCAATCGTCTTCTCAAATCCACTCGCCTCATCGTTAGTGATGTGCCAGGCACCACTCGCGACTCGGTAGAGCTCGACCTCGACTACCAACACAAGGATGGCGAACTACTTAAGTTCCGCCTCGCCGACACCGCAGGCTTGCGCATGAAGCGCAAGGTCGACAGCCCCGTCGAATACTTCTCCACCGTGCGTACTCAAGCCGCCTTAGATCGGTCGGATGTCGCCTTTCTTGTCATCGATGCGGTCGATGGTGTGACCAAGCAAGACCAAGCCCTCGCTGGCGATATCCTTGATGCCGGGCGCGCCCTCGTGATTGTGGTCAACAAGTGGGACTTAATTATAGATCGTTGGACGCATGATCCCATCGATGGCTTCAAAAACCTAAAACATTTCCTCAAAAGCTACGAAGAGTCGCTGCGTAAAGAGATGTTCTTTCTACCCAATCCGCCTGTGCTCTTCGTCTCTGCAACAACGGGATTCGAGATCGAGTCGATGTTGAACGCCGCTGCGAGTATCCAAGCCACGCTCGATATGAAGCTTCCCACTGGTAAGCTAAATAATCTCATTGAAAAGCTTTTCGAAGCCCGCGCGCCCAAGATAGTCGGCACAAAGCGATTTAAAGTTTTCTACGCCGTGCAGACAGGCTCCCGTCCGCTACGTATCCGCTTCTTTTGTAACCGAGTCGAGCGCCTCGACCCTGGCTATCGCCGTTATTTGGAAAAGGCTATCATCCACGAGTTCCGTCTGAGCGGCTGTCCTGTCAGATTTGATCTCGTTGGCAAAGAACGCCGCTACGAAGAGGGCGAAGGCGAAAATATACCGCGTCAGAGCGACACGATCCAAAACAAATCCCGCCTAAAGAAAATGGGTCCTGATGCTGCCAAGCTAGACACCAAGCACCCGGAACGCCGCAAACGCATTACCCAAGTTAAAGCCGCTCACAATAAGAGCGGTAAGAAGCGCTAGGGAAGGCTGGAGTCCCGCATTTATCAGGGCTGCGTGTTTCTTAAATCAAACTTGATTCCTATTGGTAGATTTTCTTGCCAGTTCGAGTTCTTTGACCAACTTAGGTATGTCGATGTGGGTGTAGCTCAGCTGGATAGAGCATCGGTTTTCTAAACCGAGGGTCCTGGGTTCGAGTCCCAGCTCCCATACCATTAAGCCTAATCGTTATATTATGAATGAACCCCCGCTGCCCGTGCTTGGTGAACACCCAATGGAACAACCCTTACTGACCGTAATTGGCCAACATCCATTAGAGACATTTTTCATCTGCTGTGCGATAATAACATTTATAATTCAGATGATAGCAATGAAGTGCAATGAGAAGACAAATGATTTAGTTAGTGCTGGAAAATATCCGTACCGAAACTATTCATTCCGCGTCAAAGATATACTATCTTATTTTCCTGACGTCCTATTACTGACAGCTAGTATTATTAGTCTGTTGTCATGGGTTGGAATAGTTGTCCTTCGTTTCTTAGTAGTGGATCTTCTTGAGTTTACTTTTAGCGATTGGGAGTATGTGCTTAGAAGACCTAGAGGCTACAATGCGCCTATTCTCTATATAGTACTGGTAGCATTACCTTATGTTATGATTTTTTGGTCAGGATTTCTTATTTGGTGCTCAGGGTCTTCTATAAAAGGTTATATTGGGCAATTCCTTTATAGAAGAAAATTAAAAATAGAACGAAGCCGTGCGCGAGCACGTCGTCCGTCGTGGTGGTGAGCTTGTGAATATGTGAGAGAATATGCATCGCTCGTATTCATTTAAAAAAAGTTTTCTTGGGGTGGAACACGTTTATTGTAGAAATGAGGCGTCACTTTTTTTGCGTAAAAAGGAAAATTGCCTATCGTAATTTTATTAGCTGTCTCTGGAATGTGTAGATACCGCTTGTAGAGCCAAAGATATTGCTCTGGGTATTTTTTAACTATATTCTCAGTGGCGATCATTAGATCCTGAATTAGTTCCTGATCCGATTCATAGGCCGAAATTGATTTAGGAAGCGTTTCAGTGAAGATAGTATATTTTCTTCCTACGCGAATGCATCCTGATAGAATGATTTCGTAACCGAGCCTTCTGGCTAGCATAGCCGGGGCACGACTTGATGATACTGGTAATCCGAAAAAATCTACCCATATTCCTCCATCTCGCGCAGGTAGGTTTTGATCAATTAAGGTAGCTGCAACGGAACCTTTAGCTAGGGCTTTTATCATTCCTCTTATTGCCCCTTTACTAGGGATAATCCTTGTGCCTTCAGCACTTCTTTTTTGGATAATTAGTTTATTGAGGTAGGGGTTATCCTGTTTCTTTGCTACGGCCGCAAATGGGAGGCCAAAATTCGTGGTGCCCATTAGTCCAAGCAACTCCCAGTTACCAACGTGTGGAGCTACTAATATAAGGCCCTTTCCATCTCTTGTTTTCTCTTTTGCAAGTTCATTTGTTTTTAATGAAATTGGTAAGTATTTTTTTTGTCTCTTGGCTTCTCCAGAAAACCAGATCAGCTCAAGTAAATTCTGAATCAGATTATTGAGGCTGCCACATGCGATCCTTTTAACCTCTTCTTTACTTTTATCTCGGAAAGAGGCTTGAACGTTACTGGTTGTCAATTTTTTGACCGATGGGATTTTAAACATCAAATATCCAATCGTTGCGGATATCCAAAATAGTGCTCTGTGAGGAAGCCGATTGATGATTACAAATAGTAATTTTAAAAAAATAAATTCTAGTATGTGCCTTATTTTTTTTACGCCCTTATATCTGCGTTTTACTGATTTATATTTTTGTCTCATTCGTAAAGGGTGAGTTTGTGGCCGAGTCGGGTTCGGCAGAAGTCGTGTTGACCTGGTTGAAAGACTTGGGGTTTTAGATCAGATCCGGTTGACGGAGATAGTGAGCTTACAACCAAGTCTGACCACAATTACAAAATATCCTAAATAGGCGGGGGTTGTATACAATCAATTCATTTGAACCGCTTACTTCGCAGAGTGTGCGGAAGAATTGGAAGCGGTCACCTCTGGACTTCTTAGGCGTGTTTACACTCTGTTGTCTTCTATGGGACGGTCTTGCCTGTCACTGGCGTTTGAGGATTGTGTAACTAGCTAAATGAGCTGGGTCGACGAATGGTTGGTCATGGTGAGGCATCCCTATCTTGTGGGCTCGTTCTGCTAGATGTTTCGGCTTCCCTTGTTTGGGGTATGTATGGCATAAACTAGGTCAGCTTTTTTACAAATCGGATTTTTATATTATGATACGCACGCTTGGACGCTCGGCAATGAGTGTGGTTTTTGAGTTAGGGGAGATCTCTCTCTTTGGCTGGGGGGCTTTGCGTGGCTTCTTTGCGCAGCGCAGTCGCTTTGCTAAGTTGACCCTAGGAATCCATGAGATCGGCGTACGTTGTTTCCCAATTATTGCCACCGTGGGGCTCTTTACGGGCTTAGTCATGGGTTTACAGCTTTATTATACGCTGGTTAAATTTGGCGCGGAGTCGGCCTTGGGTACTGCGGTCGCACTCTCGCTGATCCGTGAATTGGGGCCTGTACTCACGGCGCTGATGGTAGTGGGACAAGCTGGTTCGGCGATGGCTTCGGAGCTGGGTATCCAGCGTAATGATGAGCAAATCGACGCTTTACAGACCATGAGCATTGATCCACTTGGATTTCTTGTAGGACCGCGGCTGGTGGCGACTTTGATTTGTTTCCCGATTTTGACGGCGATTTTTGATTTGATTGGCATCTTTGGCGGTTATTTGACTGGCTCGTTGCTGCTCAATGTGGATTCGGGTGTTTACTGGAACCGTGTCTTTGAGAGTGTGACTTGGGCAGACGTGCAGGGCGGTTATATCAAGGCTATCGTCTTTGGATTGCTCACGATTACAATCTGCGCGTATCGCGGATATAATACCCATCGCAAGGCGTCATTCCCTGGTGTGCGGGGGGTGAGCGAATCAGCCACGCGCGCAGTTGTTTGGTCGAGCGTCACAGTATTGGCGGCGGACTATTTAATCACTTCTTTCCTTTTGTAGTATGGATAGCTTTTTAAAGATTCGTGGACTGAAAAAGTATTTTGGTGACAAGCGTGTGCTTGACGGCATCGACCTCGATGTGGCGGCGGCCTCAGTCACAACGATCATTGGCAAAAGTGGGATCGGCAAGTCGGTGCTATTGAAGTGCATCGCCAATCTATTGGAGGCAGACGCAGGCACGATCGAACTGGACGGCCAAGCGATTTCGCAAAGTCGCCGCAGTGCGCACAGCGATACCGGTGTATCTTTCAGTTATATGTTTCAAAATAACGCGCTCTTTGATTCGTTGACGGCATTTGAAAATGTGGCGCTGCCGCTGCGCGAGGCGTCGAAGCTTAATAAAGTGGAGATCCAAGAGCGGGTCGACAAAATGCTGGCGTATTTGGAGCTGAGCGATTCAGCGGATCGCTACCCGGGCGAGCTTTCGGGAGGGATGAAGAAGCGAGTGGCGCTGGGGCGTGCGCTGATCACGAAGCCGCAAGTGGTACTCTTTGACGAACCGACCACAGGGCTTGACCCCGAGCGTAAGTTTAGTGTGTTTGAAATGATCGCCAACTATCGGGAGCGCTTTGGATTTACTGCGCTACTCGTCAGCCACGATATACCAGAGGTCTTTGAGATCAGTGATCGGGTGGCTTGGTTGGACGAGGGGCGAATTAAATTTTTTGGAAAACCAGAGGACTTGAACACCGATGCGCAATCGGCGCTGTCGGGTTTCTTAAGTAAGGCCAACTATGGTCCTAAGTCCTCACCGCTGAATGGAGGTAATAAATAAATTATGAAGAATCGAAGCATTGAATTTCTCGTGGGCTCTTTTGTCCTTTTTGGTCTGGCTGCTGTACTCTATCTCGCCATCCAGGTGGGTAGTGCACGCTTTTTTGGTAGTGATAGCTATACGGTGACCGCACGCTTCAGTAGTGCGAGTGGCGTGAACCCAGGGAGCCGAGTAGAGATCGCCGGAGTGCGTGTTGGCACAGTGAAAGATGTGGTATTGGACGAGTTTTTTGATGCCATCGTCACACTGGAGCTACCGAATAGCCTCGAACTGGACGAAGATACGATCGCCTCTGTTAAAACCGCAGGGCTAATCGGCGATCGATTTATTGATTTATCGCCCGGTGGTGGGTTTCCGATGGAGCCCGGCTATGAGATTGTGGATACCGAGTCCGCTCTTGATATCGAGAGCTTGATTAGCCGATTCGCCCTCGGAGGGATTGACGAAAAGTCAGAATAAGTCTATCTAATCAGTATGAAATTTTTCTCTTATAAGACTTTTTTGGTCTTAGGGCTACTTTTGGTGGCTTCTGTTTCGGCTCAGGAGGCACAGAAAGAAAAGCTTCAAAGAATGATCGATGCGGCCTTGGATGTGATCTACTCGGACACCCATACGACACTGTCAGCTAATGAAAAACAGGCTCAAGTGCGTGAGAAGCTCGAATCCAGTTACGATTTGGATGTGATGATCCGCTATGCCATCGGTAAGAATTGGCGACGTATGAACGAGAGAGAGCAGATTGAAGTATTGGAGCTGGTCAAACAATTGGTGCTCAAGGCATATATGATAGGCCTAGACGGTAAAGATCGGCCATCAATTACGCTCGGCGAGCTTACTCAGATTGGCAGGGCTCGCATTGAGATTGAATCCACTATGGTCTTAGACGCGAAGACCTATTACATCCTTTACCGCTTAAGGCAGATGGATTCTGGCTGGCAAATTTACGACATTGTTGCGGAAAATGTCAGCGTGAGCTCGAACTATCGCGGACAAATCGACGATCATTTTCGTAAGGGGAGTGGTGCTGATTTGATTGCTCGACTTAAAAATTTACTCGCCGAAGATGAAATCAATGAAGACACAAAAATTTAAAAGACCCCTTGCTTGGGCTTCCCTCATTGGGCTGCTCAGCGTAACGAATCTCACCGCCCAAGACGGTAACCTGACAGAGGACGAAGCATTCTTCTACGAAGAAGTCGACGAGGGTGCTGACGTGTATGACCCTTTTGAAAGTGTTAATCGCTTCACCTTTGAGTTTAACGATTTCGTTTTTTCGAATACCATTCAGCCATTGGTGGATGCTTACACGGCGATTACACCTGATCCCTTGGAAGAGGGCGCTAGTAATTTCTTTCACAACCTTCGTTACCCTGTAAGGCTCGCATCCAACCTCCTGCAGTGCCGTTTCAAAGGCGCTTGGGTGGAGACTGGCCGCTTCGCAATCAACAGCACTGTCGGCTTTGTGGGCATCCTGACACCCGCGGATGATTACGAGGGCTTTGCTCCCATCAAATCTGAAGATGTCGGTCAAGTTTTTGGTGCGTGGGGTATTGGCGAAGGACCTTACCTAGTGTTGCCTTTTCTAGGACCATCTAACTTAAGAGACCTTGCTGGCTTTTTTGGCGACCGCTCTCTCAATCCACTCAAAGAGCCTCTCAGCATGATCGACGATTGGGAATGGGAATGGCAACTCGCTACATCTGGCACTGGATACATTGCACGTAGCCCTCAGATCATCGAGCGTTACAAGCAACTCAAGGGCAGCTCGATTGATCCGTATAGCTCGTTAAGAAGTGGCTATGCGCAGTATCGGCGGGGTGCGGTCGCAGAGTAGGTAGCTCCAGCTAGAGTTGGCCGTAAGCATCGTGATACCTGCTGTGTTTTACGTTGTTGACTCTCCATTGCCACCTGGATCGTTTTCGAGGCTGTTGAGGTCTTTCGAAGTCAGTAGGTCGATCAGCTTTTTCATCGCAGGTGTGAGCGCACGACCTTTGCGGTGGATGAGCGCCAATGGTCGTTTGTAAGTCTTGTTCTTGAACTTGATCACCTTGAGTAGTCCTTGTGCTTCTTCGCGAGTCACAGTGGTTTGCGGTAGAATAGCGATACCCGCGTTGATCTCGACAGCGCGTTTCACTGTTTCGACGTTGTCAAATTCCATAACGGGATCCATCTCGATGCCTTCATCTTTAAAAATCTGATCAGTTGCCTTCCGTGTCGGGATGTCGGGCTCAAAACCTATAAACTTTTGATCGGCGATTTCTTGCAATGTGATTTCGTTCTTCCCCGCCAATGGATGTTCGGGGCTGACTACTAGTATTAGTATATCGTCGTGGAAAGGGAGCACTTCCAGCTGTTTGTGATGTTGTGGGTATGCGATAAGACCGAGATCAATCGAATTGGTCAAAATATCTTCGTAGACGTTGTTCGCGCGACGATATTCAACGCGAATGTTGACTTCTGGGTATTTCGACAAAAAGGCCTTCACGTAGGGCGGCAACTCATGGAGACCAATGCTATAAACAGTTGAGATATGGATCGTGCCACTGATCACCTTTTTCATCTCTTGAAGCTCACTATTTAGCCTTTCATAGAGGTAGAGAATCTCTTTCGCAGATTCGTAGAGTTTTTGCCCTTCTCGAGTGAGTCGAAATTGCTTTTGGCTACGATCCACAATTAAGATGCTGAAATGCTTCTCCATCGCTCGCAATTGTTGGCTTACCGCAGATTGTGTGATGCCATTAAGTTTGGCTGCGCGTGAGAAGCTCTCGCTTTCAACTAAGTCAGAGAATATTTTAAAATTTTCTACGTGCATGTTTATTTTGTATAAATATATTTAATGAATTCTCAAGGTCAATTTAAGCAAAACTAATGCTAGGTTCTCTTTTAGAGTTATTTCTGAGCTTCTAATGATTAACTATCCTGAATTTAAAGAAAACTTATCGGTGGTTCGAGCACGAGTGGCGCGAGCGTGTGAGGTGAGCGGCCGGCCGGAAAGCACTGTTTCCTTGCTCCCAGTCACGAAGAATCATCCCGTAGAGGCGATCGACTATGCTGTGCGCAGTGGATTAAAGGCAGTGGGTGAGAATCGTGTGCAGGAGGCTTCGGATAAGCGCGGCTCATACACCGACAAGGTGCGGTGGGAACTTATTGGGCATTTGCAGAGCAATAAAGCACAGGATGCCGTTGCGACCTTTGATCGTATTCAGTCAGTCGATTCGTTCAAACTTTTGCGCCGCTTGGATCGTTTCGCAGGTGAGCAGGGCAAAAATTTAGCCATCCTGCTCCAGTGTAATACGGGTAAAGACCCAAATAAATATGGATTTGCAGAAGAAGAGCTTCCTTCGGTATTCGAAGCCGCTCTCAAGATGCCGAATTTGCAGGTCGATGGACTCATGACGATTGCGCCGCTCGACGACGACCCCGAGGTAGCGGGTGCAGCCTTTAACAGTCTGCGAGAGCTTCGCGACGCACTTTCGGAGCGCTTTGCCGTGCCACTGCCCGAGTTATCCATGGGAATGACGGGTGATCTCGAGCTAGCCATCGCTGCTGGATCAACTCAAATTCGTGTCGGCACCGCTCTCTATGGCGAGCGCACATATTAAGTCGGCTTTTAGA
>QXZH01000006.1:10220-16976 GCA_009886465.1 Opitutaceae bacterium
ATTCGTGTCGGCACCGCTCTCTATGGCGAGCGCACATATTAAGTCGGCTTTTAGAGTTGCGAGGCGTTCTTAGGCACTTTGTTGTGTAGCGTTTTATACCCTAGCAACTGCACAATTTTCTAAAAATATGTATCTTAAAGAGATCGTCATTAGTGGCTTTAAGAGTTTTGCCGACCGCACACGTTTAGACCTCCAAAAAGGGGTGACCGCCGTGGTTGGACCTAATGGTTGCGGTAAGAGTAACATCGTCGATGCGATCCGCTGGGTGCTCGGAGAGCAAAGCGCCAAGGCTCTGCGTGGTGCCTCCATGCAAGACGTTATTTTCGAGGGTACTGACAAGCGCAAAGCATTGCCCACATGTGAGGTCACGCTGACCTTTACTGAATGCGAGGTTGAGCTCGGCACACAGTTCAACGAAGTCGCGATTACTCGCCGTGTGACCCGAGACGGCAGCAGTGATTACTTCATCAACGGCAAAGCCTCCCGCCTCAAAGACATTCAACGACTCTTTGCTAACACAGGGGTCGGGCGTGTTTCCTACTCGTTCATGCTCCAAGGTCAGATTGACCAGATTCTATCGACCAACCCTTCCGAGCGACGCACCATCTTCGAAGAAGCCGCTGGAATCACCTTATACAAGGCTCAGCGGAAAGAAGCGCTCAACAAGTTGGCGCTAGTCGATGCCAATCTAGCCCGTGTGACCGACGTGATCGAGGAAGTTTCCCGTCAGATCGGTTCGCTTAAGCGTCAGGCGAGCAAGGCGCTCCGCTACCAGCGGATCAAGCACCGCCTCACGCACCTTGACCTCGCATTTAGCGCTTATCGCCATTCTGATCTAAGTCAGTCGATCAACCAAGTTGCAGAGCGTGCCACTGAGCTCCGCAAGAAAGTCGAGACGCACACTGGCACGCTCGAGCGTGACGAATCGATCTTGATGGAGAAAAAAGCGGCACGTGCCGGTCTTTCCCAAAAGATGGAAGAGCTTCAACAGCGTGTTTATAATCTCCGCTCCGAAAAAGAGAACGCCGATAACCAGTCTGAATTCTCCACCATCCGCTCGAAAGACATGGTAGCGCGTATTGGTGAATACCAAAAAGAGATCGTCGACCTTGAAACGCAAAAATCCGAGCTCGCTAGCCGCGCCAAGGACGAATCCGAAAATAAGCAAATGCAGTTGGGTGTGGTTGACGATTCCGACCGAATTTTCGGCGAGCGTAATAACGAGCTCATCGCTGCACAGGAAAAGCTCGGCGAGATGGAGGGCACGCTGCAAAAGCTCCGTCAAGATGTGCTCACTGCTGAGAACCGCATCAACCGTGCGCGCTCTCGCTGCACCACACTGGAAGTCGACCTAAAGACTTACCAAGTTAAGCACGCCTCACTCACAGAGCGAGCGATCGAGCTGAAAGAAGAGGTCGTCATTCTGGAACAAGGGCTCGAGGAAATTAAGCGCCTACTAGAAAAGCGCCGCGCCGAGCAAGTCGCCAGTGAAGGAGCTGTTGAAAAAGCCCGCAGTGATTCGCGCGAGGTATTGACCCAGTTCCGCAATCTGCAAGAGCAAATTCAAGAACAAGACCGCGGCATTGCGCGCAAGACCGCTCAACTCAATGTGCTCGAAGGCCTACAAGCGAAATTCGAAGGTTTTGGCGAGGGTGCCAAGGCGATCCTTGGCGACAAGCTGAACGAGGTCGTTTCTAAGGGCAGTGTCTCCATTATTTCGAAAGAGCTGACCGTAGACAGTATCTACACTACCGCGCTTGAAACTTTACTCGGTTCGGCTGCAGACGCGCTTTACATTGGTGATTCTGCCAAAGCACTCTCGGTCATTGGTAAGCTCGATGCCGACTTCCTTGGCCGCGCCTGCTTGCAGATCGACCTCGCCCCTGCCATTGCGGGTGATGCCATCGATTTGCCCCCTGGTCTTGTTGCCGCACAGTCAGTTGTTACCACTCGGAACCCAGGTTTGCAGAGCCCGGTTGAGCGTTTACTCACGGCTTGCTATTTCGCCGATGGTCTCGACCAATTTATCGAATTCTGGAAAGCGAATCCGGACTTTAACTTCCTCCTTGTCGCGACCCGCAGTGGTGAGATCATTGACTGCCGTGGTCTCATTCATGGCGGACGCACCACGGGTAAAAAATCTTCTAGTGTGCTCGAGCGCGAGTCCGAGATTCGTCGCCTGCGTAAGGAGATTGAAGCGGAGCGCAAAGCGCTCAATGCACTGCGCGAACAAGCGAACGGTCTCGACGAACGTCGCAACACCGCAGAGGCCACCGTTGAAGAACAGCGCAAGCGCCAGAGCGAACTTGCCAGTGAAGTATCTGGGCTTGTGGCTGAAGAGCGCAACCAGACACAGAAGATCGAACACAACGCCCGTAACCGCACACAGGCAGAGGACGAAGTCGCCCGCCTCGATGCCAAGCATGGCGACTCAATTACTGAACTCGAAACTGCTAAAGACGAACTGGTTGCAGCCGAGAAAGGGCTCAAAGACGAGCGCCAAGGGGGGATTGATTTAGAAGCCGAGATTGATCGCACCCGCGAGGCCCGCGATCACAAGCGTGAAGCTCTGGCTGACGTAAGGCTTGAACTTGCCGAGAAGAAGCAGCGCCTTGAATCAGCAGATCGTGCCCTCGGCGAAGTCCAACGCGAGACTGCTGACCTGCAGCACCGCATCCTACGTCGCAACCAAGAGATCGATACGATTAACGAGCAAATTGCCGCACTCAAACAGTCAGGTGCGAACGAAGTGAGTAAGAGTGAGGAGCTCGCGAAGACTTTATGCATCGCTACGGATGAGTTGACTAAAGATCGCGAACAGCTCAAAGGGATCGATAGCACCATCACCGAGATTGACGACGGGCTCTCTGGTCGCCGTAACGAGAACCGGAGCTTTGACCAAGAATTAACTAAGCTAGAGATTCGCCTAGCAGAAGAGCGCTCGAAGCTCGGATTTATCCAAAGTAATGCCCAAGACGAATATCAAACAGACCTCTCGAAGGTCGATTGGAAGACCGAGCTGTGGGAGGGCAACGTCGAGTTCGAGAAACGCCTCAACCTCGACGACATGGACGACCCCGATAAGCTCGCCGCGCAGCCCAAACACGAGCGGCGCGATCCTACAGAGGAAGAGCTCGCCGGAATGGATGTCACGAACTGGTCGACGATCGAAGAGGAAGTCAGTGAACTTAAAGGCCGCATCGCCAACATGGGCCCCGTCAATCTCGATGCGATCAGTGAATACACCGATCTAAAAGAGCGTCACGACTTCCTTAAAGGTCAAAGCGAAGATCTCTGGAACTCGAAGAATAAGCTGGTCCAAACGATCGACGAGATTAACGAAACCTCGCAAACTCTCTTCAAGGATACCTTTGATCAAGTGAAGAAAAACTTTGCCTTCACTTATGGTAAGATCTCAGGCGGTGGCGAGTCGGACCTCCAACTCGTCGACTCCGACGACCCACTGGAGTCTGGTATCGAGATCATTGCTCGGCCTCCAGGCACTCGCCTTAAAAGCGTGACACTCCTTTCGGGTGGTCAACGCACTATGACTGCCGTCGCGCTGCTCTTCGCCATCTATATGGTCAAACCCAGTCCCTTTTGCGTACTCGACGAGATCGACGCCGCCCTCGACGATGCGAATATCGGCCGCTTCTGTGAGACCTTGCACGGCTTCACAGACAAGTCACAGTTCCTCATCGTTACGCACAACAAGCGCACGATTTCGAATGCGGATACAGTCTTCGGCGTCACCATGCCAGAAAAGGGTGTCTCCACCTTACTTTCCATGCGCTTTAATAAAGACGATAAAGCTGGGAAAAGTCCCGATTTGCTAGCCGAGTAGTAAGACCTACTTTTGAATCTCAGCAAAGGCCCAATCAAGCCATGGCAGTAGCGCTTCTATGTCGGCAGTGTCGACCGTAGCACCGCCCCAGATACGAAGACCAGGGGGCGCATCACGGTAGCTACCGAAGTCGTAACCCACGCCTTCCTTGTCGAGTAGGCTGACCAGCGCTTTGGCTTTGGCGGCTTGCTCTTCGGCAGGGAGTGCTTGATACCAATCGGCTGTGATTTTAAGACAGATTGATGTATTGGAGATCGTAGCAGGATTTTCCGCGAGAAAATCAATCCAGTCAGTCTTGGCCACCCAATCAGCGATGGCCTTGAGGTTGGCATTCGAGCGCTCGATCAGTGCGGGTAGGCCGCCGATACTTTCTGCCCAGCGTAGACCGTCGACCGCATCTTCCACGCAGATCATGGAGACTGTGTTGATAGTGGCACCGCTGAAAATGCCCTTAATTAGTTTACCACCCTTTGTCATGCGGAAGATCTTTGGCAGTGGCCAAGCTGGGGTGTAACTTTCGAGGCGAGCAATCGCGCGCGGGCTAAGCACGATCATGCCGTGGGCACCTTCGCCGCCCATAACTTTTTGCCAAGACCAAGTCACCACATCGCACTTGTTAAAATCGATATCCATCGCGAAGACCGCCGAAGTGGCGTCGCAGATGCTGAGGCCTTTGCGGTCGGCTGGAATGAAGTCGAGGTTTGGCAGTTTTACACCCGAGGTCGTCCCGTTGAAAGTGAAGACCACATCATTATCAAAGTTTACCTTTGAGAAATCAGGTAGCAGACCGTAGTCGGCCTCGTGGTTGGTTACGTTTTTTAGCTTGAGCTGTTTAATCACATCTGTGACCCAGCCAGAACCGAAAGATTCCCAGGCGCACATCTCAACCCCTCGCTGGCCAAGTAGCGACCACATAGCCATCTCGACCGCGCCAGTGTCTGAGGCTGGCACGATCCCGCAGACGTAGCCCTCAGGCAGCCCAAGGATGGAAGTAGATTTTTCAATGACCTCTTCGATACGCGCCTTAGCCGGCTTCGCACGGTGCGAACGACCGACGAGCGAGCCGCCAAGTGAGTTGAGCGACCAGCCTGGGCGCTTACTGCAAGGACCGGATGAAAAGAAAGGACGATTTGGCTTTGTAGCTGGTTTCATAGTAAAAGAATGCGAAAAACTAGGCTTATGCTTCACTATGTCGAGAATCTGTTTTGTGAAACTAGCCCTACGAAATTTTTTCAGCCATTACATTGGTGGAGTCCCGCCGCCGCCCTTGAGTCGTAGCAGCCATATCCCCATTGTGCTTCAAACTAAGGTCAGTCCTCAATTTCACCTTCCACTCCGCATGCGTTGAGGCCAGCGGCTAGCAGTCTTTCTTGAAGTTGGTTCCGTCCGCCGGAAAGGACGGAGCGCTCATCGAGTTCTAGTAGGTAATCGAGGCATTCGTCCTGACCCGTCAGGTCAGCGTATTTAGCGGCGAGACAGGCAAAGAGAAATTCCAGATCGCGGGGTGGCTTGAGGGCGCAACCATCGAGTAAGCTAGCCAGTTGAATTGCCGTGCCTTGATCACTATTCATTTGGCTAGGTTCCAGGGCGTGACCAGTCGCAAGTTTCAGAAAAATATATTCGAGCGCATCTTTGAGTTGAGCGAGTTCCCAATTATCGATATTTGATAGCCAGCGATCTTCAATCGGGCGAAGGCTCCTCTCGCGAAGTAATGAGACTAGGGAACATGCACCCCGATAGATTTGAAGTCCAAGCCAGAAGAGTCCCTGTAAAAGGAGCACAATTATTTGCGCAAGAAAAAGTAGCAGGTAGGTGGCGATTTGAACTATACCAACAATTAAGTGTAGGTATACCGCATTTTTTCCACGCACCTGAATGCCGCCGATCTTGGCACTTGAATAGCGTGGTTTAAACCAGTTGATCGTCCCAATCTCAGTCTTGCTCGATATGGAGATCCCGCTCTTTGAAAGGTTTAGCTTGGTTGGACCACTTCCGTAGCGTCCTCGCAGGACGAATCGTCCATTTTGAAAGCCTGCTTGAGTTCCCTTGGCGATTCTTGTCGAGACCCGCATTCCACGTGCGGTATTGGCCGTCAAATTGATGCCAGCCATTTTTGTCTGTGCCCGCAAGGCCACTCCGCCCGTACGGCTTGCTCTCAAATAGCGACCACGGTATTCGATCCGCTTTATGCGACCGTCTGCGTTTTTTTCCAGCATTAGTAATGAGCCTGCTTCGCTAGATGAAACGGGCGAGAAAAATCATAGAAGGTGCAGCATGAACAGTCCAGCGCGTGGGATGATGAGAACGTCCAATTTTACCCTACTAGTTGTAATTACTTAATAGAAAGACGTATGCCAATCTGTGAAGCAGGCACTAGGCTCATGAGTATGCGTAGAATCAAATTTGAGGAATCACTCACCTTTTTTGTATTTATGCAGGAGTTCTTTGGGCAAATGACAGACGTCGTCCGGGCATCGAGTCAGTCGATCCTGATGTGCTTCATCGCTACGCAGGTAGTGTGAGAGCGGGTGCACCTCAACCACTACCTTTGCCGAGTCGGGACGCTGCGTGATCCAGTCAGATGCTTGCTTGAGATGATTGGGGCTTAGACTGTAGACCCCAGTTCGGTATTTCTCGCCGACATCATTGCCCTGTTGATTCAGGCTATAGGGATCAATGATCTCAAAAAGGTAAGCCATCAATTCCTCGACTGTGACTTGATTGGGATCAAAATGTGTTTTCACACATTCGACATAGCCGTCATAGCCTACGTCAGTGTTCATTTGCGTGCCGTTAGCTCGACCCGCCTCCGTCTGGTAAACTCCCGGCAAGTGACGTAAGAATTCTTGGACTCCCCAAAGGCAGCCGCCTCCTAAATAGATTTCTTCCATGATCTAAGACCGCTGAATTTT
>QXZH01000060.1 GCA_009886465.1 Opitutaceae bacterium
AGAAGGTAGCCAAAAAGACGGTCGCCAAAAAAGCCGCGAAGAAAGTAGCGAGGAAAACAATCGCCAAAAAAATAGTTAAAAAAGCGGAGCCCATTAAAAAGAAAAGCGCCACTCCTCAGGCTATTAAAAAAGAGACCCCTGATATTCTTAAAAAAGCCGTCGTCTCGCGCGAAGGTGCGGCTGCCAACAAAAAATCGGCCCCTATTGTATTTTCTCTCGATGATGTCGAAGAGCTAATGGCAGCAAAAAAGACTAGCGCACCAGCTGAAGCAAAACCTGTTGCCAAAAAAGTCACCGCAAAAAAAATACCTGTCTCAAAGGTCGTGATTGACGACAAGCCAGTAGAGAAACGCGTGCTAGGCGCGGCCTCGCTGGCCGATATCCTCGGCTTCAATCCAAAGGAAAAGAAGTCGAACACCGAACTCGTTGAGAAAGAGGTGCCTAAGAAGTGGAAGAAATACTACAAGTTATTAATTGATTTGCGCATGCACGTAAGTAGCGAAATCAGCCTTCACACAGCCGACACACTCAAACAAAATGCACGAGATGATTCAGGAAACACTTCTAGCCCTGCTGATTTAGGAACCGATAGTTTTGATCGTGATTTTGCGCTCAGTCTGGTTTCCAACGAACAGGATGCGCTTATTGAAATTGAGGAAGCTATTCTACGAATAAAGGACGGCAGTTATGGGATATGCGAAATAACTGACAAAGCGATACCTGCAGCTCGTCTTAGCGCAGTGCCCTTTACCCGTTATTCAGTTCAAGGCCAAGCTGAACACGAGCGTGACCAGCATCGCAAGAGCAACCGTATAGCGGCAGGCGGTATCTTCGGTGATGTGTCAGATGCGCCTAAGCTTGAATCGAGTGACGACGACGAGTAGGCTTTCGTAGCGCCAATCTCATAATGAGTGACCCTAATTGGACTTTTCTAAAGCGTTAGAAAATTAAATCTTCAAAATTTCTGACAGCATAGCTTGGTCGGCATTTCGGTCCGTTCTCAGTTCTAATATTCTTAAACCAGACTCAGGTAAGACTGAGATCGAAGGGGTAAAGCTATCCCAGCCTTGAATATTTTCATGGTGAAAGCCATGCGCTTCGCAAAGTTTAGCCAAGTCGACTGACTGTGGCGTGGCGAAAAAATCTTCAAAAGAAGAATCATTTTCTGAAACGGGCAAATGCTCAAAGATGCCGCCGCCATTGTTGTTGATCAATACGACGGTCAAACTGCCCTTTAACTGACTCGCAGCAAGCAGTCCGTTAGTATCATGCAAGAAAGCTAGATCACCTGTCAGTAAGACACTTGGCTTTCCCTTATGAGCGACACCGAGAGCTGTGCTCAGCGTGCCATCGATACCATTCGCGCCACGGTTACAAAAAATTGAATACCCACGGCTACTAGCCTCCCAGAAATATTCCGCATAGCGCACACTCATGCTACTCGCAAGAAAAACAGGTGTATCGACGGGTAAATGCTTCGAAAGTAACCAGGCGACTTTACCTTCAAACATCGTATCAATTGAAAGTATTTTCGAATCCAGCTCATTTGCTGTTTCCTGCTCAATTGCCGACCATTGCTTGCCCCAATTTGCTTCGATCCGTTGTGGCTGCAAGTGTTCAGCCAGTGTTTGCACATCGCCATAAAGAGGCGTAGCGATACGATGCAAAGGGTCCGTATTGATTGGGCGCGACGTCAGTAAAAAGGAAACAGCGTCGAGCGAACTGAGCCAGGCACGGAGCACTTTGCTCGTAGGTAAGCTGCCAATCTGTAAAATCGCAGTAGGCAATATTCCGTCAGCCTTATGTGCATCACGAAGAAAGGCATCATAACGTGTTATTAAAAGAGGATTCCCCTCTGCATGACTACGCAGCGGATTTAAGGTATCCGCAATGACAGGCCAGCCCAACTTATCAGAGATTATGGCTATCGCATCACTAAAGGCTTCGTCACCGCAGCGAGGACTCTCAGTGCCGACCACAATGATACCTTTCGTATGACTACTCAAACGCTCTAAAGCGACCATGTCGATGACGCTACCGAGTGGAACGAGCTCGCATGGACGCGTTATCACAGTCGATGCCACCTCAAGAGTATCCGCATCAACGACTGTTTCGGAAGACTCACTATCAGGTGCTAATGGATCACGAAAAGGGAAATTCAAATGAACAGGTCCAGCGTTAGCACTGAGCGATATGTGCACCGCATGGACGAGTGTCTGCCGAAGGTAAGCTAGCATATCTAGCGACACTTCCGGTGGGGACAATTCGGCGAAATCTCGCACGTAATCACCATAAATTTTACACTGGTCAATGGATTGCCCTGAGCTGCAGTTGCGTAATTCTGGCGGTCGGTCTGCCGTGAGTAAAAGCAAGGGCGTACCACCCATCGAAGCCTCGACAACTGCGGGCCAGTAATTAGCCGCTGCTGATCCAGAAGTACAGACCAGCGCAACTGGGCGACCTGTGCTCTTAGCTAGGCCAAGTGCATAAAAAGCAGCTGAGCGTTCATCAAGAATTGAGAGAGCCTCGATCCGTGGATTACGCGCCGCGGCAACAGTCAAAGGAGTCGAACGTGAGCCTGGCGAGGTGATCACAGTCTGGATACCTAAACGTGCAAGCACTTCCATCGTGAGCGCACCCCAGCACGAATTCACAGTCGAGCGTGCTGTAAGATCGAAGGGTTCTGTTTCTGAAAGCGACATTACCTGAAAGGTGTCACACTCTTTCGGAAATTCAACGCCAGAAAGCGGATGCTTACCTGAAGCGTTTCAGCATACTCTAGCGCTAATAACTAGTGACGCTGTCTTCAGTGGCATCTTCACCATCAGCAGGAAGCTCTTCGACTAGCGGGGCAGTAACCTCAGGGACTGGACCCAGGCCTTCTTTAAGGTCAGCGGCTTGCCACGGAACCGATCGCCCAGCATAGAGATCGCTGTAATCGGCGATAGTCGCTACAGTCACGTCCGAGGCGCTGTTGCCCCACTCCTGCCGAATGTAGGTAATCACACCCGCGATGTCTTTATCGCTCAAGGCGAGCCCGCTGGAACCGAACGCAGGCATGTTGCCATTATACTTACTACCCTTGACTAGGATTGGACCATTTAACCCGTTAATCAAAATCCGTGAGACAACCTGAGGATGTCCAGTCACCCAGCTAGATGCTACGAGTGGTGGGTAGACACCAAGCACACCATTGCCATCCGCTTGGTGACACTGTGCACACTGGTTGCGGTAAACCTTAGCGCCGCGGTCAAAAAGAGCAATCTCAACGGGCTTAGGTGCCCCGGCATTGGGATCAAAGTCGGGCGAGTAAGCATCCCAACGGTAACCGCCAGAGTGCTCAACGAGATACACACCGCCCCAAAAACAGAGGGCAGCAAAGATAAACATTAAGAAGATAGGAACTGGCGAGAAACCTTCCTGCGGTTCTTCCTTCTCACGCATGAGCTGCGCATGCACATCTTGCATGTGCTCATCTTGCATAGCTGCTTTCTCCAGAGATCCACGGCCTTTTACGCTAGGATCTGTGATGTGTTCTTCTTCACTCATTATTCTAGAATCGGTGCTTCGGGCAGACTATAGTTAATCTTCAGACTAAGGAGATACTCAACCAATGCTTTGGCACGACGAGTCGGCACGACCTCGTAGCCAGCCTCTGGAGCATACTCAGAATTAGGAGGGAATGTGAGGGCCTCTTCCGAAGGCTTACTAGTAATTTGGCGCACGTCGTAAAGGAATGCAAAAGGTGGCATCGTCGAGCCCTTAGAGACGATCTGCGGGTTATATAAATGAAGATGATTCCAATCACGCCCCGCATCTCCTGCATAGCGACCACCCAAGTGTGCCAGATCAGGGCCAGTTCGCATCGTTCCTAGAAGAACACGCTCTTGTAATATATAGTCGCGAGCAACCGTCTGGCGGGGACCCCACCCTCGCTCAATATCTGCACCGAACTCATTGCGACGCACTTGTTGGCTGTGGCAATAGATGCAACCCATCGAAATATAAACTTCTTTACCTTGCTGAGCAAGGCCGACGGGCATGGCGGGATAGAGAGGTTCACCTTCAGCCAACACCATGACAGGCATGCCGTTTTCGTCTAAATCATCGGTCGCTTCAAGGGTCTCAGTAGTCTGCGTGAGACTGCCAATTTGAATGTGACTAGTCAGAATCAAACCAGTAAATGAAAACGCGAGTGCGAAGAAAATACCGCAGAAAAGAAGTGGTAAGTTTTTCATCGAGCCGAGCCTCCTTCATTCGAGCCAAGAAGCGTAGGGCCTTGCTTCGCACGGACTGCACCCGCAGCGAAGAGCATCCAGAAGAAGTTGGCTGCGAAAGCAATATGTCCTACCGTCAAGAAGAGACCCGAGACCGAACGCGCTTTGAGCCAAGGAATCGTGTTTTGAACAACCTCAAGGAATGGGATTTCAGCATTGTTCATTTCCAGGCCTTGAATCCAGCCGCCGACTTGAAGCGCAACAATCATGATCGTAATGCCCAGCGCGCATGCCCAGAAATGTAGTTTAATCAAGAATGACGAGGGCCACTCACGCTTAAGCAAGCGAGGCATCATGTAGTAAACCCCACCGAACATGATCATAGTAAAGAAAGCGTATACCCCGTGGTGAGCGTGCCCTACTGTGAAGTGCGTGAAGTGGGTGATTTCACTGACTGTGCGGAGCGCCATGGCTGAACCAATCAAGCTCACCAAGGTGTAAGAGATGGCTCCGAAAACGACAAAGCGTAGCGTAGGGCTGCGCCATACTTCCTTATACAAGCCGACCACAGACATGTGGTGATTGATACCAACCACCACGACTGGAATGACCATCATAACAGATGCGACGATACCTGCCGAAATGAGCCAAACAGGAATCGGTCCGCCAATTAAGTGGTGGATGCCTGCCCAATTATAGAAAATGGCCAATGCCCAGAAACCGAGCACCGATAAGTAATAAGAGTAAATCGGACGCCCCAAGACCTTTGGTATTAGGTAGTAGGCTGTCGCAAGTGCCATTGGTGTAAACCAGAGCCCCAATACATTATGGGCGAACCACCAGTTAGTCACCGACTGCACAACACCACGCGCAGGAAACCATATGATCATAACCTGGGCGACGACGTAAAGCCATGGGAACCAAAAGAGCGCTGCAAGAATGTACCACTGCGATACATAGACGTGGTCACCTTTGCGAAAACGGAAAGCCATCACACCCCAAACCCCGATCAGCGCGTAAGAAATAGCCAGAAGTGGAGTCGCATATTTAGGTATCTCGAGCCACTCAACCGAAGTGATATCACCACGAAGAATACCAAAGATACCGACCGTCAGGCCTATGTTCCAGAAAACACCCGCGATGAACAGAATCCCCTTATGATTAATCGGTGCACGACACAGGCGTGCCATAATCCAGAGACCGACCGCAAAGATGATGTTACTAGCCCAACCCAGCGCCATTGCATTGAGGTGGGCGGAACGAACTCGACCAAATGTGAGAAACTCAAAGGTGCTGGCAAAGTTTGGCTGGTGCGCCTTTACAGCAACCAAAAGCGCAAAGACAGTGCCAATCAGTAGCCAAGTAATCGCAGCAATCACAAAAAAGAGTGCTGCCGAACGAATCGAAGCATCAATCTGACTCAGCTCTAGACGAACCGCTTCACTATTGGAAGAGTATGGGCCCTGTTTTTGATCTGCTGACATTAGGATGTTAGAATTAAAATTATAAATGAAGAATTACGAATAAAAATAGGTAGTGTAAGAATCAGAAGACTGAACTAGAAAAAGTCCTAATCTTTAACCCTAATTTTTAATCCTCCTCGTTCTTCTTACCGGGGAAGGTATCAGATATCTCTCCCTCAGGCTCCTCATCAGTAAATATTGTTTTAGCTTGAGAATTGAAATCACGAAGTTGGCCCTTTTTGGCAGTCCAATAAAGTGCGCTAATCGCAACGATAAAAAAAACGACCCCCAAGAAAATAAGAGGAATCAAGTCGGTGTAAGTTTCAGCATCCATATGGCAACTACTCTGTCTCAGCGGTCTCTATGTCGAATGCCTCTTCAGTTGCAGCGCTTGTATCCTCAATGGGCAATTCAAGCTCTTCGACCGTTGCGCTTTCAAGCAAGGGCGCTTCCGTGGGTGCGAAAAGACCTTCACCACTACTGTAGCTAGCGATCGTAAGGCTGATAGCCTCTTCGATGGGTATACGTGCAGTTCCCGCTTCCGCGTCGATCAACTCATAATTCTTAAGCTTTTGAATCCCCGCTGCACGAGACTCGTCGGCCTTAGCCTGTCGGGTGGCATATACTTGCGCATCGACCCGTTCGGGACGATTCGGCAAATAGGCGATAAAGATGATGAGCACGAAAACAAGGAACGCGCCTAAACAACCTAGAAAGGTGAGCAAAGTGTTGCTCTTGGATATTTGAGTTTCAGACATCGCGATTACTCTGTGTAGTTGATAGATGTAAGTATGTTGGGATCACGAATAGGAAT
>QXZH01000061.1 GCA_009886465.1 Opitutaceae bacterium
TGTAGATCGTTTTTGTCGACGATCTCGCGCACGGCTTTGTATTCCGGGCTGGTGGGTAGTTTGGCTCGGAGCCAATCTGGTTTTCGCATGTCCATCTTGTTAATTACTGTTCCTAAAAACTTGTTTAAATTCAACTGCTAATCGCGCTTTTACCTCTGCTATGTCGACGGCCTCGTCTAGCTCATTAGCAAGTGAGGTCACGCGACCGTCACTAATCCCACAGGGCACAATGCCATCAAAGTGTGCCA
This sequence comes from Opitutaceae bacterium, assembly GCA_009886465.1. Taxonomy (GTDB): domain Bacteria; phylum Verrucomicrobiota; class Verrucomicrobiia; order Opitutales; family Coraliomargaritaceae; genus Thalassobacterium. The sequence continues at coordinate 249 of QXZH01000061.1, forward strand.
TGTCAGGGCAGACGTTGAGTGCGAAGCCGTGGTAGGTGATCCATGAGCGCACGGCTACGCCTATGGCGCAGATCTTACGCGTATTGCTCAGCCAGATGCCAGTGTTACCTTCGCGGCGGGCACCAGCCAAGCCGTAAGTAGCGAGGGTGCGAATAACGACCTCTTCGAGGTCGCGCAGGTAGGCATGGAGATCTTTGCGGTGCGCGAGCGAGAGGATGGGGTAGCCTACGATTTGACCGGGTCCGTGATAGGTGATGTCGCCCCCTCGGTTTGATTTGAAGACAGCGATGCCCTTCCTGGAACACTCGGTTTCTGTCCATAGTAGGTGCTGTTCTGAGTTTTTGCGCATGCCCATGGTGTAGACGGGTGTGTGCTCGGTAAAAATAAGAGCGTCGCCGCACTCGGCCTTTCGACGTTGTTCGACGCGTGACTTTTGCTGCTCGAAAGCGTCGGCGTAGTCGGTCAGCTCCCAGTCGATCACTTCGATTTCTGTGATCGAATTTGTCATGCGATCGAGTAGACCAAAGAGCGCTTGCTGCATTCGCCCGTAAGTCGAGACTGGCTCGGCAGTGCACCTTCCTCGTAGAGTCGGTGGCTACAGAGAGGGTGCCCATGGGTTTGTGCCCAGTCTGCCAGTGCGGCAGGCCCCTCAAACGATACATGTTGTAGGCATAAGATTCGCATCTTTTGTAATGTATAATGACGGTTGTCTTTCTCGGCTTGGAGTCTAGTTAAAAGAGACCATGAAATTTCACCGTTTGTCTTGGCCACTCTTTGCTCTAGCTCTTTTTGGGGCGCTGGTCGGTTTTTTCATTTCGATTGTAAGCCCTTTTTCTAACTTTTTTGGAGCAGTTGCTAAAGATGAGCTTAGGGCAAGCGACCTTGCGGCACAAGTGGATTCCGATTTTCCACTCAGGTCGAGTGATCAAGCTGGAACCCGAGACCTTGCCTATCCTAGCAAGGTCATCCCTGGGGAGCTGGTGGTTCACTTCGACAATCGCAATGACTACCTCGCTTATCTAGAGGCACTCACAAATGCTGGTATCGCGCCACTCGGCCAGATCGACAAGCTCCTCGCCGTGCGCATCCCCGAGAGCGCTTTACTCCAGGCAAACTTCGGCCAATCCGGCGCCCGTTCCAGCTACTCTTACCCTATCGAGTGTCCGCTGCCGCCTGTCGAAATTGATCCTGAAGCGCTCGCCAGTCTTCGCGCTTACGGTCTCTCGGCTTGTGCTATCACAGGCGGCTTCATTTCCGGGCAGGGCGAGGGAGTCAAGGTAGCCATTCTCGATTCGGGCATCCAAGCGCACCCGCAGTTTGATGAAGTTTACATCGTGCCTATCGATTTAGCTGGTGGTGGCATGGCGGGGCCCGGCGCAGCGCATGGCACTTCGGTTGCCTCGATCATTACCGGCAATGAAGGCATTGCGCCCGCTGCCGAACTATTTGTTGTTCGTTTGCTGGGTGGGGAAGGATTGGGCAATAGCTACCATGTGGCCCAGGGTATCGTGCAAGCGGTCGATTTCGGCGTGCAGATTATCAACATGAGCCTCGGTGTCTATCAAGACTCACCATTGCTTCGCCAAGCCGTCAAATATGCCGATGATCGCGGTGTAATCATGGTCGCTGCTGCGGGTAATGACGGCTACAATTACATACCATATCCTGCCGCTTATTCACAAGTGCTTGCCGTGACAGCAGTGGATGCGAATGGACAACATGCCTTCTTTCCAAATCAATCCGAGGAAATTGACTTTGCCGCACCCGGCGTCGGCGTAATCACAGCTAAAGAAGACAAAGGCACTACGCTATTTTCTGGTACCTCCGCAGCAGCGCCTTTTGTTAGCGGAACACTTGCTTCGCTAATGTCTGGCGCTGGCGCATTGCCACCTAAGCAAGCGGTTGAGATCCTTAAGCGCTACCTTAACGACCAAGGTGCGCCCAGCGCTGACCCAGTCTACGGTGCTGGCCTCGTCGATTGGGATCGCCTTCGCGAACGCGACACGCCTAACCTACTTGATGTCGCGCTAGCCGACATTTACCTTCAGCCCGATGCCCTGCCTGGAACCACTATGCCGATTGAAGTCACCGTCCAGAATCGTGGTACTAACTGGTTCAGCGATGCTCGGCTCGAAGTTTTCATCGGTGAGGCCGAGCCAGTTAGTTTCGTCCTTGGCTCTCTCGGGCCTGGTCAGACGACTACGCGTAAAGTATTTACTCAGATCCCTGCGCTAGACAGCGATGAAACGCTTAGTCTCGCCGCTCGCGTCATGCCCATGAAGCTCGAGGACGATGTCCGTCTGGATAACAATCTCAAGGCCGTCACCTTTCGTCCAGCCAAGTAGTGGCTAGTGCATTTGCCATCGAGTCGTGCTCCGCGAGCTATTTATGGAAGCAGAAGCAGTCATTAGGCCTTTTTTTAACTGGATTTGCTTGCCCAGTCACTGTACCGCTATCTGGCTAAGAAAATACTTTCATGAATGATTCCGAACAAGCACCGATCATCCCTGAAGAGGGAGAGGTCGGATTCGTCGAGTATCAGGATTTTGTTTCCAAAGAGACGTTTAAGTTCGTCTCGGGGGGCAATCTACCTGAGCTGACGCTACGTTATGAGACATACGGGCATCTTAATGCGGCCAAGGACAACGCCATCTTGATCTGCCATGCTCTCAGCGGCGATCACCACTGCGCTGGCGTCCATGGCATCGAAGAGCGCAAGCAAGGCTGGTGGAATTTTATGGTTGGTCCTGGTAAGCCAATCGATACCACCCGCTACTTTGTGATTTGTTCCAATGTACTCGGGGGTTGCCAAGGTTCGACTGGCCCCGGTTCGATCAACCCGGAAACGGGCAAAGCTTACCAGCTCGATTTCCCTAAACTCACTGTGCAAGATATGGTCAAAGCGCAGTCGCTCCTTGTTGATCATTTTGGGATCGACCGTCTCCACGCCGTCATGGGAGGTAGCATGGGCGGCATGCAGACCGTACAATGGGCGATTGATTTTCCCGACCGTGTCGGCCGCTATATCGCGCTCGCTTGCGGCGCTCGACATACCGCACAAGCCATCGCCTTTAACGATACGGGTCGCCAAGCCATCATCTCAGATCCCGCATGGCAGCAAGGTAGCTACGATCCCGAGCACGGCCCTGACCAAGGCCTGGCCGTGGCGCGCATGATGGCGCACATCACCTATCTCTCCGATGTCGGCATGGAGAGTAAGTTCGGCCGCAAACGTCGTAACGCCGACGAGTCTAAGGAGCACTTCGACGTCGAGTTCGAGGTCGAAAGTTATCTGCGCTATCAGGGCGCGAGTTTCGTTTCCCGATTCGACGCCAATAGCTACTTGTATCTCACCAAAGCCCTCGACCGTTTCGACCTCCACAGCCCCGAATCGCTCGACGACACCCTCAGTGCAGTCACCGCGCCTGGACTCGTCGTCGGTTTTACCTCCGATTGGCTCTATCCGCCGCAGGGCAATCGCGAGATTGTCGAATCGCTGCTACGTCTAGGCAAGCATGCCACCTATGCCGAACTCGCGATGGATTTTGGACACGACTCCTTCCTCGTGCGTGCCCCTCGGCTCTACGAGCTTATCCACCGATTCCTAATTCGCTAATTTTGCCATGAGCCCAAACGATAAAAAACGTCAGGCCGACTCACAGATCATCGCCCGCTGGGTTCATGAGGGCGATCGCGTGCTCGACCTCGGCTGTGGGCGCGGCATTCTGTTAGAGTATTTACAGCAAAAAAAATCGATCTACGGCGTCGGTGTAGATATCGATCTGGGTAAAATACTGAGCTGCGTGAAGCGTGGTGTGCCCGCCTATCAAGGTGACATCGGCGCAATTCTCGCAACTTTCCCTGACGATTCTTTTGACCACGTGATTCTCAGTCGCACCGTCGAACAGCTCGAAGATGCCGACTCGATCCTAGCTGAGGGTCTCCGGGTAGGTCGCCACGTCACAGTCGGTTTTGTCAATAAAGGCTTCTGGATCAATCGTCTTAATGCCTTGTTCCACGGCAACCGCACGGTCAATGAAGTATATCCAAAACCTTGGTATGAGTCCATGCCAAGCAATCCGTTTTCAGTAGCCGAGTTTGAAGCATTTTGCGATGCGCGTAAGATTGTGATCGAGAATAGAGCTTATCTTTCAGGGGATTGGCGCAACGAATGCCGCAAATTGCCCAATTTGTTGGCAGGTTATGCGATCTACGATTTATCTTCGATTGATTGATTTTCATAAAAGACAAGGCGCAGAAACTTAAAACGTGATCGATCCTTTTTATGGAGCCAACTCCGCGCCACGATTGGCGTTGGCCAGATTAGGTGTCGATTTATTCAGCCTAGGGGCAGCACGTTCGTAACTAGTACCGCTCGCCTTGCTTCGCTCTGTCTCGCATACGGTCGACGTAGATTGACACATCGGGCAGCGTGTCCCCGAGATGGTCTTTAGCCCGTTTTAGTGCCTTGGCGGTCGACATAGTAGGATTGCTCGGTTCGTCGGTAAAGATATTGCGTTCCTCGATCTGTTCATAAATGCCTGAGTTTTTCAGCACGCGGATCATGTCAGCCTTTACCTCGCTCAAGATTAAATAGCGGCCTTTCTCATCCATATAGAGGAGCAACTCTTCGAGCGCCATTACACCCGTGGCGTCGAGATTATGGGCGTTGCGCATTTTAAGAACGACGATCTTGAGATTGGGCTCCTCGCATATTCGACGCATCTGATCGCGGAATAAATCGGCTGCGCCGAAGAAGAGTTCGCCCTCCACGTGGACGATAGAAACTTGAGGGACGGAGCGTTGCTCTGGCTTATCCATCTCCGCGAGTTGGCCTTCTTCGTTGAAAGTGTACTCCACCATCTCGGGTCGGGCCACTTTTTTGAGAAAGAGGATAACCGATGTGCCCACACCGACATAGATAGCAGTGTCGAGTGGCATAAAGAGGCCACTTAAAAAGGTCGCCCCAAAGACGCTTGCATCGGACTTTGTCGTAAAAGTCACAATGCGAATAGCGTGTTTGTTAATAAGCGAAATGCCGATTGCGATGACAAGGACAGCAAGTGCACATTGTGGGATGTATTGTGTGAGCGACCCTAAAGCAAAGGCACCGATGAAGACAATGACGCCACTGATGCAGCTCGCCAGAACGGTGCGTCCACCGCTCGTAGTGCTGAGGGTCGAACGAGTCAACGAGCCGGAAGCGGGCATTCCTGAGAAAAAAGCGCAAGCAATGTTGGCCATACCAATAGAGAACATCGCCTGGTTGGCATCGAGACGGCCGCCTGTTTTGGCTGCTAGCGATTTGCCGATTGAGATTCCTTCGAGAATACAAAGTAGAGCGATCGCGAGCGCGGGGCTGGCGAGTAGTTGAATGCTATTAAGTGAAAAGTCCGGCGCTTGGAATGACCAATCTGCTGCGTTGATTCCGCTTAGGAATTGGATCCCGCTCTCCTGCCCAAAAATCAACTCCGTGGTTGTAGATATAGCGACCAAGCAGATCGCGACATTTGGGAGCGCTTTAAACTTTTTATTTAAGAAAATGAACAGGCAGGCTGTCGATAGACTGACACCAAGCGTCGCCCAATGCGCAGTATGGATGGATTGGAACATCAGAACCGCTGATTCGTAAAAAGTGGCTCCCTTACCCAGCATCTCTAGCCCTAAGGACTTTGGGATCTGATTTGTGATTATCAGTAAGGCGGCCGCAGTGATGTAGCCAGTGATAACCGAGCGGGAAATGTATTGCACCAAGTTAGCAACTTTGAAGTAGGCGCCGATTACCACAAATAGACCTACCATCAGGATGAGTAATGGCGCCATGCCGAGTTTTTCTGCCCCTACGATACCGAGGCTAGCGAAAGCGCTCAGCAGCATGACTGATGTGGCATTAGTTGGCCCCACAGTGATGAAGTGACTCTTTGCAAAAATTGGGGCGACCATCGCTGCGATGGCGGAGCCATAGATACCGTATTGGATGGGTAACCCCGCGATCAACGCGTAAGCCATGCCTTGCGGAAAGGCGAGTAGGGCTACATTGAGCCCAGCGCGCAGGTCGCCACTTAAGTAGCCAACTTGGTAGCCCGCCAGTGTCTGGCGCAGAGGAGTGAGCTTGAGTGTATTGTATTCTCTCGCAGCGTAAAACCCGTTTTTAAAGTGTTGAAAAAAGGCGGCCATGGTGTGCGAAGCTAGAAGGTATTTTAAGGCCGGTTTACTTGGCGGGGTAAAGAGTTGCCATGACTTCACCGTGGAGCGGTGCTTTGGCTGCGATGATGGAACGCTCTTCAAAGGCGTCGCCTCCCTTCCAGCCAGTCACTGTAAAGCCCGCACCTTCAAGGCAGGGTAGGATGGCCGCGCAATCCCAGATCTCCATCATAGGATCACACATGATATCGATAAAGCCCGAGCAAAGAAGAATGTAGCCACCCGCATCGCCCCAAGAACGGTAGAGAGCGGTCTTTGGTGGGAGTGCTGTCCAATCGGCCTCGTTTTGCCACAATGTTTTACGGATCGGATCCGTCGTGCTGAGTGTAGCTTCGCTGAGCGGGCAAGTGTCGCGCCCAAACACAGGTTTGCCGTTTAGGGTCGTCGTCTCGCAATCACCGATTACCATCTGTTTAAGTATTGGTTGGTTGATCGCTCCGATCACTGGACGACCTTTATACATTAGTGCAATCAAGGTGGCAAAGAGTGGTACTCCAGAAATGAAAGACTTAGTGCCATCGACCGGATCGAGCACCCAGACGAAGTCGGCATCGTCACGCTCGCGGCCGTATTCTTCACCGATGATACCATGCTCAGGATAACGCTCGGCGAGGATCTCACGGATGCGTTTCTCCGCATTTTGATCCGCCAGAGTGACGGGAGTGGCGTCAGATTTCCGTTCGATCTCTATGTCAGGGCCGTAGTGAGGCAGTATCTCTTTGGACGCTTCATCGCAGAGATATGCGATAAATTTGATAAATTCGTCTTTTTGTGCGCGAGTGAGTTCCGACATTTTATTTTGCTGATATATCTTGTTAAAAAATAGAAAACTGGGGAGTCCTTTGACGAGAGGCAACAGCAGAGTCATCAATGGTGGTATTTGATCTGGGCTATGTAAATAATAACGCCTAAGGTTGGGACTCCATGCGCTTGCATAACTAATTGTTTTTTCGTTAAATATCACTATTGGATAGTTTAATATGAGTATCTACCACACCACTCGTCGCGACATTACGCTTGGGAAACGCACACACCTCGTCGGTATTCTCAATCTCACGCCCGACTCTTTCTCCGACGGCGGCGATTTCATTGATCTCGATGCGGCCAGCTCGCATTTTCACTCTATGCTTGAGGCGGGCGCTGAGATTATCGACATCGGTGGCGAATCGACCCGCCCCGGGCATGTCCCCATTTCACCCGCCGAAGAAATCGCTCGTGTGGTGCCTTTTATTCAACAAATTAGAGCGCATAGTGATGCACTCATTTCCATCGACACATCAAAATCCGAAGTGGCCGAGGCTGCGCTCGCCGCTGGTGCCGATATAGTCAACGACGTCTGGGGCGCGCAGCGTGACCCACGCATGGCCGAAGTGATGGCTAGTGGCGGTGCCTGTATTTTAATGCACAACCGCTCTGTCAAAGAAGCGGGCATTGGTGATGTGGTGGAGGCGATTCAAACTTTCCTACAGCGTTCAGTCGAACTCGTTAAAGCTGCTGGCGTGCGCGATGATGCCATTATTTTAGACCCAGGCCTAGGCTTTGGAAAAACCTACGAGGAGAACTGGTCAATCATGCGCCGCCTGCCCGAACTGATCGCCTTAGGTTACCCGATACTCTTGGGTGCCTCACGTAAGTCTATGCTAGCCGAATTGCTTAATTTGAAAGATCCAAAAGCACGTCTCAATGGCACACTCGCCACGACTGCTATAGGCATTCAATCTGGGGTTGATTTTATTCGCGTCCACGACGTCCTCGAAAACCGCGAGTGCGCGGATGTTGTGGATTACTGTGTCAGATTTTAGCGAGTCGGTCATCCTTTGACTTATGGCGGCATTCAAAACACCCAAAGAACTCGGCTACCGCTTTCCTGCGGAGTGGGAGCTGCAAGAGGCAATCTGGTTCGCTTGGCCTGTCCGTCGGACTCTTTGGCCAGACTGCTTTAATCGAGTACGCAAGCAACTCGCCGCGCTCTATGTACTCGCGGCTCGCTACCAATACGTGCGTGTGCTCTGCGCCGCCGAAGAGCAGCCCATTCTTCGCAAGCTCATGGGCAGTCATGGCGACGACTCAGCAGTCGAACTCTACGATTACCAGACCGATGACGTCTGGATACGCGATTTTGGCCCACTCTTCCTTATTCACGATCATAAACAAGAACTATGCATTACCAACTGGCGCTACAATGCATGGGGTAACAAATTTCCCGAGCAACAGAAAGACGACCGCGCCACCGCATGGATGGCAGAGCAGCTCGGTATTCGCTATTTCGACTTTGATAAAGTTCTCGAAGGCGGGGCTGTTGAGAGTAACGGCGCTGGATATATTCTGACTACTGAAGTCGTCTTGCTTAATCCTACGCGTAACGGCGTCACCACGCGAGCCAATATTGAGCAGCAGCTCACCTCCGGCCTTGGTGTGGATACGCTGCTCTGGCTTCACGATGGACTCGTCGGGGACGATACCGACGGTCATATCGATAACCTTGCCCGCTTCTTTAAAGCCGACGGCATTCTCATCGCTAAAGCCACCGATACAGAAGATAGCAATTACTCCGCGCTCTCCGAAAACACTCGCCGCCTACAAGATTTCCGTACACCGCAGAGCGAACCCTTCGACTTAGTGGAACTCCCGCTACCCGATCCTATTACCCACGAAGGCGAACCCCTAGCCGCTAGCTATCTAAACTTCGTCGTACTGAACGGAGCCGTCCTCGTCCCTACCTACGGTCAGCTAAAAAACGATGCGACCGCCTTGGGAATAATTGGCGGCTGTTTCCCTGATCGGGAGATTGTCGCAGTCGATTGTATCGATATTATTAAAGAAGGTGGTGCCCTCCACTGTATGAGCCAGCACCAGCCAGCGCTTACCTAGGCTTTTAAAATTCTCTAAACGCGTCTACTTGAATCCAGCCAGTGATCTCGGCTTCAGTCTCAACTTTTAGAAAATTGTTATGCTGATCCGTGATGTAGGCGCGCTCTCCTGGGCGAGCGACGCCAGCCTTGGGTGCCGCGCGAGCGGGAGCGTGGTGGAGGTCGACAGCCTCGTTGGAAATGACAACTCCTGAAGGCTGCTGCGTGATTTGAATCGTCAGCGCAGCGACTGCTAAGAGAAGGCAGGCGGTTGCTATACCTGAAGAGAGCTTTACAAACATAGGGCGCTGGAAGCCGCCCAGGTAGGGTAGCACCAGCACCGCGATCACTATCCAAAAGCCACTACTAGCAATCCAGATCCAGGTGCTTTTCGTAAGCATATTAGCCGCACTTTGCCACCAAGTGGTGGGTGTGTCGTAGAGACCGAGCATTTGGCGGAGTGCACCGAGTTTGAAAATGTAGGTTTTGTTGAGAGGTGCTAGGCGTAAGGCGCGTTCAAGTTGCCAGACGGCGGCAACAGCTTGACCTTGCTGGTAGAGGCTGAGTGCTAGGTTGTGGTGTGTCGCTGCGCTCTCTGAAGATTCGAGGCTGCGGTCGAAGGCAGCGGTGGCTTCGACGTATTTAGATTCGTGATACGCATCAAGCCCAGATTGGAAATCGTCTGCTTGGATAGGAGAGAGTAGTGCCCCGAAGAACAAAAGACACAGGTGGATGCATCGTAGAGATAAGGGTCTGAGTCCTACCCTTAAGAAGCTGATGCGTAACCTCAGGTTGCCTAAAGATGGGACTCCAGCGAAGTGAACTATTTGTGTTAACAAATTCATAGTGCTTTCAAAATCGCTTCTAGTTCTGATTTGGCTTTGGCGAGACTGCTGTTTGATTCCCTGCCTCCGAAGCGTAGGGCGTCTGCTATGGCGAAGAGTCTGCGGGTTTGCGAGATCACTTGCTCGGAGAGGCCTGTTTTTAACATGGTTCCGCAGAGCGTATCGATATTTGCTGTGCGGTGGTTTTCGCCCGATCGATAGGTCACGGCTAGGCGGATGGCGTTTTGGGCTTGGGCGTAAAAGTCGTCTGCCACTTTGGCTTGTTGGGCGACAGCTTTGGTAGTACGGAGTTCCTGCTTGGCAGATTGTTGGTCGGCATAAGTAGGATCTTCTTTGAGTCGACGCTTGCGCCTTAGCACGAGGCCAGTGGTGACCAAGCCGACGGCGATGACCGCGTTAATCGACCAGAAGCGGGGGTTGTTCCAATGGCTCGTCTGCTGACTGGAGCTTGGGAGGTAGTCGAGTGTGAGGAGAGCTTCCTCCACAGTAAGTTCTTGCTGGAGGGGAAGTATTTCCATGCTCGGTGGCGGCGCAGTCTGGGTGCCCTGTCCAGATGGAGTGGCGGGACGATCTGAAGGACTGACCTCAATCTCAATGGCCGGGGAACTGAGCTGAGTGTAGCGCTGCGTTTCAGGTTCGAAGTAAGCGAAGCGCATCTCAGGAATTTCTAGGGTGCCCGCTTGCTTAGGAATCATTACATAGTCGAAGCGTTTAGTGCCAAGCAGGGCGCTGCTGGCTGCACGTGATTGAAAGTTCGACTCGGGCTCGTAACTACGCCAGTCGGCTGTTTCTGGTATAGTGGGGCCATTGATGCGGTCAAAGTTTCCGCTCCCAGAGATTTCGACCGATAGCATGATAGGCTCGCCTGCTTGGGTCTGATTCCGGTCGGTGTAGACTTGCATGACAAAGTCACCAATTGCACCAGTGAAACTGGCAGGCTCGTTGTCTGCTGGGAGCGCGAGGACTTCGACCGTTGTTGGTTTGGTATAGAGGGTGAAGCGCTCGGAGCGAGTAAAGAAGTCGTCGAAGAGGCGACTGCCAAAGCCTCGCCCTCCGAGTGGATCGCGAGAGCGATTGTTCTGCCCTGGTAGGCTTGCGGATACAGTGCATTGAAAATTTAAATCCTGTAGACCGGTTTGAATTGGCGTGATGCTCAGCGTCGAGTTGAGCACGCGGTAACTTCGGCCATTGACTATCTCGGAAGTCTCCTGATTGCCAGGTAATTCACTGATGGTAAAGCCATCAGCACTTCGATCGAAGCTACTGAGACTCGAGAGGCGGACATTTGTTGCTATGTAGAGTTTGAGCTGAAGAGTGGTCGTCTGACCTATATAGAGCTGATCGGGCGTATCGGCTTTTAGGAAAATTAGCTCGTCGGTGGTCGGGCCCGCATCGGCTGCGCGCTCGACGACCTGGAGTGTGGCGGTGGGTGCGCGGAGCGTATGCCCCTTATATTGAAAAACGTATGTGGGAAGGGTAAAGGTGCCGACGCGCGGGGCATTGGCATCAATGATGAGCTGTTGCGTGACGCTGTATTCTCTCGCGCCGTTGATGAAACTTGTCTGCTGACCGGTTCCAGTGCGACTGTAGGTCAACTCTAAGCCGCCAGATTGCGGGATGGGTAGGCTGGTGACACTCTCTATTTCCGGCTGTCGGCTAGTGTCAGTCTCTTTGATCTCGAGGACATACTGGGCCTTGTCGCCCAGCGCGATGCGGGGCGGATTGAAGATTGCAGTCACGCTAATCTCAGCGCTCGTGCTGAGCGCTAAAAACCAGGGGAAAAGTGTCAATGTGAATTTGAATCGGTGCATAGATAAAAGTTGTTTACCAGTCTCGGGTGTTACTTGGGCGTCCACCGCGGCTTTGGTCGTTAAAGGGGAGGAGAGTTTCTTTGCCGCGAAGTGAATCGAGTAGGGCTGCGGCTTCAGCTTCGGTCATACCTTCGATCGCTTCGCCGCTCATGCTGCCAGCCTGACCATCCTCGTCGCTGTTGCTCTCGGTGGGTTCGGGTGTCCCAGCTTGTTGACCTCCTTCATCGTCCGGTTCCTCACCCTCTTCGCTTGACTGCGTCTGTGGAATGTCGTCAACGGGGTCTTGGGAGGATTCCTGATCAGCACTTTGAGCGGACTCGCTCTCCCCGCCTTCGTCTGTCGACTCTTGATTTTGTGGGTCGCCAGACTCTTCGAACTGATCACCTTCTGAGCCTTCTTGGTTTTGCTGGGATTGCTCGCTGCTTTCTTCGCCTGATTGATTTTCTTGGTTCTGTTGATCTTTGGAAGAGTCCTCGCCTTGTTCGCCGCTTTCAGATTGCTCGCTATCTTGTGAATCTTCAGAGTCCTCACCTTCGTTTGATGAATCCTGATTCTCTTCTGATTCTCCAGACTGCTCTTCGCTATCTTCTGGCTGTTGTTGTTCGATTAATTTTTCAATGGCTTCACGAACTTGTGAGACTTTTTCGAGGTCTTGTGCAATAGAGTTGTCGGTTGAATCTATTTCCTGCGCAGACTCGAAAAATGCTTCTGCTTTTTTAATATGCTCGAGTGCGGCTTGCAGGTCGCCATCTGTGTAGGATGTGCGACCTTGCTGGTAAGTGGCGTGTCCCATGTTGTAGAGCGCGTCGCGCTGCAGGTTGAGGTCATTCGTTTGAGAAAGCGCGGTTGCGTAGCTGGCGTGAGCGGCTTTGTAGTCCCCTTCGACTAGGGCTTTGTAAGCTGTATTGTAGTTACTGTAGGTATCGGGATTGGATTCAGTTTGTGCAATCGTATCTGTCGGGCTAAGAGTTATCGTGGCGAGAATTAGTATGCTGGTATGGATCGCAGTACTTCGACGTCGGCGTATCAGTATATCAAATACAAGAAAGACTAGAGCGGAAGCGAGCGCCCACTGGAAGCGTTCAATGCCTATTTCTTGCAATTCTGATTTGCGCTCTTCGCGTGGAAGCCTAGTGATGACAGAATTGTAAAGCTGGTCGAGGGAATCGCTGCTAAGGCGGCTGTAGCTGCCCCCAGTTGCTTGAGCGATGGCTTGGAGGTTGCCCTCATCGAGTTTACTGAGCACGGGCTGCCCGCTCGAATCTCGGACGAATTCTTCGACGCCTTGTTCATTGCGGATACGCAAGTATTCGCCCTCTGGCGTGCCGATGCCGATGGCGAAGATTTGAATGCCATCTTCGTGAGCGGTGACTGCTGCGGTTGTCGCATTGCCTTTTAGGTCTTCGCCATCGGTTAGTAAGACGACAACTTTAACGTTGTTTTCCGAAGGAAAAGCTTCAGTAGCCTCTTTGATCGCGTTGCCGAGATCGCTGCCGCCGCTCGTCATGATGCCGGGGTCGATGGCGTCGAGACTCTCGTAAAAGGCGGAGTAATCGAGGGTGGGCGGAGTTTGTAGAAAGGCTTGTCCTGCAAAAGCGATGAGGCCGATACGGTCACCCTCTAGGCGCTCGACAAGATCAATGATGGCGAGCTTTGCACGATTTAGGCGGGTGGGGCGCAGATCGGTGGCTAACATGCTCTTGGAGCTATCAAGGATGAAGACAATATCGAGGCCGCGTGCTTTGCGCTCTGACCACTCGACGCCAAGTTGTGGGCGTGCAAGTGCAATGCTGATGGCGAGGACGGCTAGCAGGATACAGCCTGCCTTGATCCATGTTCGAGTGATGCTGGCTTGTTCGGTCAACTGGTCGAGTAGTCGACTGGCCGCAAAACGACCCAGTAAGGCATCGCGTTGTCGAAAACTATATGCGAGCATACCGCCAAAGAGCAGGAGTAGTATCGGCGTCATTGTAAGCCAGACTGGATCCTCGAAACTCATGGTAGACGGCGGTAGCGAGTGTTGCAGAGGACTTGCTCAAGAGCGAGTAAGAACAGACCTAGACTTGCTAGCCAGACGAACAACTCGGTGAATGTGGCGTAAGAACGTAGCTCAATTTTGGTGGTTTCGAGTTCGTCGATCTCATCATAGATGCGTTCTAGGTCGCCGTCCTTGGTTGCACTGAAAAAACGACCGCCTGTGAGTTCGGCGATTTCGGTCAGTTCAGATTCGTCGTAGTTCGATATGTCGCTGCGACCTCGATAAACGGGTATACCTTCACTGTCGCGGGCGATTCGCCCCTTACGGTCGGTCGCGGGGATAGGGACACGACCTTTTTTACCGGTGGCGATGGTGTAGACTTTGACTCCAAGAGTCTTGGCGACCTCGGCGGCGGCAATGGGGGAGATGGCGCCTGCGTTATTCTCACCGTCTGTGAGTAAGATGACGATACGACTACGGGCGTCATGATCACGTAAGCGATTGATACTCGCCCCTAGGGCTGTGCCGATGGCAGTGCCGCCGCCATCGATCTCGCCGAGTTCGAGGCGCTCTAGGTTGCGCTTGAGCCAGTCGTGATTGAGTGTGAGCGGACTGACAACGTAAGCATTGGCGGCGAAGGCGACGAGACCGATGCGATCGAATTCGCGCTTACCGATAAAGTTGTCGACTACGCGCTTAGCTGCATCGAGGCGCGTGACGATATCGTTCTGGGTCGAAAGATCGAGTGCGCGCATGGATCCTGAGAGGTCTAGTGTGACGACGATATCGATACCCTCGGCCTCGGTGTTCTCGTTCACCCGGCCAATCTGGGGACGAGCAAGGGCGGTAATGATAACGACTAGCGCGAGCAAACGCAGACCGAAGAGTAGCTTGCCCGGATGGCTATGGCGATTGCGGCTGATCTTCTTGACGAGAGCTATACTGGAAAAACGGACAGCCGCTTCAGGGCCCTTATGACCTGCCCACCACGCCAGGATTGGTATGAGGAGGAGCAAAAAGAAAAATGCGGGATCGTCGAACTGAAAGAAGCTCATGGGTGTGTTCCTTCCCTCTGGCTGGCGACGTGTGCTTGATGGATGAGTTCTCTCACTGTATCGGTAATATAGATACGTACTGTAGTACTGATTGGTTGCTGCGCAAACTTGATCTGGTCGAAGTTGGCGAGTACTTCACCGAGTGTTGATTGAAAAGATTCGTCGAACTGAGTATTGCCTTTTAAGCTTAGGAGAAACTCTTCGCTCGTGCGAGCTGTCGAAAGTAGGCCAAGCTCGTCTTCGAGGTAGCGGCGTAGGGCTTTCGAGCTAAGTATTGCAAAACGCTCGTCGTCTTGGGCTGTCAGGTCTGCGGCTGCTTGTAGCTCTGCTAAGGCGGTCTCGTAGGGCGTAGTCGTCGCGGCTCTTCGTCGACTGCGGGCGGATAAGCAAATCAATAGGCCAATAAAAAGAACAATAAATCCGAGTAATATTGCTATTTGCCACGGCTCGTAAGCGGGAATCTCGACGGGGCCACGCACGCGATCGAGAGAAGGTCCCTCCGGTAGGGGCGGCATCTGTGGTGCGGCGGGTATCTGGGCGAGAAATATCATTCTAAATTCTTATTTCTCGCTCAGTGCCTACTAGCACGTAAAGCGAAGAGTTTACGCAGCGCGGGTAGATAGGGTTGATTCGTGCGAGCTTCGATCCAGTCGAGGCCTTTTTTACGCATGCCAGTTTGGAAGGCTTCACTTCGTTCCTCAGCGAGTTTAGCATAGCGCTCTCTTACGTGATGGCTACTGGTGTTGATCTCGACTATTTCGCTGGTCTCGGCATCTTCGAGTGTGATTAGCCCGACTTTGGGCAGTATGTGTTCACGGGGATCGCTCAGGGCGATGCTCACGAGGTCGTGTCGTTGGTGGGTGAGGGCGAGCGTCTTGAAGAGTGGTGCATCGGGTTTGGGGAGCGGTGAGTCGTTATCGAGGAAGTCAGAGATCAAAAAGACGACACTCTTACGGCGTTGCACGCGATTTAGGTAGTCGAGTGCGGACTTATGACTGGTCTTTTTGCCAGAGGGTTCGAAAAAAAGGATGTCGCGAATCACGCGTAGAATATGTCGGCGACCTTTTTTAGGAGGAATATAGTGCTCGACCTTCTCAGTATAGAGGAGAAGCCCGACCTTATCGTTATTTTGCGAAGCGGAAAAGGCGATCACGCTAGCGATCTCGGCGGCACGCTCGCGCTTG
Organism: Opitutaceae bacterium; assembly: GCA_009886465.1. Taxonomy (GTDB): domain Bacteria; phylum Verrucomicrobiota; class Verrucomicrobiia; order Opitutales; family Coraliomargaritaceae; genus Thalassobacterium. The sequence continues at coordinate 16,175 of QXZH01000061.1, forward strand.
CTTTGCTCGACGGAACCGAAAATGCCTGAGGCACTGAGGTCGATCAGTAGCATAAGTGTCAACTCGCGCTCCTCCCGGAAGACTTTCACAAAGGGGCGATCCATCTTAGCCGATACGTTCCAATCGATGGTGCGCACGTCGTCACCAATCGCATATTCGCGGACTTCTTCAAAGTCCATGCCACGCCCTTTGAAAGAGCTGTAGTAAGCCCCTGTCACCGAATCGGTAACAAGCCGTCGCGTCCGAATTTCGAGGCGACGGACTTTTTTAATGATATCAGTTGGAGTCATTAGATATGACTTATAAATAATGAGTGATGACTGATTATTCCCTTATGGCACCGGCACGGCGTCGAAAATCGAGGTGACGAGGTCTTCGCTACTGATCTCTTCGGCTTCGGCTTCGTAGGAAGGTATCACGCGGTGGCGAAGCACGTCCATGCCGATTTCTTTTATGTCTTGCGGGACGACGTAAGCACGTCCTTGCATCAGTGCCCAAGCTTTTGCTGCGAGCGTTAGGCTAATAGTCGCACGCGGACTGGCACCGAACTGAATGTATTGGCCGAGCTTGAGTTTGTATTGCTCGGGATCACGGGTCGCGAGGATGAGATCGACGATGTAGTCTCGGATCTTAGGGTCAACGAAGACGTCGTTGACCAGTTTCCTCGCTTCGCTGATCGCATCAAGCGTCGTGACGGCGTTAACGTTCAGATTTGGCGCGGTCGAGGACATACGGTCGAGGATGGCTCGCTCATCGTCTTTGCTTGGGTAGCCAACTTTGAGTTTGAGCATAAAGCGGTCTACCTGAGCCTCGGGTAAGGGATAAGTGCCCTCTTGGTCGATCGGATTTTCTGTGGCTAGCACAAGGAAGGGTTCAGGTAATGGATATGTCGTGTCACCGATGGTCACTTGGTGCTCCTGCATGGCTTCGAGTAGCGCGCTCTGCACCTTAGCGGGTGCGCGATTGATTTCGTCCGCCAGAATGAGGTTAGCAAAAATCGGTCCCTTGCGAGTATGGAAGGTGCTTTCCTTAGGGCTGTAAATCAAGGTACCTATAATGTCTGCCGGTAGCAGATCTGGTGTGAACTGAATTCTCTTGAAGTCCGCTGCCGTGGCCGAGGCGAGGGTGCGTATGCTGAGTGTTTTGGCTAGACCTGGCACACCTTCGAGTAGGACGTGGCCATTGGCCAGTAGGCCTACCAGCAGGCGATCAACTAGATAATGCTGCCCGACGATGACGCGAGCGATCTCCTCTCGTAGAGTCGGGATCCATTGAATAGCTGACTTTAGTTTCTCTTCGATTTCAGGTGCGATTGAATCTTGGTTCATAGTAATATGGTAGGATCGCAAATTTATTTGCGGAAGACTAACAGACAAAGGAGAAAGCGATAGGTTTCATTGCAATGAGAATATTGCATTTAGTTCCGAAATGTGCCTTATTGTCTCACATGCCAGTAACAATTTTAATCGTCGATGATGAGAAAAACACTCGCGAGGGGCTGAGTATAGCCCTCGAAGAGGTGTATGAGGTGTACATGGCCTCGGGCGCAGACGAGGCCTTCAACCTGATGGAGGCTGAGACCTTTGACATCGTGTTGACAGATCTGCGCATGGCGGGTAAATCGGGACTTAAGGTTATAGACCGTGCCATTACTCTACCAAACCGGCCAATATGTATCATGATGACTGCCTATGGCAATGTGGAAACAGCGGTCGAAGCCATGCGACGCGGCGCCTTTGACTTCTTGACTAAGCCTGTTAGTCTAGAAAAATTGGAAATCTTAATCA
>QXZH01000062.1 GCA_009886465.1 Opitutaceae bacterium
TTGTTAGCTATACGGTGCCCCTGCGTGACTCGAGTTCGCTTCGGATTTCCGCCATACGGTCTTTGGTCAGGGGATAAATCGCATTGAGCACCATGGCTACAAGTAGGCAAAGGATAGGAAGACCAATTAGCAAGAGGCGCATCTTTAGGAGTGTGCCTTCGGGCTGACTTCCACCGAGGTCTTGGCTAAAATGGGTCCATGCCAATAAAATACCAGAAATTCCAAATGCAAGCGAACTGCCCGCCTTCATGATCCACCCGCTAACGGCACTAAATAAGCCTTCACGCCGTTGACCATGTGTGAATTCGTCGTAGTCACAATAGTCACCCAACATGGATAAGAAAATTGCCCAAAAGATCGTGTAGGCGGGAGCAAAGAAAAAGGGGTCTAGGAAGATGAGTTGTGGAATGTCACTATTATAAGTATACCAACGTGCCGCGCTACCAATGAGCGCTGCGTATAAAGAGAGAAAGATTAATTTTCGCTTTTCAACACGGATTAGGAACTTAGAGATTACAAAGAGCATGACGAAACCGAGCACCTGCATAATGTTCTGCATGATCGCGAAGTAACTGGAGCCCGCGAGTTTGTCACCTTCCCATACGTAGTAGATATTAACGTACAAGCCGAATGTTGCGACGAGTAATATGCTACAAAGTAGGCCCAGCCCGACACCATGCAAAATGAGGAATTGTCGGTCTTTGACGAATGATTTGAAGCTACTGATCAGCTTTACGCGTTCTTGATTGACGGCCACTTTGTGATAACGCTCGTTAGGGAATTTTGCGCAGATGATGCCTGAAATTAGGATCAGTATACTGGATAGCGCAGATAAGACTCGGATGCCAGTCACTGGGTCGGAGAAGAGTTCACTCTGAGTGAGTGGAAAGATCCATGGTAGCATCAACATGAAGATCTTATTGAAGAAAGCAGAATAAATACGAATGGTCGTGCGCTCCTCATAGTCGGGAGTCATTTCTGTGGCTAGGGCACGGAAGGGCACTGAGTAGATCGTATAAGAGGTGAAGAAAATAATCGAGAGGCAGAAGAAGTAGATGGTCTTCGATTGTTCTGTCCAATCAGGAGAAGCGAACCAGATCATGGGATAGGTAATCGCCATGAGAATAGAGCCAATGAGTAAGAAGGGCTTTCTGCGTCCGAACTTACTTTTGCAGTTATCGGAGATATAACCCATGATGGGATCGGTAATCGCATCCCAGAAGCGCATAAGCATCAAGACAGTGCCGATGAGTGCGGGACTAACCCCCAAGATCATATTATACACTGGCGTGGCGATATCATTGACCCCGTTTTCCCCGTAACGGTTGGTGAATTCACCCGTTCCGAATGCTAGCTTTTCTTTAAAAGATACAGCTGAGTTTTTCGTTTGATTGCTTGGGGCTGTATCTGAGTTGGGTTCCATTGTAGTCTTTAGGGTTGAGAAGGGATGAGACTATTGGGCCTTATTAGCGGCTGTTTCTGGCCGCATTGCCTCGGAGGCCTTTTGTGCGTGTAAGCTGTCAGAGTATCGCAATAGATTACTAAGTAGCAATTGCGCGACTGGATCGTGTGCTACTTTTCGTCGAAGGATCAGAGTGCTGAGGATGACATTGCCTTGTCCATGTGCTTTGATTGCTATGTCAGTGCCATGCCAGAGGTCTTCGCCGCCGAGATAAGTGCGCTTTTTTACTTTGGTTTGGATATCCTCTGGACGGAACCAGGTGATGGTCTGGGCGGGTGCTTCCTCGGCTTCGAGCTCGTAGAAACTTTCGGCTGGAGCGACTTCGTGGTAGGGTTCATCCATCATGCACTTACTCGGTAGACCATTGAAAATTGGGTGTTGCTTTGCAATATGCATGCTCGATTCCCAGAATGAGAAAGAGGGGCGTGCGAGTAGCTTGAAAGGAAAGATGCCAGACTTTAGTAGTTGGTTGCTTTCGATCGCGGGTGCTCTGCTGCCCTCGTATTCTTCAAGCATCTGGGGAGAGTCATGCTCTGCAGGCGCTTCAAGGAAGAGTGCATTGGCGGTGCCGCATTGAACACAATGCATCGCAGTCTCGATAGCCGCCAAGTCTGATTTAGACGAGACATCTTCTGGCACGACTAGGAAGGTGCTTACTTGATTGCTCTTCGTCCAATCGGAAAGTGCGGTGTAGGTTAATCCTGATTCATCCAGCGTCGGTGTGATGTCGCCATCTGGATCGTAGACCACTAAATCCGAATCAAGACCCGTAAATGGCTTCGGTGTAACGAAAAGCTCAATTGTATTTTTACGCTCGACCTGGCCGTGGCAATTATAGGCACGTATTGAAATAGTATTGAGTCCTGTTTCGAGCAGTGTGCTCGGTATGTAGGCGCGGGATTGTTGAAAGTTACTCTCTCCAGACCATTTGAGCTCATTCAGTTTGAATACGACTTCGCCTTTGGAGAGTTCGACCTCTGCGGGTAGTCGTCCATTCTGTCCACGTAGCACGATGTCGAATTTGACGGAATCCCCTTCGTGCAGGTTACGACGTTCCGGAAAGCATAAAATAGATGGCATTTTGTTTGCCTCGGCAATCGCATGATAAACCAATTTGGGGCGTTGCCAGTGGTCAATGAGTCCCGCACCTAGAATCCAGTCGCCATCAGTAAATGCATGTATGCAGTATCCGGATACGTTTTTGTTCGATAGGAGTGCATCGAGCTGGCGAAGGTTGCCGCGGGCTTGCACTGCTTGCGAAGCACGGCAGAAACTATCGACATCGTCATAGATGTTACCAAACTCACAGGCAGCCATGCTTTCTTTGAGTCCTTTGAGTATTTTATGGTGGTGGCGGTAGGCAGGTAATTTTTCGTTACCGTGTTCGCTAAAGAGTAAGCAGTTCTGCTCGATTTCAGGTAATCCTCCAAATCCAAACTCGGAAACGAACAGACCAGCCCCAGCTTTGATCTCAGTGTTGCCTTCATTAGTGTCTGTCTTGCCTAGGTCTTGATACAGTTTCCAATGTTTATCAGATACGGGTGCACGCACATAGCTATGTAGTTCGCTGAGAGTTTCACGCTGTGTGGAGTTCGGCAGGTAGAAATGTGCCCCGTCGGCCCAACCACCCGATTCGTCGAGAATTAAGCGAGTAGGGTCTAGTTCGCGTGCGACCATTGACATCTTCGGAATTAACTCTGCAATTTCCTTGCGCGTTACCTCGTTAAACATCTCCCACCAAATGATAGAGGCATGATTGCGATCACGCAGCACAAGTTGGCGAATTTCGTTTTCAATACGAGCGGGCATTTCGGGAGTGATGCTCGGCCAACAGCTCATGCATTCGACCGCAGGCGATGCGATGACGAGTAGACCAGCGG
>QXZH01000063.1:0-9717 GCA_009886465.1 Opitutaceae bacterium
ACTTAAGATACTGACTAACATAAGATTACATAAATTTTAAAAGAGTATAATTTGCTTATCAGATTGATTAAATTGCGAATTAATTTTATTAAATAACTCATTTTTATTTAATATGAACAAAAATCTGACACTATAAATCTAAAGTATCAGAGACTAAGAAATTCTCCTAAAAAGTTTGGGGAGGGACCTGTGGCACTAAATTGCTAGCTTAGACAGACTTTAATGCAGTCAATCTCTTATACCCAATTTGATTTATGCATTTCAAGGGCGACGCATGCTCAGCAGGCAATAGATTTAATATTGTAAGCCAAAATACGTCCGGCAAAGATGCGCGGAAATGAAGTCCATCAAAAATTTAATTTGATTCTTTAACTTTCCAATCAGAGCTAAACCCTGGATCTGGAACTGATGCTTCCCACTTAGCTTGGATTGTTCTTAAGGCATCTGTGTAGTCGGGCATAAATACCGCCATATTATCGCGCTCTGAGATATCCTTACGAAGATCAAACAGGTACTCCTCGTTCGTCCGACGATTCATTATATATTTATAATTTCTGTAGCGCACTGCTACGTTCTTCATATCCCCTCTGCGCCAAAAAAAGGCGCGATCAATATACTCACCAGGTTCACCTTGCAATAAAGGCATTAAATCCATGCCGTCTGATGCGACAGGGCCGAACTGATCTGCACCAGAAACCGCTGCAAAAGTTGGCAATAGATCAACACTACTAACAAAAGTATGATTCATTTTTTTTGCTGGAATAACACCGGGCCACTTTAGAGCAAAGGGTACCCGAATGCCACCCTCCCAAAGGGAACCTTTATTCCCACGAAGTTGACCATTCCATGATGCATTAGCGATCGGCCCTCCATTGTCACTTAGAAATACAATCAAAGTATTATCTGAGATACCTAGTTCATCTAAACATGCCTGCAAGCGCCCAATATTATCATCGACACATAACACCATTGCAGCATATGTGCGGCGCAATTCTTTTTCGATGTGCGCGACACGCTTGAGATCAGACTCTTTAGCGTGCATAGGAACATGCGGTGCGGTATAGGACATATACAGAAAGAACGGTTGCTCAGGCGTGTGTTTGACCTGATGCTTGATCAAAGCTATTGCTTTATCAGTTAAGTAATCAGTGATGTACATATCATCAGGTTCATCGATAAAAGATCCATTATATTGTAGAGAATTTCCCCGATCATAATCGATTTTGTAATACGAACGAGAACCACCCAATAAGCCAAAAAACTCATCGAAACCACGATTGTTTGGATGGAAAAGATCATCATTGTAACCTAAGTGCCATTTCCCAATACACATACTCTTATAGCCGACTGGCTTTAAGACGTCTGCAATCGTCTTTTGCTCAGGATCTAATCCAATTGTGGAGTCAGGCAGGTGGCTCCTTTCTGGAAGATTAGCTTCAAAGCCAAAATAACTACCTAAACGCCCAGTTATCAAACCTGCCCTTGAAGGAGCACAAACAGAGTTAGTAACATAACCATTAGTAAAATAGGTACCCCCATGAAAAATCGCATCTATGTGAGGCGTTTGATACTTTTTCTGACCAAGCACACTTATATCTGCATAGCCCATATCATCTACAAGTATGAAGAGTATATTCGGCTTACTTGAAGGAAGCTTGTAAGCACACAGACCAGAAGAAAAAATAGATCCCAGCACCAAAATTACGAATAAATATATTTTCGATTTAAACACAGACATAACTAAAGAATTAAAAAAATTGTGAAGCCTTTAAAAATTGATGGGGAGATAATTTACTCCAATATTAAGTGTAAAGTTAAATCTGCAGTGTAATCTAGTGGCGCGAACATAAAATATATTTTCATAATGCGATAAATTTTTATGAAGCGTGAAAATACTGACTCGTATTACCGGTCTACTTTATGCATCCAATTTTGTGCCTAGGCATAAAGGCGGTGAGGCGGTAATTTCGCAGAAAATCAGTGCTTTTTGACTTTGGCGATAGGCGAAGCGTAGACGGTATGACTATGGACACCCAATGGAGCTGCTCGAAGCAGGCGTGCAAACTACGGGGGTAGATCGAGGTGATACGGATACTCCGATGGCGGCCATTACGATAACGCTCAACGTCTCGGGCCCTCAATTGTCGATTACCGCGCGCTCAACGCACTGACCGAAGGAACGCAGGTAGATACACCTTCGAAGTCTAAGCGATCAAGCCCTTAAACTTTAATGCCTAGGGCATTAGTCAAAATACCAAATATCTCGTAATTTTTAATCAAAGGAGGGATCGCCTCGGAACCAGGACCGAAGGCGAATAGCTCGACGCATTCCGAAGTATGCTTATCCGAGGTCCAACCGACGGCGGTGAGTTCTTTGAGCTGTTTGCCAAAAGCCTGATTTAGGGCGCCACTGAGATACTGGACTTCCCCATCAAGCGCGGCTTGAACGATGGCAGCTTGCGTATCTGTCGGCTCGATCCCGAGTGCAGTTTTAACCAAAACAGGATTGAATTTACCTGTGGCTTCAAAGCCTTGCTGCAACCACTCGAAGCTATGCCTGAGCTGGTTAATACGATCCAAAGCGGGTCCACTATCGAGGTAAGCAGATCCAGCGCCATCTAACTGACAGCCTCCAGTGCCGTGGTCGGTGGTGACGACGAGCATCGTATCGGGATGCGACTCGATGAACTCAAGTGCGATGGGAATACATGCATCAAATTCAAGAAATTCGTGTAGGATACAGCCAGCATCATTACCGTGCCCAGCATGATCGACCCGACCACCTTCGACCTGAAGAACGAAGCCATCTTTCATGCCTTCAAGCTGATTAAGGGCCGCCCTGAACATATCAACGAGATTTGGTACATCTTTGTATGAGCGATCATTTTGACGGTCGATCGCATAAGGAATATGACTTTGCGAAAAAAGTCCTAACAAGGATCCTCCTCTACGAACAGCGGACAACTCCGAAGCGGTTTTAACGATTTGATAGCCCTTCGCTTCAAATTGTGGGATATAGTCGATCACGCTGCCGTCTTCTTGAGTTTGTTGGAAATGACGGGCGCCGCCTCCAAGTAGGACGTCAATTTCGCGTTCTAAGTATTGCTGTGCAATAGCATCCTCCATTCCGCGTTTCGGTACGCTGGTAGAAAAGCCTGCGGGCGTGGCGTGAGTGATACGACAGGAAGTGACTAGGCCAGTGGCTTTGCCCGCTTCTTTTGCGTAACTTAAAATAGGTTTGAGCGATTTACCAGAGGGGTCGACATTGATCGAGCCGTTGTTGACCCGATGCCCAGAGCCCCAAGCACTGGCCGCAGCGGCCGAGTCGGTGACCGGGGAGTTAGCCGAAGCCGTATCTTGATAGGCGCGATGCAAACCTTCGTGCTCGAAAAGCTGCATCCAGTTCAGAGGCGTCGCCTTGTGGCGCAATTGCCAATGATGAGCGAGTCCGACGGTACCATTGCAGAGCCCATCAACCATCAAATAAATAACGTTCTTAGCCTGACCAACTGGCTTGACTACAGTATTAGCTACCGTGCTACAACCGGGAAGGATCGATGCCGCACCGGCAAGACCAGAGAGTTTCAAAAACTGACGACGAGAAGAGGGTTGAGCATGTTCCATTAAATTAAATTAACAGTCAAAACGCGCTAGCGGAAGCTGGAAATTAAGTTTGTGCAGAATTTTCACAAAACGCCCCTCCTTGGCAGGAACAGCAATAAGCATTGAGGATAAGTACACGAATAAGGAGTGTGATTTTTTCTACTGCCTATGGAGCAAGGGTGAGAGGCGCATCTATTTTCTGACGATTACAACCCGGACAGGGTCTAGTCACGAGGGGGCCAATTCTAATAATGTTAAAATTGACTACGAATAAGCGGCTTAGCTTGCCTAAAGGCTTGAAGGCCGACACATATAGTCAACCGCAATGAGCACCACAAAAACTAGCAATACCACACCTCGTTTCCCTTATTTCAACCGTGAGCTCAGCTGGTTGACCTTCAATCGGCGCGTATTACAGCAGGCTCAATCTGTCGATTACCCACTACTTGAGCGAATGAAGTTCCTTGCATTCGTTAGCTCAAACCTCGACGAGTTTTTCGAAATCCGCGTCGCAGGCTTACTCCAACAAGTTAAATCTGGCGCGAGCGAACTAGGACCTGATGGACTCGGAGCTAAAGAGCAGCTTCGCCGCGTTCAGGCTATCGTCAAACGATTGGTGTCCGACCAATACGACTGCTGGAAGCAACAAATCGTCCCCAGTCTCGAAAAGTCCGATATTTTGTTCTGCGGCTATGACGAATTAACCCGTAGCGAAAAGAACTGGGTGAAACAATACTTTGAAGAACAAGTCTTCCCTGTACTGACCCCCCTCGCCATCGATCCAGCACACCCATTCCCACAGTTGTCTAACAAAGCGCTCTACATTCTAGCTTCAATTGACGACCCCGAAACGCGCATTATCGAGCGGATGATGGCAATCGTCTCGATCCCCCGAGCGCTCCCGCGTATTATACAAGTCGGCGTCACTCGACGAGGAAAAGCCAGCGTTTACATCTCTCTGGGTGACATCGTGCAGCGCTTCATCAAGCGCCTCTTCCCTGGCTATAAAGTGACCTCAGCAGTACCCTTCCGTATCACGCGTAACAGCGACCTATACATCGATGAAGAAGAGGTGGAAAACCTGCTGTCAAAAATCGAAGAAGAATTGATGAATAGGCACAAAGGCGATGCCGTGCGTCTAGAAATCGGAAAAGGAGCCGACCCGAAACTGATACAGGAATTCATACACGCAATTAAGATTCCTACAGAAAATGTTTACACGATTGACGGCCCAATCAATTTCTTTCGCTTAATGACCGCTTATGATTTAATTGACCGTAAGGACCTTAAATTCCCTAAACATACCCCCTACCTACCGAAAGAGCTGGAAAACCCTCAACGCATCTTTGAGCAGATCGCGGCTAAAGACATTCTCCTGCACCACCCATACGAAAGCTTCCAGCCTATCATCGACTTTCTCAATCAAGCGGCGCATGACCCTCAAGTATTTGCGATCAAACAGACTCTCTACCGCACATCCGGTGACTCCCCGATCATCAAAGCGCTGATCGAAGGATCTCGCCGAGGTAAACAAATCACTGTGCTTGTGGAAATCAAAGCGCGCTTTGACGAGGCCAACAACATTCAATGGGCACGCCAACTCGAAGACGAAGGTGTGCACGTAGTCTATGGAATCGTTGGTCTAAAGACTCACTGTAAAACCTGCATGGTTGTGCGCCGAGAAGGGACCGAACTGCGACGCTACGTCCACCTCGGTACCGGCAATTATAACCCAAAAACCGCCCACCTCTACACCGACCTCAGTTTATTTACATGTAAAAAAGACATCACCAATGAAGTCGCCGGACTCTTTAACACACTGACTGGCTTCTCTCTCACTCCAAGCTTTAAGAAGTTACTCGTCGCCCCCTTTACCCTGCATGATACGATGCAGAAATACATCCGCTCCGAGACTCATAACGCCAAAACTGGCAAGCCCGCTCGCATCATAGTACAAACTAACAGCCTCGTCGACCAAGGAACTATTGAAAACCTTTACCGCGCATCTCAGGCTGGTGTAAAGATCGATCTCATTGTTCGTGGTATCTGTAATCTAGTGCCTAACATAAAAGGCGTCAGCGAAAACATCCGCGTGCGTAGTATACTCGGGCGCTACCTAGAGCACAGTCGCATCTTCTACTTCGAAAATAGCAGCGGTAGTCAGCCCCACATCTTGGCAGGTAGCGCCGACTGGATGCCGCGCAACTTCTATCGCCGAATTGAAACCGTCTTCCCAATCGAAGACCCCGAAAATCGCAAGCGCGTCAAAGCGCTACTAGAGATCTATCTTCAAGACACGCACCACGCAAGCATCCTACGCGCAAATGGCTCCTACCACAAAGTCTCCCGCAAAAAGGGGACCTACCTGATGAGTGCCCAGGATTTCTTCTACAACCAGGCTAAGTCCAAATGCAATGCGCAAGCCGCAGAACATTCAGATGAGCCCGAAATCGTAACAATAACTGAGCCGAAATAGACTGAGCCAAAGGGCAGGACAGCTCTACCTCAGCCTTGTAGCTTTTCGACAGATTCGTATCGAGTGATTGGTCATCTGATACATTGTTTAAAACAATTTAGCTACGCTCTTTCGAGAGTTGCTTGATTAGATAATCGACGCCGCGTTTTACGCTGCCGTCTTGCTCCATCATATTCTCTACTTGCTTGCATGCATGGATCACGGTGCCGTGGTCACGACCGCCGAAGGCGTCACCAATTGATTTGAGCGGATCACTGGTGAGCGTCCGAGAAATATACATAGCGACTTGGCGCGGAAAAACTATGGCGCTGGTGCGGCGACGACCGATGAGTTCACTAAAGCGAATCTTATAATAGTCGGAGACCTTTTTTTGGATTTGATCGACGGTTACTTTGCTCGCTGCTTCTTCGTGAAGAAGATCGCTTAGCAGGCGCTCGACAGCATTAAGGTCAAGCTTACGGTCAATCAAATTAGCATAACCCGCGATACGAGTGAGCGCACCTTCCATACGGCGCACATTGCGCGAGACGCGTTCGGCGAGAAACTCCATAATCTCTTCATCTAGTTCGATCTTCATAGCCAAGGCCTTGTTACGAAGGATCGCAAAGCGAGTCTCAAAGTCTGGCGCTTGTATGTCGGTAACTAAGCCCCACTGAAAACGAGAGATTAAGCGGTTTTCAAGACGCTCGATCTCGTTGGCAGGACGGTCACTTGCAAGGAAGATCTGGCGGCCTGACTCGAAGAGATCGTTAAAGGTATGGAAGAACTCCTCTTGCGTGCTCTCTTTGCCAGAGAGAAAATGGATGTCGTCAACGAGTAAGGCGTCGACATTACGGTAATACTTACGGAACTTAGTTAATTTATTCTCACGAATGGCGTGAATAAATTCATTAGTGAACTTCTCTGTTGAGACGTAGGCAATCTTCGCGTTTGGATTATTCGCCAACATCTGGTGAGCGACCGCATGCATAAGATGCGTTTTACCAAGTCCCGTCTCACCGAATACAAAGAGTGGGTTGTAGGCACGACCTGGTGCGTTGGCCACCGCAATGGATGCGGCGTGAGCGAGTTGACTGCCAGAGCCGACAACGAAATTTTCAAAAGTATTGGTCGGGTTGATCAGCGTGCGGTGGGTCGGCGCACTCTGAGAGACTGGGCGATTGTTACGCAAATCAGGTGATTGACGACTATCACGGCTATTAAAACCCTTGCCAAAGCCATCCGCATCTGTCCGATCAGGACCTGCAACTTTTTGGGCTTGCTCGACTTCGATAGAAACCTCGATTGCAGTGCCCGCAAAGCTACGTGCTTGCTGACTGATAACATCTAGAAAGTTATTCTCGATCCAAATAGCGTTGAATTCACTGTGAGTAGTTAATACGAGCTTAGAATCTGATTCTAACGTGCATACGAGCTCGCTAAACCACATTTCATAAACATCTTCAGGGAAAAGGTTTTTGAGTTCTTTGTTGGTGTTTTGCCAGAGAGTATCTGCTATTGGCGTAGAAGGCATATGCGTTAGAATAATATAAATAATTATGATTTATTCACAACTCTTTGTAATGTGCTGGTCACAAAGATACTCGGGTTGCGAAGACGGAAGGAAAATGTGCGGAAAAATTAGATTGGTCTGTGAGGATGTAGCGCATCTGGCATAAATAAAACCGCTAATCGTTCTTAATTAGTTAGTTACGTGTTTTTTTAAGAATAAAATAAATGCTGAAAATTTGTAAGTCGTTGAAAATAAGATAAATCTGATGACTAAGTGCGAGTCAATTACGTAGAGAATCAGCAGCTAAAAGCACATGGCAAGGACAAGTTCTACACAAGTTATTCACACTCGCCCACTGAATAAACTTTTAAAGATTCTCAAAGACAATTTTACGGATCTGTGACAGTTTCGTTAAGCACTGAAAAAGCGGTATTTCTGTAATCTTGGACAAGGTTATATGCCTCATTATATTTTTGATATTAGTTTCTTTATTGATGTGTTAAGTCGATTGTTATTATTGAAAATAAATTTCTTAGAGCAAATCGCCCTACTTTGACATGTGAGCGATCAGCCGGTCATTAAATTCGGAGGCGGAATCGTGACCAATTTTCATGAGCGCTTGCACCATGGCGGCCACTTCGGTCAGTCGAGCCATATCGCGCCCTGGGCGAACCGGTATTTCCATCAGCGGCACCTTCAGACCTAGGATTTCCATGTATTGTTCTTCCAGTCCCGTGCGTTCTTCATGCATGCCAGTGGTCCAGTTATGGAAATTGATAATTAAGTCGATGCGTTTTTCGACCCGCACCGAGCGCACACCGAATAACTCGGCCACGTTAATGATGCCAAGACCCCGGCACTCCATGTAGCCACGACTGAGCTCTGAAGATGTGCCAAGTAATTCTCTCTCACTAACGCGTTTCACATATGTCAAATCGTCTGCGACCAAGCTATGCCCCCGCTCGATTAGAGCTAGCGCACACTCACTCTTACCGACGCCACTTTCTCCGCAAATTAAAGTACCAATCCCTTTTATATCGAGCAATGTACCGTGCATGTTAGTGCGAGGGGCAAATTTATCTTCGAGTAAGAGCGTAGCTTCTGTCGTAAAGGTCTTTGATTTGAGCGGTGAGCGGATAATCGGCGTCTTATATTGATCGGCAAGCTTACAGAGCGCCTTCGAGGGGGCTAAATTTCCCGAGATAATCAAACATGGCACTTTGCGCTTCAAAATCTCCGTCATGATAGCGACTCGATCGGCTTCTGTTTTTTCTCGAATAAAAGCCATCTCGCCAGCTCCTAATAGCTGAATACGCTTGGCGGCAAAGGCTTTGAAAAAGCCAACCATAGCCAGTGCGGGGCGGTTTAAGCTACGCTCCTTAATCATGTTATCGAGACCCGACTCGCCCGCGACTAACTCCATCTCCAGCGGCTCTTTAAAGGAGTCGTAGAAATCGCGAACCGAGACGGCTTCGACAAACTTGGTTTTGTTACGCTGTATCACGGGCATACTTTTAATTCGCTTACATGTTAAAATTCTCGCCGAGATACAACTCCCGGCTCTTCGGATCGTTGATCAGAAATTCGCTAGAGCCTTCGGCCAGAATCGAACCCTCGTGCAGGAGGTAGGCGCGGTCGACGATAGCAAGAGTCTCGCGCACATTATGGTCGGTAATGAGGATACCGATCCCTCGTTCTTTAAGCTGGACGATAATCTTTTGTACCTCGTTCACGCTAATCGGATCGACACCGCTAAATGGTTCGTCCATCAAAAGAAATTTTGGGTTCGTGACCAAAGCGCGAGAGATCTCTAGGCGCCGGCGCTCGCCACCACTCAAAGTGTAGGCCTTTTGCTCGGCCAAATGGGTCAAGCCGAGCTCTTCAAGGTGCTGTTCGATGCTGGCTTCGCGTTGTGCTTTGTCGTAGGGCATGGTCTCAGCGATCGCACGGATATTTTGTTCGACCGTCATTTTACGAAAAACCGATGCCTCTTGCGGCAAGTAGCCAATCCCGAAGCGAGCACGCCGATACATAGGGAGATCCGTCAGATCATCGTCATTGAGATAGACCTTGCCTTCTGTCGCAGGCACGAGGCCGACGACCATGTAAAAGGTGGTCGTTTTACCTGCGCCGTTAGGACCTAATA
>QXZH01000063.1:9817-27932 GCA_009886465.1 Opitutaceae bacterium
GATTAGAGAGTTTCCGAATAGCGCTTAAGCCTGTTACTAGGCGGCGTTGGACAAGTCTACATTCCTTGCGAACCGAAGATATTAACCCATCTAAAGACCCAGCGCAGGCGACCTACAAAAAAACGCCCCGAATCAACCAGAGCGCATTTGAGAAATAATCTACGTAAAATTTCCGCCTAATAGCGATAATGATCGGATTTATAAGGGCCATCAGATTTTACACCAATGTAGTCAGCTTGATCTTGGCTCAAGGTCGTGAGCTTGCATCCAATCTTCTCTAGGTGAAGACGAGCAACTTCTTCGTCAATGTGCTTAGGAAGAATGTAAACACCTGGTGTATATTTCTCGACTTGCTTCCACAGTTCGATCTGTGCGAGCGCTTGGTTGGTGAAGCTATTCGACATCACGAAGCTGGGGTGTCCAGTCGCACAACCAAGATTTACAAGACGACCTTTCGCGAGCAAGTAAATGCTACGTCCGTCCTCAAAGGTGTATTTATCAACCGCACCCTCTTCATCAGGCTTGATACTTTCAACATCAACACCTGGCATATCATTGAGTGCATCCACACCGATTTCATTATCGAAGTGACCAATATTACAAACGATCGCTTGATCCTTCATCTTGGACATATGGTCAGCAGTAATAATACCGTAGTTGCCCGTAGTGGTGACATAAATGTCAGCCCAACCCAGGGTGTCCTCTACGGTAAGAACACGGTGACCTTCCATCGCAGCTTGTAATGCGCAGATCGGATCCACTTCAGTCACTACAACTTGAGCACCCATGCCCTTAAGGGCAGCGGCACAACCCTTACCCACGTCACCGTAACCACAGACCACGCCAACTTTACCAGCGATCATAACATCGGTCGCACGCTTAATACCATCGAGTAGAGACTCGCGGCAGCCGTAAAGATTATCGAACTTCGCTTTGGTCACTGAGTCATTTACGTTGATGGCAGGAACGAGAAGTTTGCCTGCATTGTGCATTTCGTAGAGACGGTGCACACCTGTTGTGGTTTCCTCGGAAACTCCCTTCCAGTCTTTAACGACCTTGTGCCAGTGATCAGCAGGCTTCTCTAAGTTAATCTTCTTGAGCAGGCGCTTAATGACTTCTTCTTCTAGGCTGTCCGAATCGGACTCGACCCAGTCACTACCGTCTTCAAGTTCAAAACCCTTGTGAATGAGAAGTGTGGCGTCTCCGCCGTCGTCGACAATGAGTTGTGGACCAGTGCCATCCGGCCAAGTGAGCGCTTGCTCAGTGCACCACCAGTATTCCTCAAGTGTCTCGCCCTTCCACGCGAAAACCGGCACATCTAAGTTTTTGGCCACGTAAGCAGCGGCGTGATCCTGGGTTGAAAAGATATTACACGAGCACCAGCGAATATCGGCACCAAGTTCTTTAAGTGTTTCGATGAGGACCGCAGTTTGAATCGTCATGTGTAAGGAGCCCATCACACGAACGCCCTTGAGCGGTTGCTCCGTGGCATATTTTTCGCGAGTCGCCATAAGCCCAGGCATTTCAAATTGCGCAATTTCGACCTCCTTGCGGCCGAAGTCCGCGAGGTTGATGTCCTTAACCTTATAATCGGTCGTCGTTTTAGTCAGTGTATCTGTGCTCATAGTAGTTGAAATTTTTTATAGTGCTGCCTTGAGTGCCTCAGCTTTTGAAGTAGATTCCCAAGGAAGGTTCTTCTTTGCGAAGTGACCATAGTGAGTGGATTCCCGATAGATCGGGCGAAGTAAATCAAGCTGGCTTACAATATCAGCTGGTTTGAAACTAAAGACCGCCTGTGCAGCAGCGGCGATCTTAGCGTCTTCGACTTCGCCAGTGCCGAAAGTATCCACGTGAATGCTTGTCGGATATGGATGGCCTATGGCGTAAGCGACCTCGAGTTCGCAAGCCTCAGCAAGGCCAGCTGCCACGATATTTTTTGCTACCCAGCGAGTGAAGTAAGCCGCTGAGCGATCGACCTTTGAAGGGTCTTTGCCAGAGAAAGCACCACCACCGTGGCGCGCCCAACCACCGTATGTATCCACGATAATTTTACGACCAGTCAAACCAGCGTCGCCTTGAGGGCCACCAATTACGAAATTACCCGTAGGGTTAATCAGATACTCCGTCTGGTCATTCAAAAGTTCAGCGGGTAGCACCCTACGGATTACTTCCTCAATGCAGAATTCCTTAATCACCTCGTGATTTACATCTGCGGCGTGTTGCGTCGAGATAACCACGTTTTTAATGCTTACTGCTTTGCCGTCGACATACTCAAGCGCGACCTGGCTCTTCACATCAGGACGAAGCCACGGGATATTTACGTCCTTACGTTGATGCGCCATCTCACGAAGCAGTTGATGCGCATACATGATCGGTGCCGGCATTAGTTCGGGAGTTTGATTGCATGCATATCCAAACATGATACCTTGGTCACCCGCACCTTGCTCGACAGTGTCTTTTCCTTTGGCGCCAGCGGCGTCTACCCCCTGCTTTATGTCAGCAGATTGTGCAGTCAAAATATTGGAAATAAAGACCTTATCAGCGTGAAAGATATCATCGTCATTCACATATCCGATCTCACGAATAGCCTCACGAACAATCTCTTCATAATTTAGCTTCGCATTTGTGGTGATTTCACCGGCAAGGAAAACGCAGTTGCTCTTGACCAGCGTCTCGCAAGCCACGCGACTCATAGGGTCTTGTTCCAGGCAGGCATCCAGCACACTGTCAGAGATATAATCAGATACTTTATCGGGGTGGCCTTCGCCGACTGACTCGGAAGAAAAGATGAAATTTTTACTCATAAAACAGGTGAAATAATGTCGCTTACGAAATAATTGCAAGCAATATATCAAGATATCAGGATAAAATGATACGTTAATTCAAACTTCCGATCCGTGCTCGCCTACAGTCCAGTTTTCAAGCGCATTATATTCATCTTTAGTATCTGCAGCAGAGGGCTTTACCCAATCTAAAAGCTCCTTTACGGAGCGGTGAGACTCTTGGGAATGTCGCAGAGGCGTATCCCCATTAATCTCGTATTTGTTCTGCCGACCTACCTTAGCTCGCTTCAAATAACCGCCCTCTTCCAGTTCAGCCACGATTCGTTGGACTGCCCGTTCAGTGATTCCAATAGCCAAAGCCACGCGTCGTAATGTTTGATCAGGGTGCGCCTCCAAGTAAATGAGGATGTGCGCATGATTTGTGAAAAAATTCCAGCGTGATTCCTGAGGTAACATATGCTCTAAGATCCGCATAAATAATAACAAGTAAAGCACGAATATTATTTCGTATTATTTAGGGTTTAAATTGGATTCTAGTGCAAAAATGCATGCTGAAATAGCTCAGCACAATTATTTTCATATTCAAAGAAACACCGCTTGACATGGACAATCCGATTTTTACTGTCCAACTTTCCCATTTTTTGGGGTAGTAGCTCAGTTGGTTAGAGCGCCTGCCTGTCACGCAGGAGGCCGCGAGTTCAAGTCTCGTCTATCCCGCCATTTAGCGGCGATCTTCAATAGGAGTTCGTCGCTTTTTTGCGTCTACTTATCTCCTTCAAATTAGATATAACGCGCGTGATTGATCCAGTCCGTATCCACCTGGTCTTATCGTCACTGTGTTACAGGTAACAAATCTCGCCTCTAGCTAGACCACTCAGTAGCCATACAAAAAAGTTGCCTTATTTCCAATACTTCAAAAGACCCTTTAAATAACTCACCCGCCCAATGTATAAGCTCAGGACATACCAGCAGGAAGCGGTTGATCGTACACTCAATTACTTCAGAAAAAAACGAGACCCCGCAGTCATCGTTTTACCCACTGGTGCCGGTAAGAGTTTGGTCATCGCGGAGTTGGCTAAAATAGCACATGGCCGCGTCTTGGTGCTCGCCCACGTCAAAGAACTGGTTGAACAGAATCATATAAAATATGAAAGTTATAGCCTGCAAGCGGGGATCTATTCGGCGGGATTGAAACAAAAGGATAGCAAACAAAAAGTGATCTTCGGCAGCATCCAGTCGGTTGCTAAAGCGGACGACACCTTCTTTAGTAATTTTACACTAGTTGTCATCGATGAATGCCACCGCGTCGGCCTTGAACCAGACAGTCAATACGCGAAAGTGATCCAACAGCTTAAGCTGAACAATCATCGCATCTGTATCTTGGGGCTAACCGCGACTCCTTACCGACTAGGACTCGGCTGGATCTACAATTACGCACTCCGCGGTGAAATAAAGACTCAGGAGCTCCGCTTCTTTAGGCACTGTATCTATGATCTGTCACTAGAGTATATGATTAGGAATCAATACCTTACGCCCCCTGTAAAAGTAGATAATCCAGTGACATCTTATGACTTCTCTGAACTCACGGAAAGTGGTCAATTGTATACGATCGCTCAGGTAGAGAAACTACTCAACCAACAAAGACGACTCACACCACTTATCATTAAAAACATCATTGATATTACTGATAGCGACCAGAGGCAGGGTGTCATGATTTTCAGCTCTACGGTGAGACATGCGCAGGAAATAATGGACTGCCTCCCCCCTGGTCAGGCTCGGCTTATCTTAGGATCCACCGAAGTGAGTGAGCGTGATCAAATCATACACGATTTTAAGAAAAAAGCGTTTAAATATTTAGTAAACGTATCCGTGCTAACGACTGGATTCGACGCGCCGCACGTCGACGTAATCGCGATTCTCCGCCCAACGGAATCAATTAGTTTGTATCAACAAATCATCGGGCGTGGTTTACGCTTGGACACAAATAAAAAGGATTGTTTGGTTCTGGATTATACCGGAATGGGTCACAGCATCTACAGCCCTGAGATTGGTGATAGAAAAGCCACATCCGAGTCAGTTGCCGTGCAGGTCCCCTGCCCCGAATGCGGCTTCGTTAATGACTTTTGGGGAATCCTCGACGAGGAAGGGAATGTGGTCGAGCACTTCGGTCGTAATTGCCGCGGAGCGAAAACCAATCCAGACACTTATACAATGACACCTTGCTGCTATCGCTTTCGATTCAAGATCTGCCCGCAATGCACCACTCAAAATGACGTGACCGCTCGTGATTGCAGTAAATGCGGCGGCGTGATGATCGATGCTGACGAAAAACTCAAACAAGCGAAGCTTTCAAAAGATGCTCATGTGCTTACACCAGATTCGATTGAGATGCTTGAGCGCGTCGACAAAAATGGAAATCCTTATCTCCAAGTGAAGTATTACGACTACGACGCACAATTCCTCGCTGAAGTTCATTACCTCAACACTCAGACAAGCTTAAAAAAATTCAGCATCAACTTTCTAAGATCGCACATGAGAAAGCCTGAGTTAAAGCTCAAAATAAACACTGTTGCCGAAGCCATAAAAATGCAATCGCAACTCCGCATGCCCTCTCATGTAATAGCTCGCAAGCAGGGAAAGTTTTGGAAAATCACTGAGAAAATATTCAGCGAGGAACTGTAAATTGACCGTTTTAAGAGAGGGAAAGAAAGTAAGTTAGATTAAAATGCAATCAACGTGAATCTTGCGAGTGCTATCAATGCCTCGTAACGTAAATACATGCTCAACCACGACATGCCTTTCATAAACATGCGCGCCCATCTGACATAGATGTACTATTATCCGTCGAAGGTCCAACCCTCACGATAAGGTTTGGTTAAATACTGATTGGCCGCCGCATTGTTGGAAAACTGACCTCGATCCCCATCATAATCTAGCGGAACACCGGCACGAAAGGCCGCCAAGCCAAGGCACATCGTCTCAATCATGTTCGCACTGTATTCGAAATTACAAGCGGTCTCAGAAGGCTGGTCATTTTTACAAGCTCGAGTCCACTGCTCTTGAAAATTACCCAAAGGTGGCGCGATTTCATCTTTTGTGCGTGGCTTAAAGTAGGTCAGATCAATATCCTTACCAGATGGATAGAGCATACGGTTGCTAAAGTCCGCGATAACAAAACCCTTATCACCCTTAAACATCGCACCGTGCCCAATTTTATTTAAATCAAGCCAATTAGATGGGGATTTCGGCATTGCTCCACCTTGATACCATGTAACACGAATCTTCTCTCGCCAGTCGTTTTTAGGAAACATGTAGGTCGATGTTAAATTGACTGGTGTCACGTCTGGATTAAAGGCTTCGGGTGAAGAGACTTTGACGGAGCTAGGCAACTTTGCATCGATCACATTCCAGACCAAATCCATAGTGTGACTGCCCATATCACCCATCTGACCGATGCCGAAATCCCAATACATGTTCCACTGAAGGCAGTTGGCTCCGGGACGTCCTGTAAAATAGCCTGGATTGTAAGGATGTTCTGGCGAAGGTCCGAGCCAAAGGTCATAGTTTAGGCCATCCGGCGGCGTGCCTGCAGCTGGTAAATAGCCTGGCTTGGGTATCTGCCGATTACCCCAGACATGAACATCTTTAAGCTCACCAATCGCGCCATCGTGGATCATTTCACGCAACCTAGAAAAGTTATGGTAGGCATGGCGCTGCATACCTACCTGAGTAGCCAACTTATGTTTCTTCTTCAAATAGGTCTCACGCACGATTCTTGCCTCGTTGACAGTAATGCCGAGCGGCTTTTCCATGTAGACGTGCAGATCACGATTGAGAGCCCAGTTTGAAATGAAGGCGTGATGATGATCTGGGGTACAGCAAAGAACTGAGTCGAGCCCTGGATGGTCCAGACATTTTCGCCAGTCCTCGTAGATCTTAGCTTTAGGGAATTCCTTTGCAGCAAAAGCAAGGTTGTCGCGACTGACATCGCAAATCGCAACGACGTTTTCTTTGTGCAGAGTGCCGTAGTGTGCTTTAGCGCGGCCATAGGCTCCGATCAAAGCAATGTTAAGGCGATTATTAGCCGAGGCGGCACCAAACAACGATCCTGACGGAGCGATCATAAAGCCTGCGCCAGCTACCGCGCTTTTTTTAAGAAAATTGCGCCTGTCAAAGGGTGATTCAAGTAAACTATTTTTCATAATGTATGCGTTTGAGATTTAACTAATTTTACGATGATTAAATTATTTGCTGCTGCTGTTTATGTTTTCAACAACCGACTTACCCGGCGCCCGCAAGCGCACTCTTGGTCATGAAATCACGACGTGTGGAAACAGGTGTGGCGGTGTTCTTTTTCATAATACTGTTACAATGGTTTCGTTATGATGGGGCAAATTTCATGGAATGATCGGGTGTAGTTCGTTGCCCTCAGCATCGACCGGAAACAATGCACCTTCTGCGTTCAACTGAGCGACCATAGCGCGAATAATTGCGTTGAGCTTCTCGGGATTCGAGTTTGCGAGGTTCTGTGACTCGGCAAAGTCATCTTTCAAATTGAACAGTTCGTAGTGCGACTTCTGCTTATTCATTTTCGGATAATAATGATACACCAGCTTCCAGTCGCCATTCCGATAAATGGTAAAGTATTTACTGCGGTGATCGTGAGGGAAGTGCATTAAGAACACATCCGGGTGCGAGTCGTCACTCTGCCCCGAAAGCAATTTCCCAAGGCCGTAACCATCGTAGATATGCCCTGCTGGATTGGTCGCACCGGCGACTTCCAGAATCGTCGGATAAAGATCCATAATGGTGCCGAATTGAGGCTGAATCGAGCCTTGCTCAATCGGTATGCGTTGCTGCTCAAGATTGGATGCATCTGGCTTTGCCCACGCGGCAATAAACGGCACACGCATGCCGCCTTCGTAGTGCGTGGCTTTCTTACCGAGCAACGGCGCGGAGCTGGCGACCTCGTGAGTCTTACCAAGTGGCGCATCGCTGCCATTGTCGCCCAAGAAGATGATCAATGTATC
This sequence comes from Opitutaceae bacterium, assembly GCA_009886465.1. GTDB lineage: Bacteria > Verrucomicrobiota > Verrucomicrobiia > Opitutales > Coraliomargaritaceae > Thalassobacterium. Next base: position 17,631 of record QXZH01000063.1, read on the forward strand.
CTCTGCCACGTCCAGTGCTTCGAGGTGATCCATCATATCGCCGAGTGATTTATCCATCCCCTCGACAATCGTCGCGAACGCTTTGGCACCTTTTGATTTATCAGAATCTGCGTAGTTCGGAGCGAAGCGCGGGTCCGAATCAAACGGAGCATGCAGGGCGTAGTGCGACATCAACATGAAAAACGGCTCCTCGGCTTCGACCGCTTTGCTGATCTCTTTGTTGGCCTCCAGCGTTAATGCCTCTGTCAGATACGTATCGCTTTCATAGTATGCCTCAAGATGGGGCACATTGTGCGTCATATTCTCAGCATATTTCGGGTGATTGCCATAATGGTCTCGACCGTAATAACTTTTCGGACGCCCCCAGGGAGCACCGCCAATATTCACATCAAAACCCAAGTTCAAAGGGTCCGCGCCTTCGGATCCGAGTGGCCCGAAGTGCGCCTTGCCCAAAAACAGCGTCCGGTAGCCTGCCGCCTGTAACACACGTGGCAAAGTGACGTCTGCTTTCTTCAAGCCCGTCCAATTCCACTCTTCTGGACCAAACTTACCTTTGTTATTTCCAGAGGGGCGAATCCACTGCGTGGTGGCATGGCGCGTGGCATTTTGCCCGGTCATGACCGTTGCGCGGGTAGGCGAACACACGCTCTGCGCGTAGTAGGTGCTAAAGCGCGTGCCCTGGGCGGCCAAGCGCGCCATGTTCGGCGTGCGATACCACTCATTGAGCGGATGGACTACTGGCTCTCCAGCATCATTTGTGAGAAACGGCACCGACGTATCCATCAGCCCCATGTCATCGACCAGAAAGACGATGATATTAGGTTTATCTGCCGCCCATAAGCTGCAAGCAGCAAGGATAGGGAGGAACAAGAGCTGGAAGGTGCGCAGCATACTATATTATTTCAATTCGTTTTAATCTACCCTCGCTCACGCCAGTCCTTTTCTTTGCCCGGCACCGTTGGTAATTCGTCTGGCATTGTCACATCGCCTGCTTCGAAGTCGAGCGCTGCTGGTGCGAGTGTTAGACTATAAAAAGGAGACTTGGTATTGGCAGTCAGATCCACCCAGCGCACCAGTTGCCCGGTATAAGCAGAGATACGTGCGCCGATCGCACACATCGTCGCATCTGCCACCTCACGAGAGCGGTTGAGCGGCTCGCCGTTGCCACGAATACTGCTGAGTAGATCCACATGCTCTTGAATCATGCCGGAGCTATGCTGAACCACCGCCGGCTCGATCGATACATCCTGACCATTGACCTTGGTGCCGTTCGTGTAGCCCGTCGTGCCACGGAAGCTCTCGCCCACTCGGTTATAGCAACCGTCAATTTGGCGACATTGGCTATGGATGTGTCTCCCCTCGCCATAATCCATATCCACACTAAAGAAATCAAATTGATTGCCGCCTGCGATCTCGCGACGTGCGCAACCACCGTAACCAATGAACGATTTCGGCGGACGCCCCATCACCCAGTTGGTCACATCCATCTGGTGCACATGTTGCTCGCAAATATGATCGCCGGACATCTCGGTAAAGTTGAGCCAGTTACGTGCAAGAAATTCCGCATCACTCATCCCTGGCTTGCGTGACACTTTCCACAACACGCCCATATTCCAAGAGATCGCACCACCAACGATTTGACCGATTGCATTGGCCTTCACCTTGGCGACCATATCAAGGTAGTTTTTCTGGTGACGACGTTGCGTGCCAGCAATTACCGTGAGGCCCTTCGACTTAGCGAGTTCACCGACTTCGATGACCTTTCGCGCGCCAACAGGATCGACTGCAACAGGCTTCTCGATGAAGCAGTGCTTACCAGCTTCAACACAGGCTTCAAAGTGCACGGGGCGAAAATTCGGCGGCGTCGCCATGATCACGACCTCGGCATCCGAGCTCGCCACGATTTGATACGCAGTAAATCCAAAATGCCCTTGTTCAGCGGACAGCCCGAACTTCTGAACCGCCCCCTTGACCTTGTCTTCGAAGGCATCTGCCACCGCGACGACTTGGACTTCAATGCCGAGTAACTCCGCGGCTTCCTTAAAGTCCCCGAGCGCGCCGATACCGCGCCCACCACAACCGATAAGCCCGACCTTTATTTTACTGGTGTTAATACCGTTTACGGTTTGCGCACCGAGGATATTAAAAGTGGAGACCGCTGCGGCAGAAACTGCGGCAGCTCTAACGAAATCGCGACGTGTGAAGTTATTCATGAGTATTTTGGGAACTGGATGAGGTTATTTGCTACTGCTGTTTATGTTTTCAACAACCGGCTTACCCGCTGCCCAAAGAAGTCCGCGAGTAATCATCACCATGTAATTAGGGTCGAGCATGGTTTCATTGTGATGGCCGATCGAAGTCCCGAAAACCCTTGTCTCGTTGGGTCCGTATGCATTGACCCATATATTCGTATGCATCGTCTTCGTCTTTTCGGAGAGTGACTCCGCTAGCGGCGTCATCGTGGGATATGCGGTCTTGATAAAATAGAGCTCACCTTGGGGCGTATTCCAGTCACTCATGCCTTGCATGATTTCATGTTCCGGCTTTGTAATTTTAACTTCAAAGGGGTGCTTTGGCCCATGCCCAGGGGAATGCACGCCGCAGAACTTCCACCAGTCTTCAGCAGTCGGTCCAGTTCGGTAACAATGCATGGAACAATGAATCATGATCGCAGGCACTCCTTCACGATGGGGCTTTAAGATATTTTCTATATAATCGACGTCGCCAATGTTAGCGAAGCACTCGTTGTGAACCACAACATCATAGCCCTTTGCCCAATCAGGGTTCTGATACAGTTCCAAGAGGCGATCACCTGCCTTTGTGCGCTGGTGGTAGATTGTCCACTCTACGGGCAGTTTAGAATAAAGATCGACTGCCGCCGGGATAATTTCTCGCTGCGAATCATAATCATGACAGCAGCCTCCAGTAATTAACAAGGCTTTGATCGGTTCCGCATTAAGGCCGAACGATATAGCTGGGAAGAGAAGAGTGATTAGGGAAGTTTTCATAATGAGTGATTGGGTTACTTGATGTGTTATTTCTTAGTCTCTGGTTTCGGGTAATCTTGATTAGCTTCCATTTCGATATCGGTCGGGGTGCGAGAAAATACTCCGCCTTCAGGCACCTCGCACTTTGCAGTCCAAACGATAGCATTAAGCACGATTTTACGGAAATCATCCTGCTGCCAGTTCTTGTGAAAATGACCGCCAGTGAAACCAAATCCTCGCCCCCCATCAGGTCGATCGTAGGCCCAGGCGACATGTTGCTTCTCGCCAGCTTGCACTGCAGTCAGAACAGTAGGATTACTACCGCGATTGGTATCCTTAGAGCGATCCGTAAGGCTGTGCACTGGCGGCAATGCAGATAAAATTGGAGTCACGCCCTTCATTTCAGGCTGAAAGCGCATATGATAATACCATTCATCAAGGATAGAGAAAGGCTGCACCCCTTGCGTAATTGGATGCTCGGGAAAGTCATTAAAGACGGCGGTCCAGTGTGGATTAACTGACCAGCCGATTTCGAAATAGCCACCGATCCAATCAAGGAATTGCGCTCCTAAATCCTCAGGCTCGACCTCAACACCAAAATGTAAGCAAGCGACGCCCACACCATGGTCGACCCATGCTTGTATCTCACTTTGGTGCTCTTTCGCCAAATGGCGCTTAAATCCATCACAATACATGACGACCGAATCAGGCCTTGCTTCATTTTCTTCTCCTTGGGGCCATTTGCCATCAATCACTACTTTCGCTTTTATATCGAGCCCACTCTCATTAAGACAGCGCGCTAATAGCATGGATCCTGCCTTGTGCTCATGCGTCCCGTAGCCGTGACTTTTCTTTCCGGCCAGAAATAGGATCTCCTTGGTCTCAACTGCGGCATGCAAAAGAGTGCCACTTGAAAACAGAAGCAGAGCTAAGCAGATTTTAAAGATGTCAGGATAACGCATAAATGATTAAATAGTTTGTGCCTTATTTTGCTCAATTTGTTGCCAACTTTTTTTAAGAAATTGTAGCCCTTCGACTGCCATTTGCTCGGGGCTATCATAAAGCGTTCGCCAGATCGACGCCGCCTTGGCAATGACCTGATTGTCCTCCGAAAAACTCTCAATGACGATGTCGCCTTCGTAGCCGACATCCTGGAGGGCACCCAGCACGCCGGTCCAATCTACCTGATCTTTCCCCAGTAAGCCACGATGACTCGCGCTGGCGTGCACATGCGCTATATGCTTTGCATATTGAAGAATGGCCACCCCGGAGTCCGCCTCCTCGATATTCATGTGGAAGGTATCTATATGTATTTTAAGAGCATCACTCCCTACACGATCAATCATTTCTACCGCTTGCTCCAATGTGTTGATACAATCTGTCTCGAAACGATTGAGTGGCTCCAACGCAAGTACGATACCAGCAGCCTCCGCTTTGCGGCAAAGCTCCTCGAGGCCTAATGCGATTTGATCAAATTGCGATTCCCGCTCCTCTGCAGTATGTGCCCCGCATCGACCCGTCCGCGAGTACATCGGCCCACAAACAATCTTTGCTCCCAAGGCATGAGCCATCTCAATGAGTTCAGAAACGTAATGAATCGCATTCGCAACTTCAGAAGGGCTACCCCTCAAATCACGACCAGAACCGAAAGCACCGCAAATAACCGGTTGCTCAAGACTCGATGATGCCAAAGCCGCTTTAAGCTTTGGAACTGAAACTGACGCAGGTTCGACAACCGCAAGCTCCACTAACTGTGCACCGTATTTCTCAAAAGTCGCAATAAGGGGTAGATCAGCGCCCGTGAAACTTGGACTGACTAAAAACGTATTTAAACCAAATCGCATAATATAAATAATATCATTTTATTAGTTATTTGGCTTGTAAAATATCAGCTATATTGTGTATATTTTCGGCATGAATTTGAATAAGTCTCTACCTCTTCAAAGCTCTCGCGATCAACTTGATCCCAGTAGTATACTCGCCAGTTTCACTGGTCTGGGTGATGTCTATTTCTTCATGAAGGACAGGGAAGGTCGTTTTACCGGAGCCAACCAGCAGCAGCTAGAGAAGCTCGGACTCAAAAGCGAAGAGGAATTAATAGGCAAAACTGATTTTGATTTCTTCCCCAGCTACATGATCGCGGACTACTCTGAAGATGATGCCACTGTCATACGAACAAGGGAGCCCATCCTCGGGCGCGCTGAACTGGTCGCCAATACGGATGGATCTGTCTCATGGCACATCACAAGCAAATTTCCCCTTCTCGGTCGTGAAGGAAAGTGTGTTGGTATCATCGGCTATATGCGTGACCTAGACCGTAGTGAAAATGCATGGCAGCCCTACCGGCGAATGAATTCAGTTGTCGAATATATTGGTCAGCACTACTCTGAATCTATCGGAGTGGCTGATCTTGCGAAAGTCGCGAGTCTATCGATTAGCCAGTTAGAACGCCGCTTCCGCGAAGCTTTCCAGCAAACGCCTACACGTTTTTTGATTCGCTACCGCTTAACACGTGCGAGCCAGATCCTTGTCCAGAGTGAAGAAACCCTCAGTTACATCGCGCAAGAGGTCGGTTTTTATGATCACAGTCACTTTTCCCGTGAATTTCAAAAACTCTTTGGCTTATCCCCAGGTCGCTACCGGAAAACACACTCAGAACGCATCCGCATACTGGCCACCACCGATGAGGCCGACATTGAGAGTTCTAGGTAATGTCATACTAATTAGCTGTTAGATGATTCACGTTGCAACTCGATCGGTTGGTAACCGCCCATCTTGCGATAATAGAGAGCGATCAATCCGAACGCGATCAGCATGACCAACGGAAAGCTGATAGCCGTGGTTCGTAGCGATTGACGAGAGGCCTCATTCATCGCGCCTTGCAACTCATCACTCAAGCCCTGCTCTGCAGCAATTTCTGTGGCCTTTGCACGATCAATCGATTCATACGACGCGCCGAAAAATGAGGCATCGGACTTAGCAGCTGTATGTATCTCTTCGGATACCGATTTCACATTACTGACGGTATGACTATCGTTAAAAACGCCCAATATTGGCGTGCCTATGATTCCTACGGCGAGCAAGCCAATCGCAGTCGCGGAGTTGAGCGTTAAAGCTCCACCCTTAGGGAAACGCTCTGCAATAAAACCGAGCACTGTCGGCCAGTAGAATGTTTGCCCCACCGCGTAGAGCACGAAAGCGCCCCATACCGCAACGCCAGAGGAAACAGAAAGTGCCATCAAGCCACAAAATGAGAAGAGACTACTAATTACCAAAATTGTCGGCGGTGAGAAACGGCTCGTCAAAAAGCCAGCTTGAAAGCGGAGCACCATCATAATCGAAGCCGATGCAACAATCGCCCATCCGGCAAATTCGCCCATCGATGGCGTCATCAACTCCTTAATCCATGCATCAGTGCCAAGCTCCGTAGTCGCCAGAGGAATCATCAATAAACACAATAAAAAATACAGTGGCTTGCCAATAGACTTGGTAAAAATCCCAAAGCCAGCACCAATGAGGGCGCCCGCGCCCAAGCTGATCCAAATCAGATGCTCCGTCTCATTACCAAACCGACCATACAGCTCATGGAACAATAAAAATGCGGCGAGGAAAGTGCCTAAAAATCCGACCTCTTTCAACATTTCCGAATAAGGCACTTTATTTAACACGCGCTCATCCACTGGGAATTTCGGTTTAATAAACATCACTCCATAGCAAAGAACTGGAATTACGATCCACAGTGCCTTTAAGTTCCAACCCAGATCGCGCAAGACGGGGCTCAGCATCAAAATACCACCAACCACAAAGCCCGCGGGCCAAGAGGCATGCAGGATATTCAGCATCTTACTCTTCTCCTTGTAATAGATGCTCGCACAAACCGGATTGATGACTGCTTCAACAACACCATGCCCTAAACCCGCGCAAATCGATGCCCAGTAAAGAGTGTTCGGCGAATCCGCCATAAAAGTCAGCACGCCACCTAGAATCTGCAAAGTGAAGGCACAATAGATCGACGGTTTATAACCCACCTTATCCACGATTAGACTGAATAAGATCATCGTCACTGCGATCGGCCACAGCGATGCGCCAAAGATACGCCCAACCTCGGCTCCGGTTAGATTGAACTCAACTTGCCAATCGCCCAGAACCATCACGCGGAATACGAAGCCCACCGCAGCAGCGAACAGGGCTAGAAAACTGCCCCAGAAAAGAAGTTGTTTATCTTTTGGTGAAATATCTTGATGCATATTAGTATGTGTTAGTGGAGTGTGTTGTTTCTTAGAAATGGGTGAGATTTAAAGTTACGAGCGCAGAACTACAGCGGACGCGCCATTACTACGCTTTTTAGGTGCTTCGCTAAAACTGCGACGGTATTTAAGCGGCGTGATTTTGAGCTCCTGGCGAAAGGCGCGTGTCATGCTCGTCTGATCATTAAACCCGCATTGCACTGGAATTTCGGAGAGGCCGACCTTGGTACTACGTAATAATTTGCAGGCCGCATTCAGGCGCGTCTTGCGCAAATACATAAGCGGAGTCAGGCCGAAGGTCTTCTTAAATAGTCGCTCCTGCGAACTTACTGAAATGCCAGCAACCTCAGCAAGGTCGGCGATCGAAAGCTTTTCGCGATAGTACTGCCGCACATGATTCACAATGCGATGCATCTCAGGGTGGTCCGCGTAGACCGCATCATGATCACGGATCACGCGTGCCACGCCCGCAAGTCCGACAGTCGCACCTTTTGCATCGAACAAGGGCACCTTCGTCGTGCAAAGCCAATCAAGCGAACCATCCGCCGAAGGCACCAACTCGATTTTATTAAAGATCCCCTTGCCCGTGCGGACCACGCGTTGGTCGTCCGCATAAAATGCATCAGCCAAAAAATCAGGACTGAAGTCATAATCCGTTTTACCCAAAATCGCTTCGACTGAAGTCTCTCCCAAAGTTTTAGCAAAACTCAAACTGCCTGCCATAAAGTGACTCTCGCGGTCCTTGACGAAATAATAAGCGCCAGGAATACTGTCAAAAAGTGACTCTAGCAACTGCCCAGGTTGAAGGGAATTGTAGAAATCACTGATCCTGCTTTCGAGCATTTCTGAGTCAAGTGACGGGGGTATCATAAAAGACATAAGCAAGCACTCAAAAGATAGTAAGACAAGAAAGTAATCGAAATCTTTACTAAATACCTTCAAATATATATATTACTCTAATTAGTATTCTGTAGCTTTTTCAACTGTATATGATGACTTTACGAATTACATAATACCTATAAAAATTGTCTTATAACGTCAGTTTATATTTACAACCCTTTCAGATTTATCTAGGTCTAAATTCTATACATTTACGCCAAGTGTGGTCGCGATTGCCCCAGTCTAATGATCCTTAATGGAATCGCTTACCACAATTTGCAAAGACTCCGCAATACTAGGAACATTTTGCTCTAATAAAGCTTAATGAATAGCACTCGACCTAGCTCTTAAGTTAACCCAACTCCCCAAACCCCTTACATGATAAAACAAGCCCTCCTACTATGCTATGCTTTCATAGCCGGATTGTCACTGCTGGCTCAGGCCGGAGAGCGCCCCAACATACTTTGGCTCACCAGTGAAGACAATAACGTCAACTGGATTGGGTGCTACGGAAATCCGCATGCCAATTCACCGAATATCGATCAATTGGCAACTGAGGGATTCCGCTATACACATGCCTATGCTAATGCCCCCGTTTGTGCTCCGTCCCGCTCCACCTGGATCACCGGGATACATGCACTATCCATGGGAACACTCCCGATGCGAAGCCGTTACGACATCCCGCACGACCTCATTAAATATTATCCAGATCATCTCAAAACGAGTGGCTATTACGTAGGAAACTGCAAAAAGACCGACTACAACATCGGTGGTCGCAAGGATAGCGATTGCTGGGATAACTCTGAAAATGTGGATTGGGATAAGCTCAAGAGTAACCAGCCCTTCTTCCAAGTCATCAACTCAACACAGTCGCATGAAAGCAATGCCTTTGGTGATTTCCAGAAAACCAAACACTCCCCTAAAGATATCATCCTACGCAAATATCACCCCGATCTGCCAACCATGCGTATGAACTATGCAAAATATCACGATGCCATCCAAGAAATGGATCAAGCGATCGGGGATGCGCTCAATCAACTCGAAGCAATGGGACTCGCTGATAATACAATCGTCATTTATAACTCCGATCATGGAGGTGTATTGCCACGCAGTAAACGCTTCCTTTTTAGCAGTGGCATCCATTGCCCACTGATCATTCGAATTCCGGAAAAATATAAAGTCCTCTGGCCCGCTGAAAAGCCAGGAATGACAGTTGATCGAATCGTCAGCTTTATTGACATGCCGGCCACCTGGCTGCGCATTACGGACACCAAAATTCCAGCCATCATGCAAGGGCAAGCCTTCTTAGGAACAGAGCCGCAGCCAGAGCGAGCGTTTCACTACGCATATCGTACACGTATGGATGAGCGTAATGAAAACGCCCGAGCCATATGTGATAAACAGTTCCTCTACATTCGTAACTACATGCCCTACACTCCATGGATGCAGTCCCTCAATTACCTTTGGAAGATGAAGGCCACACAAGCTTGGGTCGAGCATGTGGAATCAGGTAAGGCTTCGGAGATCGAAGCACGGTTCTTTAAGCCGAAAGGCTGGACGGAGGAACTATACGATATGGAGCAAGACCCCGACAATGTTCACAACCTCGTTGATAATCCTGAATACGCGGAAGTCATCAAGCGCATGCAAAGCAATCTGCGCTCCTGGCAGGAGAAGCTGTTCGATACGGGGATGCTACCAGAATCAGAGATGGTCAAACTCGCAGCCCAAAACAATGCAACCATCTACCAAGTCGCGCGTGACCGAAGTCTCTACAATTTGCCTCAGCTACTGGATGCTGCCGATCTAGCACTCGAAGAGAACGAATCTAACCTACTAGCCCTTCGCGAGTTACTCAAAAGCTCCGACATCGGGCTACGCTATTGGGGAATTGTCGGTTGCTTCCTACTCAACGACACGCAATCCGCCTTAAAATGCCTAGAGGACGATTCACACGAAGTGAGAGCCATGGCTGGATGGCTACTGCTACGATCTGGAGACAAAAAAGTAGGGCTCCAATGCCTCGAGCAACTCCTCAAAGAGAATTCTTATGCCACCTTATCCGTCCTCAACATCATCGATTGGGCAGGAGACGATGCAAAACCGCTACTCTCTACCGTTCAGGCACTAAAAGTCAAAAATTACGAAAGAAAGATGCAGCTACAATTGCTTACCAAATACGAATACAA
>QXZH01000064.1 GCA_009886465.1 Opitutaceae bacterium
GCTCATAGCCATGCGCTCGCGCGTGAAGATCGCTTCTTGTTTGAGCCATTTAATAAATTTCTCTGCCTCGGCAAGTTGCTGTTGTGCTTGGGCATTTCCCGCTGCAGCTGCGGCGCGATTTGAGTCCGCACGCGCTTCGGCTTTGGTCAACCACTCACCTTCTATGTTTTTCAAAAAGCCTGCTCGTAGTTGATTCACGTCCTCCGCCCCAACCGAATCGAGATACTCCATCATTTGCTGTTCAAGTGATGCCGCCATTTCAGGATAGGATGACTTCAAATCATGCTTTTCAGACAAATCTTCGCTGAGCTTATAAAGTGCGATCGCTTGGGTATCCAAATTCTTTAACAGTTTGAAATCGCCACGGCGTATGGATGACTCTGGTTCACCGTTATACCACGGGAAGTGAAAGATCAGCGCATCCCCAGGACGCTCGACTACCGCAGCATCGCCTCGAGTAAAAGTATCCGCAATACTCACGCCATCCAACTCCTCAGGTAGTGGCGCCGTGCCGCCAGCTAGTTGATAGAAGGTTGGCAACCAATCCCACCCAGCAGTTGGCACCGAACAATATTGCCCCTCGGGCACGCCAGGTCCAGACACCACGAGCGGAATACGAATGCCACCCTCGGTCAAATCACCCTTCGCACCTTGCAAGGGAGCGTTGCCACGTAAGCCCCCGCCATTGTCGGAAGTAAAGATCACATAGGTATTATCATCAATCCCCAAGGCCTCGATGTGGTCAAGTAAATCGCCAAACGAGCGATCTGTATCCTCGATCATCGCCGCATAATTGAGCAACCAGTTATGTTTAAAATCCGGAATTTCATCATCAGGTAAATAATCCGAATCCACCGCTTTTAAGGGACGTGGTAAGGCACGGTATTTCTCGCGTGTTTCCTTTAAAGAATCATGCCAAATATGGACCGAATAGTGCGACAGCTGAACAAAAAAAGGCTGCTCCGCATTAGCCTGCTCAGAGATGAAATCCTTCGTCATTTGAGTCAACGAGAAGAGACGCTTTGGATCATCATCCGGAAGATGCGTTCGCATGTCGTCCAAATAGTCCCCCTCCCCGTTACCAGTGCCTTTTTCCTTCTCGGTGAAATCATAGCCCGCATCGCTCGGCTTCATTGCCGGGATGTGCCACTTACCAAAATGAGCGGCAACGTAGTCAGGGTTGGCCAGCTTCAATGCCTGCGGAATAGTAATCTTGCCCCGATACTCCTTAGACGAACGATCGGTATTTAAGGTCGAGTTAAGCATGCGCGCAGGCGTCATACCGTGGAGCATCGCATTGCGCGACGGCGTGCAAACAGGGGCTGGCGCATAGGCATCGGAAAAGACCATCCCTCGATCAGCCATTCGTTGTAGGTGCGGCGTCTGGTAAAAATCGCTACGTGTATTTTCACGCCCCTCAATCATCTCGACCGAGGTATCTGCCCAACCGAGGTCATCAATATAAACAAGGACGAAATTGGGCGCTGCCGGCTTTGCACATAGTGCAGCACTCAAGGCAAGCCAGGCAGAAGTAAAAAGTAAGGGGTATAATTTCTTCATGATTTGAAGTTATAGTATCCTAGCAGATGGAACAGACAATTCAATGTCTCTAGGCGCAGAATCACTGTCGAATTACGCCAAGATTGCCTCAAAAGAAGACTATAGCAGGGTTCGGCCGCCATTAACCGCAAGCGTCTGCCCAGTTAGAAACCCCGAATGTTCTTCTGCGAAAAAGCGCACTGCCTCAGCCACCTCTTCTCGGGTGCCCCAGCGGCCTACTGGTACATTTTCTAGATAACTGTCTTTAGCTGACTCAGTGACAGCGGCATGGCGTTCTACTGGGATCCAGCCCGGAGCGACTGAGTTGACCGTGATCCCGTGGGGTGCCAGTTCCATAGCGGTACTGCGGACATACCCAATTTGCCCACCCTTCGCAGCGACATAAGCAGAAAAAGGGCTACTCCCACAGTGAAAAACCTCGCTGGTCACGTGAATGATGCGACCAAACTGGCGCACTTTCATCTCTGGCACCACTGCACGAGTTAAATAATGCGGGCTCATTACAAAAGCTCGATACATGGATTCAAAATCTGCATCCGTGTAAGCATCGATCGTTTTTTCATGTTGGATCGGAGTCGCATTGAGCACGACCGTGTCAATTTCACCCCACTTGTCTCTGACACTCGCCACTAATGATTCGACGCCATCAGCTGAGAGCGCGTTGGCCTTAAATAATTCAACTGTGCCTAGCGCACTGAGTCGCTCCTTAGCGCTCGTAGCAGCCACATCGTCATGGGCATAATTCAGGGCGACTTTTGCACCTCCTCGGGTAAAGTTTTCCGCGATAGCCAAACCCAATCCCCGTGTTGCTCCTGTAACCAATACAATCCGATCTTTCATAATAGCCTTATGTGCTTAAGCGATGATTTCGTGAATGGGCTCAGCGCCCTCCACGCCAACCAATTTTTCATCCAAGCCTGAATGAAAATAAGAAAGGTAATTCGGGTCCATGCCCATTTGTTGCAAAATTGTAGCATGGAGATTCTTGACCCCGAGTGGACGCTCAACCGCGGCCGAACCCAAGTCATCGGTTTGTCCGACACTGACACCACCCTTGATGCCACCCCCTGCCATCCACATCGTGAAGCCATTCGAATTGTGGTCGCGCCCACTGCCTGAAGCATATTCAGCAGTCGGCTGACGGCCAAACTCACCCCCCCAGACGACAATCGTCTCATCCAGTAATCCACGGCGCTTCAGGTCCTTCAGGAGTCCTGCGATCGGCTTGTCGGTATTACGCGCATGCTTGTTATGGTTCAATTCCAAGTCTCCGTGCGCATCCCAATTGTTGTCGCCGTGTGAGCCACCAGAATAAATTTGAATAAAGCGCACGCCTCGCTCGACCAGTCGACGCGCCAACATGCACTTACGACCAAAATCTTCGGTGTGTGCTTCGTCCATTCCGTAAAGCGCTTTGGTTTCCTCACTCTCCCGATCAGTATCAATCGCTTCCGGCGCGGTTGACTGCATTTTATATGCTAACTCGTAACTGGCAATGCGTGCAGCTAGATTTGAGTTATCCACCCGGCTTTCCATGTGCCCTTCATTGAGGTGGTTTAAAGATTGAATGATGCGAGCTTGCTCACCGTCGCTCATCTGATCCGTATGTCTTAAATCTAGGATAGGTTCCCCTTTGGAACGAAAGACTGTGCCTTGATAACTGGCTGGCATGTAACCAGAGGTCCAGTTCTTCGCACCTGAAATGGGCCCTCCAGTTTTGTCGAGCATCACCACATAACCGGGCAGATTCTGATTGACCGTGCCGAGCCCATAGTTGATCCAACTGCCAAGCGTTGGCTTACCACTCACCAAGGAGCCAGAGTTCATCATCAGCATGGCAGAACCATGAATCGGAGAATCCGCCTGCATCGAGTGAAGAAAAGCAATATCATCGACGCAGTGTCCGACATTCGGGAACAGATCGGAGACATACTTGCCACACTCACCGTAGGGCTTGAACTTCCAGCGCGGCTCAACAATGCGTCCTTCGTTTTTCTTACCCCCACGGCCAAAGGTTTTTACCTGCACCGTCTTTCCATCCATGCCATACATAGATGGTTTATAATCAAAGGTATCGATGTGACTCGGGCC
>QXZH01000065.1 GCA_009886465.1 Opitutaceae bacterium
GAAAACGAATTGCGGAAGCCGCGGATCCGAATGCGGTCAAGCGAGAATCCATTGGGGTCCTCATCAATGGAAGCACTCACCATCGCTAGATCTTCCGTGCTGAGAATGTTCAAATCGTCGAGCAACTGCTCATTGACGATCGACATTGAGATCGGCGAATTTTTAACCAGCGTATTGGTTCGTGTGACTGAAGTACTGTTAGCCGAGTAATAGCCTTCGTCCTGATCATTGGAGACGACAAATTCGGGCAAGACGTAAAGTTCTCCTTCAGCATCCTGTTCGTTTGCGCTTGGAGTCGCACTCATTAGAGGCTGATTAGCATCAAGGTTCGTTTGACCAATTAATGTTAGGGGAGCAACTAGAAATAAAGCTAGTGCGGGGCGCATGAGGTCTTTCATAAACAAATAGTTTGTGTGGGATAAAAAGTTTAGATTGCTTTAAGAATAATGCTTGTGCACACAAAGCTTTGAGCATTGCACTTTTATGCACAACATGCAAGTGCAATTTGTTCTGTTATATCTTTAGCTCAATATACTTATCTTAAAACTTTCACTCAGACAAATTGACGCAACGCCAACTATGAAAACACAGGTCTTATTTATTTTCACAATCCTTCTAACCCTTTTGCCAAAAGCCATTTGCGCCGATGTTTATGAGGGTTTCGATATGGCCGATCTAAACTCGGCTCCGCTCGCTAGTAGTGATGCCACCCGCGTCGGCATCACAAGTAGTGGATGGAAGAGCACCTGGCAGGTAACTGCTGGGAAGCCTTTTGTGTTGGCAAGCGATTTAGAAATCAAAGGGTTTGATTCCGTTGATGGTTCATTGGAAGTCAGAGGTGAGCGCAAACCAAATTCTATTGGTCAAGGCGTCGCTATGCGTCAGATCACTGATAGCTTTATTGGTGATGTTTATGGTAGCTTTCGCTTTAGCGCAAACGCCCTGAAAATTGAATCTGCCTTAGGCTTATTACTCTCTGTCCCTGGTCAAAACCCCTTAGACCTGAAGACAGCTATATTTGCATTCTCCCCAAAGCGTTGGGGTTCCGAATATGGTATGATGGCAGCAGGTAAGCAGCGTATCACAAAGGGTGAAGCTGGCGCACCTTGTGTTCCTAATTCAAACTACTTAGTGGTTTGGCAACTCGAAAACCTGCCAAAATTAGGTGACCGGCAGACGATCATTTTAAACATGTGGGTCCTAGATGAGGACCAAGCATCTCATTTTGCCAGCAAAGACTTTTCTGAATCCGTATTGCGTTTGGCGGAACTGGGTAGTGAGCCGGAACAAGTTGGCCAATATCTTCGTAGGGAAATAAAAAATTCTAAGCGCGGTCTGTTCGGCGGCATGATCGTATCATGCTTTTCTGCTGGAATGCCTAAAGTCACCTTTGATGAAATCCGAATTTCACAGCAAAGTCTCGCTGATGCCGTCGGATTAAGCCTCTAGTATAACTACGGATAGCTTTAGCCCTCAGAGGAGGATGTAAAACTAAGTGAGCTTTCGCATCTGAACTCGATTAATTTGCGAACAGCATTTTTAATGAATGGACAGCTACTTTGTATTTTACATCTTCCAACAATTATCAGTTATTTTATTATGAAAAGAATTCTGCTTCAATCATCCTTACTTCTGATGAGTGCTCTGATCGCGAATGGATCCGCTGAGGAAATCGCCATCACGCAAAAGAAAATCGACAAATGGATCGAAACTCGCCAAATAATCTCAGACGAGCGTGCCAGCTGGTTGGGAGACAAGGCCATGCTGGAAACTTCTGGAGGTATACTCAGCGATGAACTGACCGCATTAAATCGTGCCGTTGAACTACTCTCTGAGACTAGCACAATGGCAGATGTCGAACGTGAGACTTTGCAAGCGGAGCGAGAAGAAATCGAGCGTTCCAACGAGATGTTGGCAGTCAAGGTGCGCACCTTAGAAATAGCTGTTCAAGAGTTATCAGCCCGCTTCCCCACCCCCTTACTAGTCAAAATCAAACCCTTACTTCAAAACATTCCAGAAGATGTCTCTAGAACAAAAAAGGCACTGGGACAACGCTTACTCACAGTGCTTGGTGTGCTTTCTCAGGCAGAGAAGTTTAACGGAACACTCACTCTGCAGACCAACGCACGCGATGTTTCTGGCACTGGGGTTCAAGAGCGAGTCACCACTCTCTACTGGGGATTAGCTTTTGCGGTCTATGTGGACGACGCTGGCAAATTTGCCGGCATGGGATTACCTGGGCCTGAGGGCTGGGAATGGTCTACGCGCAACGAATCTGCATCCGATGTCCGTCGCTTTATTGCAACCTATTCGGGCGAGACTGACCAGCTAGACTTCGTAAATATTCCTGTAGAGATCCGTTAACCTCAAAGTGATCTGAACCATGCAATCTTATAACAAAATTAAAACTGGCAGTATCATCTTGGCCTGTATCTTGGCCGCTCATTGCGCACAAGCCCAAGCCTTCAACCAAGCTCAGACACGGGCCGATGCCGATTTACGGCAAGCAGTTGAAACGCTGAGTCAAGTACGTCAACAGATCGAAACGGAAAAGCTGCCTTTATCCACAAAAATTGCTATCTTAGAGGCTGAGGTGATCGAGGTGCGAAGAGAACGAAATCGTTTACTTACGCAGCGTGATAGCCGCACGCTAAACTTAGACAATCTGCGGGGTCGCGTGAGTAGCTTACGAGACCAACAAAACTTCATCGTCAACCGCTTGAATGAATTTATCGGAGAATTTGAAGCACGCATTGATCTGAGCGAGATACCATTTTATATGGAGCAACTTGAACAAGCTAAGCTGGTGCAAGACGATGTAGATGTAAGTCAGCAACAAAAGCGCTTGAAACAAATCGAGTTGGTCGAAGCAGCGATTGAACGAATCGATGCGACGCTTGGAGGGCAAAGGTATGAGGGTAAGGCAATGACACCCTCAGGCAAACTGGAAGCTGGAACCTTCCTATCTCTTGGGCCACAAGTTTATTTTGCCTCACAGCTAAGCGAATCCGCTGGTATCGTGGAAAGAGAAGCCAATAATCCCGATGCAGTTGTGGCATCCGGCTTTACTCAGAAACAAGTTGAAGCAATACAAGCAGTCGCTCAAAACGGCACTGGCCACTTACCATTAGATCCCACACTAGGGAAGGCTTTGAAAAAAGCCAAGGTCCGTAAATCTCTTATCGGACACATACAAGACGGGGGTGTGGTTGGTTACTGTATCATTGCACTCGGCGGACTTTCGCTATTGCTAGCATTGTTCAAAATTCGAGAAATCACATGCTTCCAAACCGCCAAACCCACGGCAGTTGACGAAGTCTTAAATGCTCTAATTGAAGGTGATGAAGCAAAGGCACGCACAACGGCCAAATCGGTACCTGGTGTTTGTTCGCAAATGCTATTGGTAGGGATTGAACGGGTAACTGAGCGACGTGAGATCATCGAAGAGCTTTTATTTCAAAAGATCCTAGAGGTGCGTCCAAATCTAGAGCGGTTCCTCGCGTTCCTCGCATTAACCGCCGCCGCCGCGCCATTGATGGGCCTATTGGGAACAGTCATTGGCATGATTAAAACCTTTCAACTGATTACTATCTACGGAACAGGTGACCCCAAAGGCTTAGCTTCAGGGATTTCTGAAGCTTTGGTGACAACAGAGTTTGGCCTGATTGTCGCCATCCCGATACTCGTAGTGCACGGACTCCTCTCTCGCATGGCTCGACAAAAAATTGGACAGTTAGAGCAAGTCGCGATCTCATTCGTCAACGGTATACACGGCATCCGAAATAAAGATTCTTAGACAAGTAGCGTGCAATGGAAGTCTCTCTACAGAAAATCTTTGAAATATGGCTGAGTGGTGGCTGGGTCATGATACCCTTGTTTCTGCTATCGTTTTTGCTCTATACGCAGGCCTTTCGGCTAGTGATATCCATAATGGATACGAAACTCCCTAGTAACGAGGAATTCGCCTGGCGTGAGTGGGTAATAAAACCAGAAAAAGCAAAGGGGAAAATCAAGGAAATCATTTGCTACACTCAGGAAAACACCCAGACGATCGAATACGTGCGCAAGCGATTCGATGAAATACGCATCACTCAATTGGCAATTATTGAACAACAATTAAAATTTGTAAAATGTCTAGTTGCGGCAGCTCCATTGCTCGGACTACTCGGAACCGTGCTAGGAATGCTGCAAACCTTTTTAGGCATTTCAACCAGCGGCGGCGTTGAAACGGCAGCTGTAGTCGCCTCAGGAATCTCCGAAGCGCTAGTAACTACAGAGACTGGATTGACCATCGCATTACCTGCTTTATTTATGGTGATGTTTATTCAACGACAAACCCACCAAGAAGAGGCCAAACTCGCACGACTAGAAAGTCTCACACTAACTTGCCTTAATCTGGGGGCGAAGAATTCGATCCCCACTTAACACGATGCCACGTCGAAGTTTGCTAGATGAATCAGAAAATGAGTTAGAGATCAATCTCTCACCCATGATCGATTGTATCTTCATACTACTCATCTTTTTCATCGTAACCACCGTCTTCGTCGAAGAAGCCGGCATTCAATTGAATAAGCCCGACAGCACGGTGCTATCCTCTGACCAAGAGAGCGAAGACGTGTCCTTCACTATTACTGCAAACAATAAGCTTCTTTATGAGGGGCAAGAGATTGCCTTAACACAGGTAAAGGAAATTGTCCGCAATGGACTCAGCGGCAAGGACACTCCTGTCAGTATCAAGATCAGTGGGAAATCTCGTCACGGCCTACTAGTCGCGGTCTGGGACAAAGCAAAACAGGCTGGCGCGGTAAAACTTAGCTTTAACACCGTAAATTGATATGGCATACCGCAGATCCATCTATGCCAAAGAAGACGAAACGGCAGAAATCAACCTTTCTCCGATGATCGATTGTATTTTCATCCTTCTAATCTTCTTTATAGTCACGACTGTATTTGTTGAAAAGCCGGATGCAACGATTGAGAAGCCCTTGGCTCTAACCGACTCAAACTTAGAAAAAAATAGCCTTATTCTGGCAATCACTGGAGATAATAGAATCATCTACGGTAGCCGGGAAATTAGCTTGGCCGGCGTGAGCCTCCATGTGAAGCAGAACATTTTGAAAAACGAAATGCCAGTCATCATACAGGCGGATGTGAATGCCGATCACAATGTATTCTCAAAAGTCTGGAGTGAATGTAAACGTGCTGGAGCTAAGAAGATTAGCATATCCACCCTCAAGGACTAGGCACGGATGAAATCCCACACGTATAGCACTCAGTCCTCTCAAAGGGAAATGCCCATCGCTCTGATTTTGGGCTTCTCGGTCTCTATCATTATTTTCGTAGTGATGGCTCTCGCCCAAATACTTGGAGATGCCCAAAAGCCTGCGCAATCTTACGACGAGCAGTTGGTCGCATATACCCCACCTGCAGTCGAAGATATTCAAGAAGATATTCAAGAAGATGAGCCTGAACCTGAGCCGATGGACACCATCGAAAAAGAGCCGCCTGAACTTAGTTTAGATCAACTCGATGTAGCTTTAAATCCTGGAACTGGGGGCAACCTTGCCAGTTCCGACCTCTCTGTTCCAGACTTTAGTGTCGGGGCCCAAGCATTATCCATGAACTTTATCAATTTTCGTGACTTGGATAACAAGCCCCGCCCAACACGACAAATTACACCAGTTTACCCACCCGCTTTAAAAAGCCAAGGTATCGAAGGACGTGTCTTCATCCGCTTCGATATCGACAAACAAGGCAATGTGGTCGATGCCACTGCAAAAAAGTCTGACCACCCAGCTTTTGCAGCCTATGCTGTAGATGCAGTTCGAAAGTGGAAATTTGAGCCTGGCATGCAAAACGGGGAGCCAGTGCCCTTCACAATGATCGCCCCAATTGTCTTCTCCCTCAGTAATTAATTATTATGAAACGCATCCTGATCCATAACCTCCTACTGCTGGCCCTCGCGTGTACAACATATGCCCAATTAGCGACTTCACCGGACATACTTAAACGCACTTTTAGTGACGCAGCATTCATTGACCGATTCATTGGATCCTACGCTGCACTGGCACAAAGGGAGCCAAGCCCAAAGCCTGAGGAGATTAAGCTACTCAAGGAGTTAGTGGAACTCATTCCGAAAAAGCCGGCTAAAGCCACAGAATTACTTGAGGCTCAGGTCAACAGCGGCAGTAGCGGCATGATCCAGATGGTCCTGGCCAATCTATACTTTCAAGCAGGACGCCTACCTGAGGCAGCCGAAGCCTACCAAAAATGCTTGCGTGGCTACCCCGAATTCCTACGAGCACATAAGAACCTAGGATTACTCTATCTACAACAAGGTGAATTGGACAAAGCCCTCACAGCACTTTCCCGTTCGGTTGAATTGGGTGATAACGACGGTCGTACTTACGGACTCATCGGCTACTGCCTTCTCAATAAAGGTAAATATCTTCCCGCTGAAACTGCCTACCGCCAAGCATTACTAAACAGTCCTGAGAATCACGACTGGATCGCGGGACTTGCTCAAACGCTCTACAACCTTGCCAAATATGAGGAGGCACTTGCGCTCTTCAAAGATCTCGCTGCAGAAGATCCAGACGAACAAGAATACTGGAGCCTCATGGTCAACGTATATCTTAATTTAGGCGATGACACAAAGGCAGCGTCCACTCTCGAAATCATTCGTCGTATGGGTCAGGCCAGCCCTGAAAATCTAGGTTTGCTCGGAGATATATACCTGAATCAACAAGCCTTCTCTCTCGCCTTAGAAGCTTATCAAGAAGCACTCAAGACTGGAGACGGATTGCCAGCGGAAACACCGCTAAGAACCGTAGATATACTCTACACATACGGGTCCTACCAGCTCGCGGAACAACTCATCGAGGATATGCGAGCTCGCTACGGTGACAGCCTGGATAAAGAGCAATCAATGAAACTTTTGACAATTGAAGCTGGGCTCGCCAGTGCAAGAGGTGATGAAGATGCCGCCCGCCAATCATTGGAACAAATTGTCGAACAAGATGCGACTCAAGCTGGTGCGCTCATCGAACTCGCTCGTATTTACTACAAGCAAGCTCGTAAGTTGCGTATCGAAATGGCCCCAGGTGATACGGATGCAGAAATAGAGATTAGCGAACTCGTGCAACGTGCGATTCTCAAACTTGAGCAAGCCGCGAGGCATCAAGACTTTCGTCTCGAAGCACTCACCGAACATGGACAGCTCCTGGTCAACGAGATGCAATACGCCAAAGCCTTACCCCTACTCAGGCGTGCCTATGACATGAAACCTGGCGCAAACTTGCAAAGCTATATCAAACGTGTTGAAGGTGCCGTCGATGCGCAGCTCTAGATGGCGTAAGTTGATGCACTGCTTGCATCAAGATCTTGAGTCGGAAATTATCTAATTACCTAAATCTAGCTTCATTTCTATAAATTAGCACCAATACGTGAAAATGCGTAAGCTACAATGTAGGAGACTAGCGTTCAAAAAGCTTAAAAATAGTACTTGCACAGTCGACTCATGCCCCTACTTTCCTGCGCTTTTATGAGCACTGACAAAAAAGCACTTAACCGCTCCCGCAATCCGATGGACTATACATTCCACGATACGGAGCTACTTTCCCGTTTCGTCACCGAGACAGGCAAGATCCTCCCTCGGAAAGACACAGGCCTTTCCGCAAAGCATCAACGTCGCATCACGAACCGCATCAAGCAGGCTCGTAACATGCTGACTATGCACTAAGCGATCGCCTACGGATACAGGACTTTCCAAAATCCTTCTCCCGAAACGGGGAAGGATTTTTTATAGCTAGATTTCGACCACGAACTGCAACAGAGTGAAGCGTGTCAGTGTAAACTGATGAAACTCGCTATCGCCAGCATTCTGTGCTAAGAGTATAATGTCCCACGCCTGCAAAATCCTCCAAGCTTCCACAGAGAATATTGATCTCTGTGTAGATTTGCTGCTGGACGGAGCGGTGCTTGGGGTGCCAACGGAGACCGTCTATGGTCTAGCTGGTAATGCCCTTAACGAAGAGAGCGTGCGGAAAATATTTGAGGTCAAAGGTCGTCCATTGCTTGACCCGCTAATCGTGCACTTCAGTTCAATTGAGCAGGCAGAAGCACATGTCGAGTTTAACGAGCGCGCTCGTGCACTAGCAGCTCAATTTTGGCCTGGCGCACTGACCCTTGTGCTACCGAAGAAGGATACAATTTCAGATCTCGTCACCGCAGGTTTGCCCAGTGTAGCTGTGCGTGTCCCCGAACACCCAATCTTTCGCAGTCTGTTAGAACGGCTCGATTTCCCTCTGGCCGCACCAAGCGCAAACCCCTTCGGTTACGTCAGCCCGACGCTAGCCGAACACGTGGCAACGACACTCGGTGATCGCATACTCGCCGTACTCGATGGGGGCGCGTGCGAGCATGGAGTGGAATCCACTATCGCAGATCTGCGCAATCCGAACGCACCGATGATCCTGCGCCCAGGTCCCCTCTCAGCAGAGCAATTGGGTATGCAGAACGTGGAGATGGAGTTGAAGCAGCCCTCAAATAAATCAGCACAGCCAGCACCAGGGATGTTAGCTCTGCACTACAGCCCAAATACGCCAATTACCCTCTTTAGGCATGGCGAAAGGCTAAGCTGTGTCCAGCAGTCGGAAGCGGTTTTGTATAACACGAAGCCGGCGATGGACAAACTAGCTGAGAATACTTTTTGGCTCTCCGAAAGCGGTGACCTCACGGAGATCGCACACAATTTGTTTATGCTCATCCAGAAGCTAGATGTAGGAGGCTACACTCAGCTCAAAGTCGAACGCGCAGAGGATGTTGATATTGGAATTGCGGTGAACGACCGACTAAGCCGCGCAGCGGCAAAGCGATGAGTTTATCGGATTAGCGCCTCCTCGCCATTACCCAAAAAAGCCCCGCTTGTTTGAGCGGGGCTTTTGTAGATTGATTGCTGTAACGTGGTTTACTTGGTCGCTTCGTCAAGAAGGTCACCGAGGCTGGTGAGATCCTCACCAGTGGTCACACTATCGAAGGCTTGGCGTTCCTTCGCGAGGTCAGCCTCGCTGTAGTTGGCAGCCTTGATCGAGAGGCCGATACGGCGTTCGTCTTTATCGATCTTAATAACGCGTGCTTCCACTTCGGCACCCTCGTCGAGGACGTCCTTGATCTTCTCAATGCGCTCTTCGCTAACTTGCGAGATATGCACGAGACCATCGATATCATTGTCGAGTTCGACAAATGCACCGTAACTGGTGATCTTAGATACCTTACCCTTGACCATGTCACCGATCTTGAAATGTGTTTCAATTTCATCCCATGGGTCGGAAGAGAGTTGCTTCATGCCGAGCGAAATACGCTGGCTGTCTGCATCCACATCGAGAACGGTTGCATCGACTTCGTCGCCTTTTTGTACCACCTCGGATGGGTGATTGACCTTGCGAGTCCAGGACATGTCAGAAACGTGCACCATACCGTCGATTCCTTCTTCGAGTTCAACGAAAGCACCATAGGTTGTGAGGTTGCGAACCTTACCGCGGACACGGGCACCAACTGGATAGTTGTGACGGGCCATTTCCCAAGGATTAGTTTCGAGTTGGCGAGTGCCCAAGGAGATTTTCTGTTCATCCTTCTGGATACCGAGGACGACTGCTTCGACCTCTTCGCCAATGCGAAGGACTTCGCTTGGCTTGGAGATGCGCTTGGTCCATGAAAGCTCCGTAACGTGTACAAGACCTTCGACGCCTTCTTGAATCTCGATGAATGCACCGTAAGGCACGAGGTTGACAACCTTGCCCTTGACTGTGGAGCCAATCGGGAAGCGTTCCTCGATCTTTTCCCAAGGATTGTCGGCAAGTTGCTTGAGGCCTAGGGAGACGCGCTCGCGTTCGCGATCGATCTCGATGATCATCACTTCGATTTCTTCGCCCTGTTTCACCATCTCGGATGGGTGGTTGATACGACCCCAAGACATGTCGGTGATGTGAAGGAGGCCGTCGAGACCGTCGAGGTCAACAAAGGCACCATAATCGGTGATGTTCTTGACTTGGCCACGGCGTGTATCGCCTGGCTTAACATCCTCGAGGAGCGAACGGCGTTTCTCCATGCGTTGCTCTTCGATGAGTTCGCGGCGGGAAACGACGATGTTTTTACGGTCGAGATCGATCTTGATGACTTTAAAGTCGTAAGTCTGTCCAACGTATTGATCGAGATTCTTAGGTGGCTGCACATCAATTTGTGAGGCTGGCATAAAGGAATCGACACCGATACTTACGATCAGGCCACCCTTGACTTTGGAGCGCACGCGACCAGGTATGATTGAACCTTCTTCACAGTTCTCAACGATCTTTTCCCAATTCTTCTTTTGCTCAGCTTTATCGAAAGATATAACAGGGTTACCCTCTTTGTCTTCGAGCTTTTCGAGATAGACTTCGAGCTCGCCGCCTACTTGGAGGTCGCTCATGTCTACGAACTCAGATGCGTGGACGATGCCTTCGGATTTGCCACCAATGTCGACAACGACTTCGGTGGGGCGGATTTCGACGATCGTTCCCTTTAAAATGGAACCTTCAGCGAGGTTATCAATATTGCTGCTAGCTAGCAGCTCTTCCATGAGACTACTCATATGATTTGTATTTATTATACTGCACGCCGGAGCGACAGTTGGTTAGTGGTTAGTATTGTTGGGTGAATTCCACCCGCAAATGCGGCACCAACGGTCCCACCCGTCGCAGAGGAAAGCGGGAAAGTAGATAGTAACAAATCCCGCGCAAGGCTAAAATCCAGCGTAAAGAAACTTGCCATGCGCCCCAGAGAACGCTTTTTTCTGCGATTCTTTGCCGAATAACACTTATGGCTGGGTGGCGGAATTGGCAGACGCTGGGGACTTAAAATCCCTTGCCAGTAATGGCGTGCGGGTTCGAGCCCCGCCCTAGCTACTTTTTCAACATAATTAAATAGAGGCGGGGCACTCACCTTCGATGCCCATGTTCGTTGTGCGCCCAGTCTTGTCGCTAAGCTCGTAACGCACCCCCGAGAAATTTGTTAAAAACTAAATGAAAGACGACGAATCCCTTGACTCCTTCCGCTCCTCTCTGGATGCGAACTACGACTGGCCTTGCCTTTTTCCTTTTAAGTTCATCGTGCCTAAGGATCAGTGCCAAACAGTACTTGATCTCTTTGCGGATGATCCCGTCAAATCTAACGAGTCCTCCAGCGGGCGTTTCATTGGCTACACGATGGAAATGAACATGCACTCCAGTGACGAAGTGATCGCTATCTACCAACGTGTTGCCCAGGTGCCAGGTGTTATTTCGCTCTAATGTTGCTGTTCGCTTGTCGAACCCCCATGTTTAGTTATCCTGTAATCATCAACTAAGTATCCGATAAGCGTACAAGCTGCGCCCGACTAATATGATAAACGTAATATGAGCACAATCCTCTCCATCGCTACTTTCGGCGCTGGCTGCTTCTGGTGCGTCGAAGCGGTCTTTGAACAACTCGACGGCGTCCAGGCAGTCGAATCTGGTTACATGGGGGGCGAGGTCCAAGATCCGACCTACCGCGAAATTTGCTCAGGTACAACCGGACACGCTGAGATCACACAGATCCATTACGACCCCCAGATAATCAGCTATGAGACTTTGCTTGATTGGCTGTGGCGCTCGCATGACCCAACAACTCTAAATCGTCAAGGCGCGGACATCGGCACTCAATATCGTTCGGCAATCTTTTACCACAATGAGGCTCAACGGGAAGCCGCCGAAGCCTCCAAAGTCGCTGCCCAAAAAGATTTTACTGCTCCAATCGTCACAGAGATCACCGCCGCTACTGCCTATTACCCCGCAGAAGATTACCATCAAGATTACTATCGGCTCAATCCAAACGAGCCTTATTGCCAGATAGTGATTCGCCCGAAGCTGGAAAAGCTCGCTCTTGAATGATTTTATGGGCTAAGTTCATATTAAATTGATGGCTAATAGTAGCGCAAAAAAGAAAACCAAAAAGAAGCGATCCGCTCGGGGAAAAGCTAGGTCCAAATCACGTACTCAGGTCAAACATTCACACAGTCTCCGCAAGCTACTTGTTCGACTCTCGATAGCCATCCTGGCTATTGGGGGCATTTATTATTTCAGTTCATTTGAAATACGTGCGAAGATGGAGCGTGTCGCTTTATCAGCTATCAATAGCTCACGCACGCACGGGGCAATGCCTGCCCTAGTTACGCCAATTTTCGACAGTCTCTACGATGCAATCCCATCGAGCGGTGGCATGGTCGTCGAAGGTGGTGAGCTCGGACGCGACCTAGAGACACCCTTTCTTGCAGGCATTCCAAACAGCCGCATGCCGATTCGTCCACTCCTACAGCCGAGCTATATCAATCTTTTCAATGAGCGCAGCCAACAGACAGCGTGCATCGCGATCCGACTAGACGATGCCAAGCGTAAAAAAGCCGATACTGACGGCTCGCTCCAGATTGATTCCCGCATACCAAGGCTCAGCGCGCAGACCATGACTCTAGGCGAATGGCTGCCGCAGCCGATTGCTCCCGCCAAAGCGCTAATCGGTCAACACGGTGATCGTGGCGCTATCGATGCCAAGCTTGCCAGTAATTACGCTCCCATGACCGAAGCCTTCGTAGACGGCGTGTGGAAAAAAGTGATACACGAGTTCACACAGCGTTACCCAAAACGTTTCGGCGAAGTCTGGGTCTACCTAGGTCCCACCTATCTACCCGAGAGCTCCAATTTCGGCTCTGCCATCTCCCTGCCTGACGCCTTTTACATCATCGCTTTTGATCTTACTCACGAAGGTGGTCTTCGCGCCCTCGCCTTACTCATTCCGACCGATGCAGAGAGTAAAAATCTAAACGATTACCTGAGCTCGATCGCAGAGATCGAAAAACTTACCGGCCTTCAGTTTCTTCCCGAGCTCGATTTCAGTATCCGCGATACGATCGGTAACTACGTAAGCGCGAGTGTATGGTAAGTTAGGGACGCGCCACAGCTAAGCTTTCAACCGCATCCAGCAGACCTCTTCCGCCCCGACTGCACGGCTAGGATAAGTTTGTTGCGGCACAAAAGATTTGATCAGCTCAAAGCTATCACCAAATAAAGCATCACTCTGTTCACGGGTGATTGGATGCGGCGGCCCATTACCTTGGTAATCACTAACTTCTCGAAAAAATATCGCTAGATAATTTCCGTCTGGCTTCAGTGCTTGAACAACGGATCTCGCATACGCCTCGCGCTCGCACGGATCAATCGCACAGAGGCAAGTGTGCTCCACGATCCAGTCAAATGACTGATGATACTGCTTTCCTAAATTCAAAAGGTCACCCAACTCATAGCGCTCGCCGCACGAGACTGGAAAAGTTTCCGCCTTATTGATTCCTCTTGGCGCAATATCCAATCCGACCACCTCTGCACCCTCCGCCGACAGCGCTCTTACATCATGTCCCGCTCCGCAGCCAGGCACCAGCACTCGACCCGAAATTGACTGAAGCTTCAGAAATTCAATCAAAGGTGGCGAAGCATAACCTTTATCCCAAGGCGTATCCCCTGCTTCATAAGCTGCGTTCCAATCTCTAGCCATACGTCATTCCCTCTGCGCCTCTAAACCTAAAGGCGCAAGCCCTACAAAAAAGTGGCCAGGTAACCTACAGCACACATTCAACCAACGACCGCTGCTCCCTTCCGGGCCTGACGGGGTTAGCTAGTCAGACGTTGCATAGGCCCCAGCCAGTGACAGAAAACAATGAGACGCTAACTTGCGGCAATCTTAAAATTAAGATATTTCAATCGCCATTGCTCGACCGAGCACTTCAATATAACATATGCAGTCAGCTGCCAGCCAACATCGTAAGCAGTTCTTCCCCATCAATGGCCTCTTTCGGAAGTATCTTTCTGAATTCCACAGAGCGATGGATCTTCCTGTCACCTATGAGGACATGCTCAAATACGAGGACTCTTTTCCCCTAATAAATAAGAGAGGCGAAGATACCCTTTGGCAGACCCTCATCTACGAACAGCAATTTGGGCGCGAACTCTACGACGGCCTAAAAGAAATCTATGTCCTCCTACGTTCCGGAGGCGACGAGTCTATTCTGCCCAATCTCTACATCGACCGCGTCGACTTCTGCACCTTCGGTAACACCAAGCCCCTGCGCGTGCGCATTGTAAATCAATACAATGACAACCATGATTACTTCTACGTCAAAAAAGCCGACGCCTCCCGCGTCTATGGCCTTGAATTAGAGGAGCTACTCTCACCTAATCACATAAACTTCATCGTGCACGAGGACACTTTGATTGAAGAGCACATCATTGGCGTGCCTGGGGATGACTTCATCCGCGACTTCCTACCCCACCCTGACCTACATGAAGTACGCTTAGCTAAAGAGTTTATCAAATTCAATGAGCGCAGCTTTGTCCGTCTACTCGGCGACATGCGTGCATACAATTACGTCGTCGAGGTCACGCCCGACTTCGAAGGAAGTCAATACCGCGTCCGCGCGATCGACTTTGACCAACAATGCTACGAAGGTCGGCGCTCACTCTACCTACCACAGTTTTTTAAAAACAACCTACCCGTAGTTAATCTCTGCACCGAGTTAATTAATGTCGAAACAAGCAAACAGTATCAACGCGAAGAGCGCACCCTGATGAAGCGACGCCTCGGCTTCGCCCTCCCACGTGTGCAGCACCTGCGCACCTGCATGTGCGCCGACCAGATCTCTAGCACAGAAAAGATGCGCCAATTGCGCAAGGAACTGGCCGAGATGCACAACGACCATCGCTTCTTACTCTGCCATTCCATGGGCGAAATCACTTTCCTTAACATCACTATTACCCTCGGCCTCGAAGGCGCAGCCGCTTACTATCCCGAGGGAGATAGTGGATAAGTAGGGGCGACACTCTTGTCGCTTATCCAACGAACCAAAAAGCGATAAGATTATCGCGTCTAACAATTTACCGAATATGGATTTACGCCAAAAACTACTCAAACTCCTCGGAGCCAAGGACTACCTTCCTATGCGCCGCATGGAGATCATTACCGTCCTTAAGCTCGATCAAGACGCCACTAGAGAAGCCCATGCGCTACTCGACAAAATGCTCGAACAGGGCGAGATCGCCCGGCTCAAAAAGGATCGCCTCTGTATCCCCGAAGATGCCGACCTCGTCAGTGGTCGCCTGATTTTTCGCCAGAGCGGCTCCGCCATCCTCATCCCAGACTCCGACCCCAGTGGTGACGGCTACCCGATCAAATCCGAAGACACAGGTGTCTCAATGCACGGAGATATCGTGCTGGCCCGCAAAGTCGAAGATCAGCGCCGTCCTTCTCAAGGCAAAGGCCGTCAGCAGCGTCCAGAATATAAGCCCGAAGAGAAACCCAATGTCCGTGTCATCCGTATACTAAAGCGCGCCCATATCACCATCCCCGGGACCCTCGAACAAGCTAAACACGCCACCTTCGTGATCCCCGACGATCCGCGCATCATTCATGACATCCTCGTGCCCGATCCAAAAAATTCTGGCCTCAAACCCATCCCTAAAGTGGGCGATAAGGTCGTAGTCAAAATGCTCGAATGGAAACAGCGCCACCTCAACCCAGAAGGTGAGATCATTGAAGTACTCGGTCGCACGCACGAGCCCGATGCCGAGTTCAAAGCCATTCTCTATAAATACGATCTCAATCCAAAATTCCCCTCAGCGGTGGAGCAACAGACCAAGGACATACCCGATGTTGTGCGCCCGGAAGATGTCGGTAATCGCCAAGACTGCCGCGACCTTTTTACCTTCACCATCGATCCCGATGATGCAAAAGACTTTGATGACGCCCTCTCGCTCGAGCTTCTCGAAGATGGAAAAACTCGCGTCGGCGTCCACATCGCTGACGTGAGTGCCTACGTAAAACCTGACTCACCACTTGACCGCGAGGCCCAAGAACGCGGTAACAGCACCTATCTCGTCGGCACAGTCATCCCCATGTTGCCACACGCACTCTCCAACGGTCTCTGCTCACTCGTCGAAGCTGAAGACCGTCTGACCAAGACTTGCTTCATCACTTTCAACGACAGCGCCGACATCACAGATGTCCAGTTTGCCAATACCGTCATAAATAGCAACAAGCGCCTTACCTACAAACAAGCCTACGCCTTCATGCAGCAGGATGATCTAGCTGAAATACGCAAAACGCCCCTCCCACCAAAACATCAGACTGGTTCCACCGGGCGCTCACTGGACGATGTGACCGACGAAGAGATGGCCACGCTGAAGAAATACATCGGCAAGCTCTGGTACATCGCCAAACAGCTGCGTAAACGCCGCTTCGGCAAAGGCTCGCTCGACCTCGACATGACATCAGTCAAAATCTATGTCGACAAGGAGGGCTATGCAGACCGTATAGAAAAAGAGTTCAACGACGAAAGCCATCAACTGATCGAAGAGTTTATGCTCTCAGCCAACGAGCAAGTCGCCCGCACCATGAAGAAGCAGAACTTACCCTGCATCTATCGCGTGCATGATGAGCCAGAGGAAGAAAAACTTAAAGAGCTACGCGAGACCATGCAAAGCTTCGGCGTGCAGTGCGGTAATCTGCAAAAGCCGCGCGAGATGACGTCGCTACTCAAAAAGCTGAAAGAACACCCACAAGGCTACACCCTTAAGGTGCATGTTCTTCGTAGCCTGAAGCAAGCGCAATACCGTGCCTCCGCCGACGGACACTACGGCCTCTCGAAGCCCGACTATACACATTTCACATCGCCCATCCGCCGCTACTCCGACCTGATCGTCCATCGCATACTCGACGGCTATCTATGTAAGACTCGCGCCGACTCTGCCCTAGAGGCACCCGAGATTCGCTATAAGCAAGGTAAGCTCGAAAGCCTCGGCGATCACATCAGTGTGAGTGAACGTAACTCAGTCGACGCCGAACGCGAATCTGTCAAAACGAAGCTCCTCGAATTCTACGACCGCGAATTACAAAAAAAGCAGAAACAACATTTCAAAGCTATCATCACGGATGTGAAAAACCACGGTCTCTTCGTTGAGCTGACTGATACACTAGCCTTTGGAATGGTACATATTTCTACACTCGACGACGACTTCTACCATCCAAACTCGGAGGGCACCGCACTGATCGGTCGCCGTAAAAAGGGCACCTTCGCACTCGGTCAATACATCATGGTCCAAGTCGAACGGGTGGATCGCTTCAAGCGGCAGATCGACTTCCGCGTCGTCCTAGCGGACGATCGCGACAAAGGCAAAAAACCTGGTAAACCATTCAAAAGCCATCGCAAGATAGACCAGGCGCGCTCTTCTAAAAGTTTAGAGCGTAGCCCTCGCAAGAAAGCGGCGAAGACCTTGACCCGAAGAAAACCTAAGAAGAAGTCCGCTCAGGAAAAGAAGCCTGCTGCTGAAGGCAAAGTAATCACTAAGCGCCCAAAGAAAAATCAGCGTAATAAGGGAAATCGCTAGCGCACGCTACTCGTCAATCATGCGACTTGTCATGCCATCGTAGGTATCGATGCGGCGGTCGCGGAAGAATGGCCATGTGCGACGCATGTCTTCGAGGGCTTTGAGGTCGCAGTCGGCGATTAGTATATGCTCTTCACTCACAGGGGCGCGTCCGACGATCTGCCCGTAGAAATCAGAGACGAAACTTTGACCCCAGAATTCGGTTTCCCCTTCGACGCCAGTGCGGTTAACAGCCGCGACGTAACAGCCATTGGCCACAGCATGCCCGCGCTGAACAGCCTCCCAGGCTGTGTGCTGAGCAGCGCCGAGTTCAGCTTTTTCCTCAGGGAGCCAACCGATGGCAGTCGGATAAAAAATGATCTCGGCTCCAGCGAGGGCAGCGAGTCGAGCAGCTTCAGGGTACCATTGATCCCAACAAATGAGGACGGAGATCTTACCAAACTTAGTATCCCAGACTTTATAGCCGAGGTCGCCAGGAGTGAAATAAAATTTTTCTTCAAAACCCGGATCTTGAGGAATGTGCATTTTCCGGTATTTGCCTAAGTAATGACCATCCGCATCAATCACGGCAGCGGTGTTATGGTAAACACCCGAAGCGCGGCGCTCGAAGAGTGCGGCGATAATGACTATACCAAGTTCGCCTGCGAGGGCTTCAAGTATCTCCGTAGTCGCGCCGGGAATTGGCTCTGCTAGATCAAAAGGCTCAGTGTCCTGCGTTCGGCAGAAGTAGGGTGTATTAAACAACTCCTGCGTGCAGACGATCTGGGCGCCAGAGGTAGCCGCCTCGCGGATGCGCGCAACGGTATAATCCAGATCAGCGGTGGGGCTGCCCTGCTCGCGACCTTGGATGAGAGCGATGCGGACTTGGCGTGCAGTATAGTCGTGCGGCATTAGCTTAATAATCCTAAGAAATGTAGCGGTCGCCCTGTTCGAACCTTGGTGGCTAGCTTGACGCAGCAAGGCAACAGACTGGCGTGATTAAACTAAAAAACTACCTTGTTTAGCGGGTATTCAATAATCCCCTCGGCTCCACGCTCCTTGAGTTCGGGAATTATTTCGCGCACAACTTTCTCGTCTAAGATGGTGTCGATGGCGACCCAGGACTCATCAGCCAGGCGGTTAATCGTCGGATTACGCAGTGCGGGCAGATCGGCGAGGATCGCTTCAAGCTTGGACTTCTCGATGTTGAGCTTGAGGCCAACTTTACTATTGGCTTCGAGCGCGGAAGTAAGAAGCAGTGCGATGTTTTCGATTTTCTTGCGCTTCGCAGGGTTTTCCCATGAGACCTTGTTGGCGATCAACACAGTGTTAGTGTAGAGAATCGTATCGACGATGCGTAGCTTGTTTGCACGGATCGAGTTACCAGTTTCGGTGAGATCGACGATCGCATCGACAAGATCGGGCACTTTGACCTCGGTAGCGCCCCAAGAGAACTCAACCTCAGCGTTCACACCATTGACCTTGAGATACTGACGAGTGATGTTGACCACCTCGGTGGCGATACGCTTGCCTTCAAGGTCTTTGACCGTCTGCACGGTCGAGGACTCGGGGACGGCAATGATCCACTTAGAGCGCTTATTGGATGCACGACTGTAAACGAGGCTACATACTTCGACCACGTCAGAATCGTTTTCCTTGACCCAGTCTTGGCCAGTGAGGCCACAGTCGAAGTAACCATGCTCGACGTAACGACTGACCTCTTGGGCACGCACGAAGCGACCGTCTAACTCTTCGTCATCGATCGACGGACGGTAAGAGCGGGAGCTCACTGAAATATTGAAGCCCGCTTTACCAAAAAGTTTGATTGTGGAGTCTTGTAGGCTGCCTTTGGGCAGACCGAGCATGAGTAATGGCTTGTTGTCCATGACCGCAAAAGCTGTCGCAGGACGCTTTCGGCACAAGGCTAAATTTGAGAAATACAGCCTTTGCATAGGCTTTATCTAATAAAATAAGTATTAATAAATCGCTCATTAGTAGATAGTCTGTCAGATTAATACATCTATTTAATAAACTAATGGACAAACCAACACCACTCGCTGCAGGAAAAAAAGCCCCTAGCTTCCAATTCGCGGAAGCTGGAGAAACTTACTTGCTAGAGAGTCTAGGGCGACCCTGCCTTTTGTATTTCTACCCAAAGGACGACACGCCAGGCTGCACAACAGAGGCCTGTGCAATCCGTGATACGTGGAGCGAATTTGCCAGTGCTGGACTCAAAGTCGTCGGAGTGAGTAAGGACGACGAACGCTCACATGGCAAATTTCGGAAAAAATACGGCCTCCCCTTTCCACTGATCGCCGATACCGAACTGGAACTAGCCAATGCCTACGGCGTCTATGGTGAAAAGAAATTTATGGGTAAAATTTACGACGGGATTCACCGCATGTCCTTTCTGATTGGAGCGGACGGATTGATCCTCAAAACTTACTGTAAAGTAAAACCAGATGCCCACGCCGGCGAAGTCCTAACTGACCTCGCGGCACTTTCTAATTAGTTCCTAACAAGATGAATCAAACACCAAAGCCACTCATCATCATCGCAGAGGATGATAAAGACCTCTCCACGCTGATCGCGGCGCAGCTCGAAGTCGCAGGGATGCATAGCCAAGTCTGCCATGAAGCGAGCCACGTAGCGCGCTTCTTGAAGAACAATTTCGCCAATCTCATCCTACTCGATGTTCACCTTCCTGACGACACTGGCTTCAACCTGATGTCCGATCTACGTAAAGCGGGTAACAAGACGCCCATCATATTTCTCACCGGCGAAAACAACGAAGTCAAAAAAGTGAATGCCCTCGAAATGGGTGGCGACGACTACATCACAAAGCCTTTTGGATTTCCCGAGCTAATTGCACGGATCAACGCCGTGCTCCGCCGCGCAGAAACGGTGCACGATAGTGATATCACGCAAAATGCTTCCACCACTGACGCACCATTTGAATTTTGCGGTGCTGAGGTGAATCCAAATCGACTCGAAGTGACCTTTGCCGAAGGCGAAATCGAAAGCATCGGCCGCAAGGAGTTAGGCATCTTTATCTACCTAGCTAGCCACCCAAACAAGGTGCTCACTCGCAAGAATTTGATCCACTCAGTCTGGGGAATCCATGCCGATGTGCGTAGCCGCTCGCTTGATCAATATATAGTGAAAATTCGCGAACTTTACAAACGCCACAGCTTGACGCTCGATGCCTTTCGCACCGTGCATGGCATCGGCTATATTTACGACATTAAGATACCCGAGTAGTCGCACGACAATGTGAATCGTTGTAGTTGGTATAGCCGAAGACCAGTAAGCTACTCCGTTTGATACCACTCCTTAACGAGTGCTTGCACCGCTTCGGGTGATTCAGCTTCCTCAAAGCTAAGTGACGCGGAATTAATGCAATAGCGTAAACCTGTGGGCTTGGGGCCATCGGGAAAGACATGGCCTTGATGTGATCCGCAGACATTGCAATGCACCTCCACGCGCACCATACCGTAGCTAGTATCGCGCGTCTCTCCGAGGGTGCGCTCGTCGATCGGTTGAACAAAGCTAGGCCAACCCGTGCCTGAATCGAACTTATCAGTGCTGCTGAAAAGGGGTGTTTCGCAGCCAATACAGCGATAGAGCCCAGTCGCTTTATTGTCATTGAAGGGATTGGTAAACGGCCGCTCTGTTCCATGGTCGCGGGCGACTCGATATTGGACATCGGTGAGGCGCTCCCTCCACTCGGTTTCCGTTCGTTGGACAGGGAAATCGCCGCTGCTCAAGTCGACATGCGAGGGCAAGCCGCAAGCGGAGGCACATGCGCTCACATCGACATCAGTTGACTCAGGAGGTGTGGGTTTTTCAGGCATAGCAAAAGTAAAAAGGGCACCGGCCAATAAGACAAAGAGCACCGCAGGGCCATAATTGCGGAAGTTTGATTGCGTTTTCATAATCACTTAGAGTCGAAACAATAGGGACTATTCTCATGAATGCAATTCCTCGCCGATGTCTATTCGCGATTCGATGTGAGAAAGCCGTTTTCCAGTCACGTAGGAGCCTACGCCGCCATGATGAATATTCTTGAAGAACCTGCTTCGCTACGGCTTATGCTAGGGACATGTCAAAAGTAGTCATTATCGGTGCCGGGGGAGTCGGCAATGTGGTCGCACAAAAGTGCGCACAGCTTCCAGATGTTTTTACTGAAATCGTGCTCGCTTCACGCACAGTTACCAAGTGCGAGGCGATCGCTGCAGATGTTAAGGCCATGCAAAACATCACGATTCGCACCGCGGCGCTGGATGCCGACGATGTCGCTGCGACAACAGAGTTTCTACAGGCTGAGCAACCAGAACTCTTAATCAACGTTGCCCTGCCCTACCAAGACCTTGCACTGATGGACGCATGCCTAGTCGCGGGCGTTCACTACATGGATACCGCCAACTACGAACCGCCCGAAGAAGCCAAGTTTGAGTACAAATGGCAATGGGCTTATCAAGATCGTTTCAAAGAAGCGGGGCTGACTGCGCTACTCGGCTCGGGTTTCGACCCCGGCGTAACGAATGTCTTTTGTGCCTACGCACAAAAACATCTTTTTGATGAGATCGATACAATCGATATCCTAGACGCTAATGCGGGTGACCACGGCTACCACTTTGCGACCAACTTCAACCCGGAGATCAACATCCGTGAGATTACCCAAAATGGACGCTACTGGGAAGAAGGAAAGTGGAAGGAAGTCGAACCCATGAGCGTACACCAAGTCTACGACTTCCCAATCGTCGGGCCGCAAGATGCCTACCTCCTCTATCACGAGGAGATGGAATCACTCTGCCAGAACATCAAAGGCCTGAAACGCATTCGTTTCTGGATGACCTTTTCGAAGAAGTATCTCACCCACCTCAAGGTGCTGGAAAACGTCGGCATGACCTCGATTGAGCCGATCGAGTTCAAGGGGCAGAAAGTCCAACCGATCGAGTTTCTCAAAGCAGTACTCCCCGACCCTGCCAGCCTAGGGCCACGCACAAAAGGTAAGACCTGTATCGGTTGCGACATAGTGGGTATTAAAGACGGCAAGAAAAAGCGAATCTTCATCTACAACAGCTGCGACCACCAAGAGTGTTTTAAAGAAGTCTCCAGCCAAGCGATCAGCTACACCACAGGTGTGCCCGCAATGATTGGCGCCCAGATGATACTTAAAGGCCTCTGGAAGGAGCCAGGCGTATGGAACATGGAGCAGCGCGATCCTGATCCCTTCATGGAAGAGCTCAATCTGCGGGGCCTGCCGTGGCAGGTGATTGATTTGCCGATAGAATAATAAGGACTACTAATTAAGTGCGTCGCAAAAACAGAATGACTGGCTTGCCCCTGACTGCCAGATATCGGCCAGCCCAATTACTGTTTAGTGCGCAACGGTCGTCCGTGGATAGACCCTCGATTGCATAAGAAAAGGCCTCCGAAATTTTCGGAGACCTTTAAGAAAATGGAGTGAGTGAAGAGGTTCGAACTCTCGACATCTACCTTGGCAAGGTAGTGCTCTACCAACTGAGCTACACTCACTTTATTCTGGAAAAGTGGGAAGAATCTATGACCGACCTCTCATGTCAACGTGTTTTTAGATAAATTTAAAGACTACTTCAGTTTAAGGTTTTTACTCTAAATCAAGGTCGATCAGAAACTTACGGCGCACAGTTTCAGGCAGGGCGATAAGGTCGTTAGCGCGGAGGCTATTAGCGACTTCGTCATTGACTAATACGCGAATTGTGGAGCGAAGTTTGGCATAATCTCGCAGATTATATACGATGTAGAAAGCGAGTCGAATAGGGTAGTCGCCATAGTGCACGTTATCGTCGGTTGGGCCGAAGGCAGGTGCATAGGTGTTGCTTTCAGATGAGATCATAAGGACTTTGATATTTTCATTCTCCGGCATGCGAGATAGAATAGCGATAGAAGCAGTATCAGAGCGGAGTAAATCCTCGACCTCAGCATCTTTGACCATGGACATCTTGGGTTTCATAACGCCACCCTTTAAAATACTATATTTAAAAAGCTCCAAGGCGATGCTCTCATCGCTAGTGCCGGCGAGCGCTTTAATATTGCGACTGCCCCAGCCAGATAGCCCGAGCTCGCCCCAAGTATTGATATTCAGCTCCTCGTTAGAACCAAAAATTCCCCCGAGGCGAGCAACACTGATTTCGTCGATAGGGTTACTACCATTCACTACAATTACGGCAACGTCGTAGGCAAAAGGATAGACACTAAATTCATCGCGCGGCACTTCGTCCCCCTCTGGCACTGCAATAATGGCAAGATCGATCTCATCAGAACGTAAGCGGTCAAGCGCAGGCAAGGTACCGATGCTATCCACGACAAAAGTAGAGTCATTTTCAGCGGCGTAGGCCTTAAGCGGGGCTTTGATGTAATCAGCCAGCAGGTCGGATGCAGCTATGCGGATTTCTTCAGCTTGCGCGGTCGCAATCAGTGCAAGCGGTAGGAGTAAAAGTGTTTTACCAAAGTTCATGGTCGATTGTGTTGGGGTATTTCGAGGGCAGTCAAATGTTCGATATTCGGATGCTGTCTGATGAGAGTCAAACTCTAAGAGGAAGCTAGCCTGCGCTACTTATTTGTGTCGAGTTCTGGCCATTTAATAAGTTTACGGTGGAGAGTACGGCGGCTTATGCCCATGAGCTCAGCAGCGCGGGTGCGGTTACCGTTGACTTTAATCAGCGCGTTGCGGAGGAGACGTTTTTCATTTTCCTCTTTGCGCAATGTCGGGCTAATGGAAAGCGGCTCGTCATCCGTCGATGTCTCGCTCTGATTTTGGTATTTGGGGTCAAGATCGTATTCGGTAAGCTCGTTACCCCGCTTGAGCACGACGGTGTTTTCGCAGAAATTACGCAACTCTCGAATGTTCCCTGGCCAACGATAGTCTCGGAGCACTTTGATAGCGCCTTCGGTCAGATCGATGGGAG
>QXZH01000066.1 GCA_009886465.1 Opitutaceae bacterium
GCATAAGCGCCATAGTCTTGCTCGCTCACTTGTGAATACAGAGATGCCATGGTCTCAGTAAATGTCATATTTGGTAACGCTCGACTGGCGTTATCGTTGTAATTATTAATTAAATCGATAACACCTTCACTCATCAAGTCATGTATGCCGTTTGCGTAGGGCAAGCCTCGAGAGATTCCTGAATGGTCTAAGAAAGTACCATCATTCATAGATGCAGATGGGAAGTTCAGGATTTGATTAACATATTCGAAGTGAGCACGAATGGAACTTTTATAGCTTGGGCGGTAGGTTGCTTCAAGTGTGACCCCTTCAAATTCGCGTTTTTTATAAGTCTGTTCATAACCTTGCTCGACTTTTGTTCCCATAAGTCGAAATGCCAATTTGTCGTTGAGGATACGGTTGATATCAAATCGCTGTCTTTTGGTTGCGTAGCTACCATATGATAATCCTACGCTTCCGAAATCTTCATTAAACTGCGCCTGCTTTGGAACATAATTAACAGCGCCTCCTGGATCTGCTTGACCGTATATAAGACTGTTCGCACCTCTAATGACTTCGACTCGTTTATTGTTGTAGTTGTCTCGCGGTAGGGCGCGCGTGAAATAGTCATAACGGGAATAGGAAGCATTAAATCCGCGCATTGAAAAAGTATTAAGCGAGTAAGTTGTTGCCGCGGCCTCTGTATCAATACTCGCGACGACTTGATTTAAATCTTGGTCATTGAATATTTGCAGATCATCTAGAAGTTGCTCATTAACAATGCTCAGTGTGAGAGGTGCATTTTTAACCAGTGTGTTGGTCCGTGTTACACCGGTTGTATTCGCAGAGTAGTAGCCCGTATCGTTATCTGTTGTCACTATAAAGTCAGGCAAGATAAAGACTTCTTCACGGCTAGGTTCACTTTCTGATATCTTAAAATCGTCATTGGGCGACGACTCAAGTACATCAGTGGATTCCTGCGCCTGTAAAAAAAGGATGGGAATGAATACCGCAATTGAGACTGCTAATACAAAACGAATTTTTATGGATATGTTTTTCATAGACTTTACAAAAGTATAGTTAGCTACATTAATATATTTGTCTGAATACTGTCTGCTCTGTCAAATTAATAATGGCCGCGTGATTTTTGATGCACGATCACTTTGTTTAGCAAACAAAGTCTGTAATGGTTGTTACATAGTTTCCTTTTATACGAACATTTCTAAAACACTCGTATATAATGGTTTAACTATTAAGCCGTAAGACTTCTAATCGACTACTGTTATCCTCTGATTTTTGCTTTGTTAGTGGATAAATTCGGAGAAGTAGAAGGCATATGAATGCTGGGCAAGCAGCGCCAAAGCACATTGCCAAACGCATTCGCACGAATGTCTCTTCGCTCTGTTGACCATCAACATAATCATTATCGACAGCATTAATGATAAAATCGATGCGATCCTTTCCAGCAGGAATCGTGATTGAGGACACAGCTTGCGCGTCCCTATCTTTGCCTGGCACTTTGCTAAGAATTTTTATTTGAACCTCTTCCGCATGGATCTTACTCGTATAACGTATCACCTCCGCTACA
The DNA here is from genome assembly GCA_009886465.1 of Opitutaceae bacterium. Classification (GTDB taxonomy): domain Bacteria; phylum Verrucomicrobiota; class Verrucomicrobiia; order Opitutales; family Coraliomargaritaceae; genus Thalassobacterium. Next base: position 1,568 of record QXZH01000066.1, read on the forward strand.
ATCTGTCCCTCGCGTTCATAGATTTCGTCTTGGCTGATATTTATATCCAGTGAGTCTCCATCATTGTCTATAATTTTGATCGATGCTCGTTCGGGTTTGCTGCCTCTACTCCATGCGGTAATCATGACATTTTGCTGACCACGAGCTTGTGTGTCATTGATGATTTTAATAGGTATTTCCATCGATTTTTGACCAGCTGGAATAATTGCACTTTTAGGGGTTTGGAGTAGAAAATCTTTGTCCGATTTCAATTGCACTAAGAGGGCTTCTTCAGAGTTATCGTTACGAACTAGAGTGGCAATAAATTGCCCATCTGATTCGCTCAGGCTTTTGTGATTAACTATGAGCTTCACCGAACCAGAGATGTCGATTTCAGAAGTGGATCCATGGTTACTATTACCAAACCAAATAGGATTAGATTCATCGTCTATCACCGAAAAATTAGCGCTTGCTTTAGGGTAATTTTTAGATGCAGCCTCGACCTCGAGCGATCGAGTAGAACCCCACTGAGGATCGAATCCAATTGCTTCTAAGAAAATACCAATAAGCACGAAGCTAACCGCAAAAGACGCTTTCATTGACCAACCGTAGATAGCCCCGAACATACCTTCACGGCGCTGTCCATGCTTCAGCTCATCGTCATCGCATACGTCAGCAATCATTGATTGACCAAGGACACCGATACCGATCCAAAACACGCCTCCAGTTAATGGATCCAGCCAGATTAGAGATTTACCTATTAGAATGAATGAATGGAAACAGTTTTCTATGCTTGTCCAAGTTAGTGGAGCATCGAAGCGTCCTGGCTTGTAGACAAACCAGCGAATCACTGCATTAAAGATCATCATGCAGTATATTAACATCAGACTGTTTATTTTGCTGATTTTACTGGTGATCCACAAAATGAGTGGAATGCCAAGTATGCCGACAATCGCATAGCCAATAGTGACGATCAACTTCCACTGCGTCCCTAGAGTGATATCTCCATCAGATAAATGGAAAATAAGGAGGTACCAATCCATGTTTGCCGCGAATACTCCTGCGATGATTGTGAAAACAGCAAGTAGGCATAGTATTGCGAAGGCTCTATTTTGTAGTGTTAATTTTGCAGACGACCAAAGTGGATTTTTTATCTTCTTTGCTTTTACTGCTCTATTGTCTTCACCTTCTTTAGCGAAAAAAGCTGGGAAAAGCCCGAATAAAGTCATGCCTATACCTCCATAAATAGCGGCCGAAATACGAATACCCTCTAATTTTTCGTTATTGGTTAAATCATTCGTATCGGCGTAGCCATATTTCCATGCAATAAAGCTCAGCGATAGAGGGATGAGCCCCATGTATGTCATTTCTCCCAAACGATTCCAGAATGTGACGTAGCCTTGTACTGCGGTGCGCTCGTCATAGCAGGAAGTCATTTCATAGGTAAGGGCAATATAGGGCACTGAAAAGATCGTGTATGAGGTGTAAAAAATTAGGCTACTAATGAGAAACCACGCAAGCTTACCACCATCGCTCCAACCCATTGGGATCATCCAGATGCTGGCAAAGCTTAATCCCATTAAAATTGCCCCAGTAAAAATGAAGGGACGACGACGTCCAAATTTTGATTTAAAGTTGTCGGAGATGTTGCCTATAATCGGATCTGTGATGGCATCCCATAGTAATGGAATGGCGAGCACGAAGCCTACCCAGAAGGCATTAATGCCAAGAATCATATTAAGGACACCTTGACCGGTAGTGCGCACGCTTTGATTGCCGAGTGATAGGGTCAGACCCCCAGTACCAATACTAAGCTTTTCTTTTATGCTTAACTTTGCTGCGCGCCGAGTTGACTGTTCGTTCGCATTTTTATTGTAGCGATTTGTGCTCATAACAGAGGTGTTTAAATGTACTTTAAAGTAGCAATTTTCTTAATGTTAGGTGTATTTTGTGACTAAATATATGTACGGAGTGTCTCAACCCGAACAACAGAAATTCGCCTTAACTTGTCGGGTTTTCCAAACCGAGAAAATCAGTATCCCAATCATCAACACGCCGCTGGCATCTTGCCAAAGGCTAGAGTGGAGACCTTCGTGATGGAACGTGTTGCCCTCCACGGCTTCAACGCTCAAGGCGGTATTAAAGAGCCATCCCGCTAACCATGAAATCAATAGCAGGCTTACCAGATAGATTGCAGTCGCTCTGCGCCCAAGCATTTTCCACACGCTAGCAATCGTCGTCGTGTTCGTGGCTGGCCCCGTAATTAAGAAAACGAGTGCTGCCCCCGGCGAAAGGCCTGCCGCGAGGAGCGTGTAGGCCATTGGGATTGAAGCTGTGGCACAGACGTAGAGGGGAAGGCTGATCGCCGTCGCTAGTAGGAAGGCGAGCGGCCCCGAGCTCAAGGAGCCGCTCAATAAATCACTCGGAAGCAAAGTTGTGATTAGCCCAGCAAGCAAGAGACCAATGACCAACGCAGTCGCTAAATCGGCAGGCAGGGTTACGAAGCCATAGCGTATCGCTTCGATTGGACCGTGCTTCGGAGCTGGTTGATCTTTCGAATCTATTGCATTAAGCGGTGTCAACGAGTTGATCGGGTCGAGGCGATTCGACAGGCTCACAGTAGAAGATAAAGCCTCTGGGACTACAGGAGTCTTGGCCTTGCAAAACACATCAATCAAGTGGCCCGTCACGATCCCACATATAAAGGCCACCAGCACACGCACCGCTGTAAAAAGTCCACCAAGTAGTGCATAGCTAGCAAAAATACTATCCACCCCTGTCTGCGGCGTAGAACTAAGAAAAGAAGCCGTCGCCCCCTTCGAAGCGCCACTTTTTCGCAGCGAGACTGCCACCGGAATGACCGAACAGGAGCACAGTGGCATTGGCACCCCTAATACGCTTGCCTTAACTACAGACCTCAGTCCCGGCTTACCCAACCAGCGCTGCACAAACTCTTTACGAATCGAAACATGCAGTAGTCCTGCCACCGCAAACCCAAACAAAAGATAAGGCGCCATCTCCGCCGCCAAATCCCAAGTGTTCTGGGTAAAGTCTGTTAAAAATTGTATCAAGTTCTGCGGTTAACTGTGTTTGATCGTTTTGTCTAAGCTCCTATTTGAATACTCGCTCATCAAATAAAATAGTAAGGGTGTATGTCGTCGTTCGCTGTTTTTTTGGACAGAGGACGTTCAGCTAATAAAGCGCTCTCGAATGTCCTCCAAAATCGAATAGAAGGCAGGCACTAGGAGCAGGGTGATGAAGGTGGCGAAGAGGACGCCGAAGCTTAAGGAGATTGCCATAGGGATGAGAAATTGGGCTTGCAGGCTGGTCTCGAAGAGAACGGGAAGGAGTCCAGCAAAAGTCGTCAATGAGGTCAGGATAATAGGGCGGAATCTCTGTGCCCCAGCGTCTTCAATCGCGAAGCGGAGTGTTTTACCATCTTTTCGCTCGTGATTGATGAAGTCGACTAGCACGAGGCTGTCGTTGACTACTACCCCAGCGAGCGCAACAAAGCCTAAAACAGATAGAATACTCATGGGTTGTCCCATAATGATGTGGCCGCCGATCGCCCCGATCAGACCGAATGGAATTACGATCATAACGATGACGGGCTGCACGTAAGATTTGAGTGGGACCGCTAAGAGCGCGTAAATAAGGAATATGGCGATGAGCGTCATCTGTCCTAGACTGGCGAAGATATCGGCTTGCTCGCGAGCTTCTCCTTGGAATGACCAAGTGATACCAGGGTAATCGTTTGTGATCGTAGTTAGGAAGCCAGCCACTCCCTTTTTATCTTTGAGGCTGGCTTTGATTAAACCGAGGTCGGCCACGCCCTTGTCGGCGTCGGCGGTGATATTGATCACGCGGCGACGGTCGACGCGGGTTATGGAGGAGAAGCCTTCGGTGATCTCGAAATCGGCTACTTGATCGAAGGGCACTTCGCGACCCTCAGGTGTGCGGATACGGAGGTCTTCCAAATTTTCGACGGACTGGCGTTCGTCGAGTGGGTAGCGCACCATGACTTTTATATCGTCACGTCCGCGCTGGATACGTTGGGCTTCGACGCCGTAAAACGCGGCGCGCACTTGGCGGCCGAGGTCGGCTTGGCGAAGACCGAGCGGCTGGGCCGTTGGATGGATGTCGAGTTGGATCTCTCGCTTACCACTGCTGTAGTTGTCTTTGATATCAAAGAGACCATCATAGGTGGCGAGTTTGGCTTTAATAGCTGCCGAGGCGGTTTGGAGAGTGGCAAAGTCCCGACCTGTGAGTTGAATATCGATAGGCATACCAGCACCACCTGCAGCGTTAGCGTTGAAGGAGAGTTCTTTGACTCCAGCGACTGGTCCGATCAGTTCGCGCCAGCGGTTGGCAAGATTTGGGGCAGAAAGGGACTCTATATCGCCGCTTCCGGCGAGGTCTTCGCGCTTGATCAGTTCGACGGCGATCTCGGCGATGTTCGTGCTGGTTGAATTCCCCATGTCGCCCATGGGACCGCCGCTGCCTTCGAAGGGTTGCCCACCGATGGTCACAACTGCGTTCTCAAAGGGTTCGCCGTGTCCTTCTTTTTTGATTTCTTCGATCAGTTGGTCGAGGCCAGATTGCATCTGCTCGATGGCGCGAGTGGTCAATGCGACGGGAGTACCTTCAGGCATGACGAGCTTAGCCACAATGTAGTCGGAGGGAACGGGCGGGAAAAAGACGAAGGGTAGATGCTTGCCACCCAACATGCCGAACATTATCATGAGAATGGCTATGAAAGAGGTGGCGGTTGCGTAGCGATAATTAATGGCTAGCTTTAAAAAGGGACGGTAGCGGTGCTCGATAAAGCGTTCTAGGCTGTCGGCAATTTTACGTTGTTGCTTTTGCAGCCAGTTGATTTTTTCGCGCTTGTTGCCGCCAACTTTACACAGAGTGAGGTGATAGGGTAGGACTAGCTTTGACTGAATGAGTGACCAAATGAGTGTGGCGATGACGACGACGGGTATCGGGTAAAAGAACTTACCGAGGAAACCGGGAATAGTCAGAATCGGCAGGAAGGCCACGATGGTGGTCAGCACGGCAAAGGTGACGGGAATGGAAACTTTTTTAGTACCTGCAACAGAGGCCTCGACGCCTGCGCCGCCGTGCTTTTGAAATTGGGTAAAGACGCTCTCGCCGACGATGATTGCATCGTCCACGACGATGCCTAGTACAAGTATAAAGCCAAAGAGCGAGGCGAGGTTGATACTGATGCCTAGTGCAGGGAGAAAGAGCATCGAGCCGAGGAACGAAATCGGTATTCCCAGCATGACGAAGAAGGCAAGCGAGGGGCGCAGAAAAAGCGTAAGGATGAGTAGAACTAGGAGAAGACCGTAGATACCATTCTCGATGAGCATCTGGAGGCGGCCTTTGAGGTAGTAGGTGAAGTCGCGGAAGACTTCAACTTGTATGCCTTCGGGCAGGTCATTATTAATTGTTTTAGCAAACGTCTGCACCCGGCTTGAGACGTCGAGTGCACTCTCATCGCCTACTGCGTAGATGCGTAGGAGCACGGCGCGTTGACCGTTAAACTCGGTTATTAGGGGATCATCGACAAAACCATCCTCGACTGTGGCGAGATCCCGCACGCGAACAACGGTACCATCTTGTCGGGTGATCACGGGAATGTCTTCAAAGCCTAAACCAGTGTAGGCCTTACCTGTCGTGCGGAGAAGAATCTCGCCTCCCTGTGATTTAATAGAGCCACCCGGGATATCGACTGAGCTACTACGGATGGCCTGCACGATATCGTCGAAGGTAAGACTATACTCCCGTAGTGATATTTCCGATACGTTGATCGAGATCTCAAATTCAGCCACTCCTTTGATATCGACTTGGGTGATGCTCTCGCGGACGTTTAGTTCGTCGCGAATGAACTCGGCAATCTCTTTGAGCGTCTTTACATCCGTATTGCCATAGATTGCGAGGGATATGACTTCATTGCGGATGAGTAACTCTTCGACCGTAGGTTCTTCGGCCTCTTCGGGGAGATTATCGATAGTGTCGACGCGCACTTTTATTTTATCGGACACTTCGGTCGCGTCGTAGCCGCGCTCGACTTCGACGAGCAGAGTGCCGATTCCTTCGCCAGCTGTGGCAGTCATTTTCTTAATGCCGTCCACATCTTGGATGCGGTCTTCGATCAGTTCGACGATGCCGCTTTCGACTTCTTCAGGGGCAGCGCCGGGATAAGGGACCGAGATGCTGACGATATCGAGATCTAGCTCGGGGAAGAGCTCGAGCTTGATATTCATGGCCGCAAAAATGCCTGTTACAACGGTAATGCCAGCCAGAAGGTTTGCGGCGACGCCATTTTGTGTGAACCAACGAATCATGAGGAGAAAGAATTAGAAATTATGAAACAGAGCGTTTAATTGATAACCTCGACGGCCATATTCTCTATGTAGTAGGCGATAGGGCTAGTGGCGACTCGCTCACCAGGCTGGAGGCCGGCGGTGATGATGACTTCCTTGGAGTCGCTTTTGATGATCTGGACTATACGGGTTTCGAGTAAGCCAGAGTCGTTGACGATATAAACGCTATCAGAGCCGCGTAAGGCGTATCTTGGCAATACGTAGGCCTCGCTAAGGTCACGACCTTCGATCTCGGCTTGTAAAAAAGTGCCGCGGCGTAGGGTGTGTTGATCAAGTCTAGGAGCAAAGGGAGTTTGGACTCTGGCCACGACGTAGAGTAGCCGGCTACTGGGGTCGACGTTGTCTTCTATGCGAATGAGTGGTGCTGTGCGAGTGTGTTCGCCATTGCCTTGCGTGAGTTTAACGAAGCGCTGGCGCTTGGTCCGCTGGTCAAGGAGGAAAGCTTCTTTTTCAGTGATAGGTAGGCGTATTTCAGCGCTTCCGGTCGCGTAGATACGGCCGAGTGGGTTACTCGGGCTGGCGGTGACGAACTGGCCGAGATCGATTTCCTTGCTGAGTACAATGCCATCGTAGGGCGCAATGATTTCTGAGCGGGCAAGGTCGCGCTGGGCACGTTTGAGTTTGGCTTTGGCGCTGGCGATTCGAGCTTTGGCTTGAGCTAGTTGCGGTTTGCGTAGTGCGAGATCACTGGCTTTCCCCTTTCCGAGCGCCTGCCAGTCGACGGCGGCTTGTTCGGATTGTGCTTCTTCTTGCGCTAGCGCGAGCTCCGCATCGGCTAGGTCGGCCGATGCGTTGGCAGCGGCGGCTTCATAGTCAGCGGGATCAATTTTAATTAGACTATCGCCCTTTTTGAAGTGATTCCCTATGCGGAAAGAGTCGCTCACTTCGATCACGCGACCACTGACTTCGGCAATCAGATCGGTTTCTACGGTGGGCAGAAGTGTGCCTTGGCTGCTAACTGTTAGCTGAACGGACTGCGGTTGCACGGCGATGACCTCGACGGACGCGATAGGACGCTGGGGCGTAACCTCGGCGGCGTCTGGCTTGAATATGACGAGCGTTGCAGTGATAATTGCAGCGATGAACAAAATGAATATAGGGAGGATGAATTTCATGGTAAAATAGTGGTGGGTGTATGCCCTGAGGGTGCTTTAGTCGCCGTTTATGTTGGAGTGGTTCTTTGGCGTTTCGGACGGCACTTGAATGACGCCGCTGTGATCAAATGCGCCACCGAGTGCAAGATAAAGATCGACGCGGTTTTGCAAGAAGAGGTTGGCCACGCTAAGGAGGCGACCACGGGCGGCATCAGCAGTGCGCCTAGTGTCGAGGGCGGTGAGAAAATCGCCAGTGCCGCTTCGGTAGCGATTCCATGCGAGTGATTCGGCGGCGGCGGCCTCTTCGGCGGCGATGGCAAGCTTAGCTTGTTCGCGACGGATGAATTGCTCGGCAGCAAGGGTGGTTTCGACTTCAAGGTAGGCGCGTAGTGCGCTCTCGCAGTAATTGGCAGCCGCTTGGTCTCGGAGTGCGGCGCTACGATCGATATTAGCGGTGATACGCCCGCCTTGGAAGATCGGTTGCGTGAGATTTCCCGCGAGTGTCCAGACACCGAAGTCACCATCGAGGAGGTTTTCGAACTCCTGCGAAGAGGTCCCGCCCGATGCGGTCAAACTGATCTGTGGAAGGAGGTTTTTCTTTGAGGCTCTCAGCTCGCGATTGGTGGCAGCGAGTTGGCGCTCGGCTGCGACCAGATCTGGGCGTCGTTGAATAAGATCGGCCGGGAGGCCGGCGGGGATCGTCGGTGGGAGACTGGGCAAAGTAATGGCGACATCAAGAACTCCTGCGGGGTAGCGCCCGAGGACGACTTCCAGGTTGCGAGTGGCCTGATCAAGAGCTCGCTGGCGAGAGACAGCGTCGGCTTCGGCGGAAGCCACCTGAGTATGGATACGGCGCAGGTCAAAGCCTTCAGTTAGGCCGAGTTTAAAGCGGGATTCGAGAGCGCTTTGATTGTAGCGGTAGGCTTCTGCTGTACTCTCTGCCAGGGCGAGCTGTTGCTGGGCTTCTATTAGGTTGAGCCATCCTTTCGTTGTCTGCGCAGCGAGCGAGAGACGAGCCGCGTCGAGGTCGGCTTGGTAGCCCTCAACGCGAGCGACAGCAGCAGATGTTTGGTCGCGTAGGCGTCCCCAGAGGTCGATTTCCCAACGGAGGTCGAGCGCAAGGTCGTAGTTTTCAAAAATGACGCCACCGGTGGGGTTAGGACCAAATGTATTAATCTGTTGACGAGCACCGTTGAGTCCTAGTCCCAAGCTAGGCTTCAGATCGGCTCCCGAGATACGTGCTTCGGCGACGGATTGGGCAAAGCGTGCTGCGGTGGCTTTGAGGCTCGGGCTCTGGGCGAGCGCTTCGAGCACGAGCGCTTCGAGTTGAGGTGACTTGAAGTCTGCCAGCCAAGCGGTAGGTGCAGTGTTGAAGCTTTGACTGCTCCATGCTGTAGGAAGATCGATGGCAGGTGGTTCGCTGCGGTCGGGCGAGGTGGCGCAGGAGGTTAAGAGCAGGGTCGTGGCAGCGAGACTTAGACATTTTAAAGCAGTCACGCATGAGCGAGTTTTTCTATTGTCGATTGTAGATGTGTGTAGATGGAACATTATCTCTGCTGAAAGCCGGCCACAACAAAGGTGGTTAATTCGTGTAATATCTTATCGAGATTCTTGCCGTCTAACTTACCATCAGAGATCGTTTCGAGGCGAACTTGCTCGATCACGGTGCCGATCATCGTGCTAACGGAGAGAAAGAAGCGGTATTGTATCTGCTCGGGGGAAAGCTCAGGGCAGCTACGGTGGATTTCATCCATGAAGCACTTGGAGAGATCTGCAAAAAACTCTTTGTGCAAGCCGCGCATGAACTCGGCGGGCTCAGTTAGAGCACGACCAATAATTTGTATGAGGCTGGTGTCGTTGACGGAAGCGGAACCAATACCAGTAAATAGTGGGCGAAAGAGTGTATCGTAGATCGTCGTCAGTGGAACAGGGTCGGGCGCGTACGCTTCGATCTGCTGGTTGAGTAGTCGCTGGCGTTGCTGGTTAATCGGCTCGAAGCGATCGCGCAAAAGCGCACGCATAAGATTCAATTTGGAGCCGAAGTGGTAGTTGACAGCAGCCAAGTTGACCTTGGCTTCACGTGTGACCTGTCTTAAGGTCATGGCTCGGTAGCCCCCTTGAGCAAAAACTTTACCAGTTGCGCTCAATATTTTTTGCCGAGTCTTGTCCGATACTGAACGCTCGTCTTTTTTAGGGGTTTTCATTTTTTCAAACACTTGTTTAAAAAGTTACCTAGGTCAACTGTAGTATTTAATTAATGCGATGATTGCGCCTTGTCAGCTTAAGCTGGGCTATCTTTGCTAGAGCTATGTCTGAACAATCGAAAATTCGCTGTGGAGTGGTCGGCACTGGTTATTTGGGGCAGCACCATGCCCGTATTTATGATGCTCTAGACGAGTGTGAACTCGTTGGTATCGTGGAGGCTGATGATGTTCGCGCTGCTGAAATCTGCGAAAAATTTGATTGCCAGCGTTTTGACTCAGGAGATGCACTTGCGGCTGCTTGTGACGCGGTCAGTGTAGTCGTGCCGACCGATAAACACTGCAAAGTCGCTCTGCCATTGCTACTTGGCGGCTGCCATTTGCTGATTGAGAAGCCGCTTTGCACGAGCCTTGTCGAAGCTGGAGAAATTCTAGCGGCGGCAAAAGCCAAGGGCTGCATTGTGCAAGTCGGGCACATTGAGCACTATAATCCCGTGATGGGCTTTTTGGAAAATGCAGTCACTGATCCACAGTTTATCACGGCCGATAGACTCGCACCTTTTAACCCGCGTGGCACGGAAGTCGGGGTGGTACTCGATCTCATGATTCACGATATCGGCGTGATCCTGGCGCTTGTACGATCGCCCGTAAGGCATGTGGATGCGGTTGGAGTCAACGTGCTTTCAAATTCAGAAGATATTGCGAATGCGCGTATCACCTTTGAAAATGGCTGTGTGGCCAATATCAACACTAGTCGCGTGAGCACGAAAAAGGTGCGTGAGATTCGTGTCTTCCAACCGCAAAATTATTTATCGCTCGATTTCCAAGAACAAAGTGGGCACTTCCTACGCAAAGTAGACAGCGAGCTTCTGCGCGAGGAAATCCCGATCGAAAAGGATGAGCCCCTCAAACTAGAGCTAGCCTCTTTTGTGCAAGTTGTGAAAAGTGCGGGTAAACCAAAGGTCGGCGCTGAACTCGGTAGGTCCGCATTGGAGCTAGCCATCCAAATTACCGAGCTGATCCACTCACCTAAGTAACCGTGTCAAAATCGCTTACAGCTACTACGGATTTCCCTGCACCGATCAACGGTCGGCCGGATTTGCTCATCATCGCTGGTGAGCACTCAGGGGATGAGCACGCCGCGCTACTACTCGCAGATTTACTTACGAAACAACCCGATTTGAAAGTTGCCTGCCTTGGTGGGGTCGAGCTACAGGCAGCTAAGGCGCAATTGCTCTACGATCTGACGGCGGTATCAATCGTCGGTTTCGTCGAAGTGGTGCGCTATTATAGTTTTTTCAAAGGTCTCTTTGATCGCACCCTCGATTGGATCGAGCGCTACGAGCCGAAGCATATTTGTTTTGTCGATTACCCTGGTTTTAATTTACGCCTCGCCGAACAATTGACCAAGCGTGGTTTAAGTAAAAAGGGCGGTGGCAAAATTGGCCTCAGTTATTATGTAGGGCCGCAAGTTTGGGCATGGAAGGCAAAACGCCGCTTCAAAATGGCGCAAATACTGGATCGACTGGGTGTAATTTTCCCCTTTGAGGTCGAATGCTTTGCCGACACAGACTTGCCTACGGAGTTTGTTGGGCACCCCTTTGTCCGTGAAAGCTGGCAAGCACCGTTTCGCTACGAGGCAGATGCCCCCGTCTTGCTGCTTCCTGGGAGTCGAAGCGCGGCGGTGGGACGAATATTTCCGCTCTTGCTCGCGGGCTTTCGGAAAGCACGTGAGTCGAAACCTGCCCTCAAAGCGACCGTTGTCTACCCGAGTGCGAAGATTCGGGACTTGCTAGAGTCGATCTTGGCAACGCATCCAGACTTGGCTCAGCAGATTGAATTCCTTTCCAATAAAACTGAAAATTTGCCCGGCAGTGCTGTGTTGATGAGTTCTGGCACTATGTCTCTCGGCTGCGCGCTTTCGGCTATACCAGGGGCGATTGCGTATCGGCTCAATCCAGTGAGCTACTGGCTCGGGCGAATTTTAGTGAAGGTCAAATACATCGGTATCGCTAACTTGCTGCTGGATCGCCCATTGCACCCAGAGTTTATTCAAGCTGCGGCTAGCCCTGCGCAACTGAATCGGCAACTGTTGCGAGCTTTGGACCAAAGTGAAGCTGCAGCAGAGGCTGAAAGCGGAGCGGTTGAGCTACGTGAATTGCTATATGCAGGAAATGATGCCAGTGCCGCAGAGTGGCTAGCAAGAGGATTGTGAGATTATGGGGTGTCTACTTCCGAGAACTCAATGTATGTTTGTCACCCATAATTTTCGGCGCTCATTGCCTAAGATATGGGCATAAGCGAATAAGCCCTGGGGACTAGGCATTGATGACTACATCCGCATCGCCCTTAGGCTGGCAGCAGCAGAGTAGGGCGTTACCCTCGTCGGGTTCACCCGTGTGGCCATTTGGATAATCGACCTCTCCAGAGAGGATCGGTTGTTGGCAAGCGGTGCAGTTACCCATGCGGCAACCATAATCGAGATCGAGATCATGGATCTCGCCAAGTTCGAGAATGCTTTCTTCGTTGCCCGTCCATGGAGCGGTAACCCCTGATTTTTTAAATACGATATTAGCCATAATTACAAACAATTCACTGTTCACCACAATGCAACTCGTTTTGCTATCTAGTCATTTTGAATAAATCATGATTAGGAATTAAGTTAAGACTTTATTGCTAAGTTCTGATTCTTAGCTTCTTACTACCTAGAGATGCCAAAAATTCGCCAAATCGACTATACGACACCACGCACGCTCGTTTCTTACAGTGGTAAGCGCACAGTCCGCATGACTGGCCAGGAGAATCGCTACAAATTTTCGGGTGTTTTCATCGCAGGTGAGGAGGATGAGTTTGCCAAAATTGGCGAGGAGCGCAAGGACTGGCAAAAGAGTGCCTTTCCGCTGCCATGGACGGATTCCCCTGATGTGGTCGAGCCAGAATCCTAATATTTATCCCGCTCTGCGCTTGACAGGGCGTGGCGAAACTCCTTTTTTCTTCGCTTTTCTTCATTCGCGGCGTTCTGCCGTTGAATCCAGCTTTTCTAATTATGGCACTTAAAATTCGTCTCCAACGTCATGGCGCAAGCCACCGTCCTTTCTACCGTATGGTCGTCACTGAAGCGCTTGCGCGTCGTGATGGTCGTTTCGTCGAAGTGCTAGGCACTTATGAGCCACAAGCTAAGCGCACAGAGGACGAGCTTAACGTCAAACTCGACCGCGTAGATTACTGGAAGTCTGTGGGTGCGAAGCCTACCGACACAGCTGCTAGCCTGATTCGCAAGGCTCGTCGCGAGGCGCCATCTGAGGTATCTGCCGAAGCGTAAAGCATTTCCCGCATCGCGGGAGAACTCGATTCTCTGCTCCCATGCACCTCGAGTTCGATATCATAACCCTCTTCCCAGAAATGGCAGAGGGTTTTTTTGCGTCTAGTATGCTGGCTCGCGGTCAGCAAAATGGCTTGATCGATATCCGCACGCACCAGCTACGTGACTGGACGAACGACAAACACAATAAGACTGACGAACTGCCCTACGGCGGTGGTCCTGGAATGGTAATGAAACCTGAGCCGATCTTTGCTGCGGTCGAACAACTGAAGAAAACTCAGAGCAAAGTCGTCTATATGGCGCCCGACGGTCTGCCCTTGACTAGCCAGCTAGCCCGCGAACTTGCGCAGGAGGAGCACCTGATTATACTCAGCGGTCACTATGAAGGGGTCGACCAGCGCGTGCGCGATGAGCTCGTCGATCTAGAAGTCAGCATAGGTGATTATGTGCTGACTAATGGCACCCTTGCGGGGGCGGTGATGATCGACTGTGTGAGCCGATTTATACCCGGCTTTTTAGGTGACGAAAAATCCTTGACGGGGGAATCATTCATGAGCACCTTCCTCGGCTTTCCTCAATATACGCGACCTGCAGACTTTCGCGGGTTGCGTGTGCCTGAGGTTCTCCTATCTGGGGATCATGCCGCGATTGCAAAATGGCGGCAGGAGCAACAGACAGAAAAAACGCGTCAAATACGCCCCGACCTTTTAGATACATAAATTTTAATACAAAAACGGAGAATTCCAGAATGAGCCAAGCAATCCTCGAAGAAATCACTAAAGATCAACTCACCGACGACCGCGCCGACTTTAAGGTAGGGGATGGCGTTCGCGTTCACCTCAAGGTTAAAGAAGGTGACAAGACTCGTATCCAGATCTTTGCTGGTATTGTTATCTCTCGCCGTGGTGGTGGTATCCAAGAAGCATTCACCGTGCGTCGTATCGCATCGGGTGTTGGTGTGGAAAAAGTTTTTCCTGTGCATAGTCCGTCGATTGAAAAAGTTGAGATTGATCGCGAATCTGTTACTATGCGTGCTCGTATGTTCTACATGCGTGATCGTATCGGTAAGGCCGCTAACCTTGTTAAGGAAAAGCGTCTTGTCGAAGCAGGCCGCAAATAAGTAGTTCACTATCACTTTACAAGGAGGCCGACCCGAGAGGGGCGGCCTTTTTTAGTTGTGCGTGCTATCGCTTTAACAATGATTTACTCATAATTAACACGCGCCTCGCATATGCAATCGGACGACGACTTTCAAACGACGCTTTCTAAATGGCCTTTCATCCTCGGTGATTTGCTTCTGGTCGCTACCGCTCTAGCTATCTCGATATTGGGTGATTGGCAGTTATCTAACTGGCAAGTTGCCTCTTGTGTCATCTCGGTCGCGCTTGGCGCGGCACTTTTTGTGTTACCCTATATAGTAGAGTTTCAGGTGCGTCTTCGGGAAGAGGCTGAGGATCGCACCGCCGATCTACGTATTTTACAGCGCCGCATTGTGAGCGCGCAGGAGCAAGTCGAAGCTGTGGTCGAGCGCATGGAGACCTCCGAGGTTGGTCTTAGCAATCTAGCAAACGCTCAGCAGCCCGACATGGCGGGGCCTATTCAGGCGCTTGAGGAAAAAATCGATCCACTTAACAAGAAGCAAGCCGAGCAATCCTCACAGCTGAAGGCTCTCGCCAAGCAAGTCAAAGCCTTGGCTAAATCACTAGACGCTAAGGCGGATACTGGCTCGGTTCAAGTGGCCGAAACTCCCGATCCAGCGGTATCGATTGAGGCAAAAGTCGAGGAGCCTAAAAAGGCAGCGCCTGTTGAAGTCAACCCTGACGAACCAATTACCAAGAAAACGCTTGCCCCGCGCAAGCCCCGCACGCCTGAACCAAGATTGCTCCAGCGCGCGATTGAGCAAAAGCAGGACAAGTCCTCCGAGGCAGTCAGCCGCATTATTGAATCTAAGTCAAAGAAGTCGCCACCAGAAGAAGCCCCTGCCGACGAACCGACGCAAGAAGCGCCCAAGCCAGAAACTGAAAAGCCCGCCAAAGTTAACAAACCGAAAGAGCCCTCACCACCAGCCGAGGAGCCCGAAGTGAAACCTGAGCCGCCTATGGAAGAAGGAGTGCCCGAGTCGCTAGAAAGAGCGACCACTCCAGCTCCTACCGAGCCTGTCACCGAGGAACCTGAAACTCAGCCAGTTGAGTCTGAAGATATGTTTGGCGACGTGGTTCCTCCACCAGTGAAGAAGCCCGTGCGCACTAAAAAAAGCGATAGCGCGGTCATAGCCTCCGTCTTTATTGGGATAGGGAACAAGCCTTTCGTCCGCGGCAGTGGGGCAGGTCTAAATTGGGACAAGGGCATTGCCATGGAGTTTGTAGAGATCGGTAAATGGCAATGGATTCCACCTGCTGATCTTGATGAGCCAGTTGAGCTACAGCTCTTCAGGAATGACGAGGATGCGGATAGTACTGGAAAATACACCCTAGAGCCCGGACAACAGCTCGACTTATCACCTGTTTTCTAAAACCTCTCTGGATCTAATCAGGTCACCTAGATAAAAGGTTCTCGATTCCAGCGGCCATAAACAAGCCGAACGCACCCACCCACTACTCCGCTCCTGCTTTACGCCAAAGCTGCTCGATGAGCGCCACATCAATGCAGTCTGTCGTCACGGCGGAGCCAAGCGCTGTCATGGTGACGAAGCGTAGACGTCCGCGGCGGTTCTTTTTATCACGCTGCATCGCGGCCATCAGCTCGCTTGATCTGAGCGGCTCATTTAGTCGAGTCGGCAATTGAAATGGGTGAAGCACTTTATCGGTG
>QXZH01000067.1 GCA_009886465.1 Opitutaceae bacterium
AAATTAGGGGGGCGCTTTTCGTTCCAAGCTTTACGTCCTTCTTCGCCCTCTTCAGTTAAATAATAGAGTAATGTGGCGTTACCCGCCAATTCTTGTAGACCTTGCTGTCCATCCACGTCAGCGTTGAAAGAGGCCTTCAGGCAACGGATAGAAAGTGGGCTATGCTGGAGAATCTCTTTCGCCCATTGCACGCCCTCGGCTTCGAGTTCCTCATAAGGAACGACCTTGTTGACCAAGCCCATATCCAAGGCTTCTTGCGCATCATATTGACGACAGAGATACCAGATTTCGCGGGCTTTCTTGTGCCCGACAATCCGAGCTAGGTAACTAGAACCAAAACCACCGTCAAAGCTACCAACCTTTGGACCCGTTTGCCCAAAAACGGCATTGTCTGCCGCAATCGTCATATCGCAAACTACATGCAATACGTGACCACCGCCAATAGCGTAGCCCGCAACGAGCGCAATCACTACCTTCGGCATCGAGCGAATAAGCTTTTGCAGATCGAGCACATTGAGGCGAGGAACTCCATCTTTACCCACGTAGCCGCCAGCTTTGTGCCCACGGATCTTTTGATCACCCCCCGCACAGAAGGCGAATTTTCCGTCAGTCTGCGGGTTGAAGCCAGTGAGTAGGACGACGCCAATGGTAGTATCGTCCTTCGCGTCGGAAAAGGCCTCGATCATTTCGGCTACAGTGTCAGGCGTAAAAGCATTGCGTCGGTGCGGACGGTTGATCGTCACTTTGGCTACACCATCGCACTTCTCGTAAAGTATCTCTTCAAATTTGCGGACTTTATTCCAATTCATTTGTGTAGGTAAACCTAAATATTTGAGATGACAACTGCCTAGAATTAAAACGTAGAGGGGTGCTAAGCGCTCCTAACAATACATGCGACTCAATAATGCGGCGGTTTTTCATCAGCAGGCATATCGCCCGCGCTCTGCGAGTTGAGTTCGGCCACGGCGGCTAGTTGTGCCTTTTGCTCCTTGGCGGCTTTGACTAAGCTATCAATTCGTTTAGAGAGTTTATAGATTTCAGCATCCTGCTCAGTCACATGCTTCTCTAGGAAAGCGATACGCGATTGCAGGTCTTCGATTAGATCAGATTTGCTCATAACGGATTATCCTTGAAAACTGAATACACTCATCGACTGCGGCGGCATTTGAATTACGATCGAGCATGGACGGCCATCCCACTCGATCGGCTCTGACTCTACACCACCATTGTTACCAAAGCCAAGTCCGCCGTATTCTTTGGCATCAGTGTTGAGGATCTCCTTCCAAAAGCCTGCGTGTGGCACACCAACACGAAAGTCCTCGCGTAGCATAGGCGTCATATTTCCCACTGCCACGACATCCTCTGTTGGTAAGCTTCCTTTACGTAAGAATGTTAGAATACTGTTTTCTGCATCATTGCAATTAATCCACTCAAAGCCCTCGGGTTTGTTATCACCTAATGCTAAGCTAGGTATCTCTTGGTAAAGCTTGTTTAAATCACGCACGACCATCTGGATGCCCTTGTGTTCAGGATACTGTAGTAAATGCCAGTCGAGGCTCTTGTTGTAATTCCATTCGGCGGATTGGCCAAAGTCAGAACCCATGAAAAGAGTCTTCTTGCCCGGCCAGATCCACATAAGCCCATAGAGCAATCGCAACTGGTGTGCCTTGTTTGAGATCGGCTCACCAGGCATTTTGAGTAACATCGACTGCTTACCGTGCACCACTTCGTCATGCGAGAAGACTTGCGTGAAATTCTCTGAATACTGATAAAGCATTCCAAAGGAGAGTTGGTGGTGCTCATACTTTCGGTGGATGGGGTCTTTCTTGAAATATTCGAGCGTATCGTTCATCCAACCCATGTTCCACTTAAGGTCGAAGCCGAGACCTCCTTCGGACGTGGGTTTTGTCACTCCCGGGAAAGAGGTAGACTCCTCGGCGATCATCAAAGTGCCAGGGTAGTATTTATGGACGACGTCGTTCGTCTGGCGGAGGAAATCGATCGCTTCAAGGTTTTCGCGTCCACCGTATTGATTCGGCACCCATTCCCCATCTTCGCGGGAGTAATCGAGGTAGAGCATCGAGGCTACGGCATCTACACGGAGGCCATCGATGTGGTAGCGTTCGCACCAGGCAAGCGCACTAGCGATAAGGAAACCTCGAACTTCGTTACGACCATAGTTAAAAATCAAAGTGCCCCAGTCTTGGTGGAAACCTTGACGTGGATCGGCATGCTCGTAGAGCGCAGTACCGTCAAACTTAGCGAGCGCAAAACTGTCGGTCGGGAAGTGAGCAGGCACCCAGTCCATAATCACCCCGATGCCGTTCTGGTGAAGCGTATCGACGAGGAACATGAAGTCCTCAGGCCTCCCGAAACGATAAGTCGGCGCGAAGAACCCTGTCACTTGATAACCCCAAGAACCATCGAAGGGATGTTCGGCTAGTGGCATGAACTCTACGTGTGTGTAGTGCATGTCTTTCAGATAATCGACCAGTTCATTAGCTAGCTCTCGATAACTGAGTGGTCGGGCGGCATCTTCAACAACTGACTTCCAAGAACCGAGATGCATTTCGTAGATAGAGATCGGCTTATTTTCCCAGTCAGTATTAGCCCGATTCTGAACCCATTCGGTGTCATTCCACTGATAGTCATCTGTATCGTGTATGATCGAGGCATTATGGGGAGGCGCCTCAAAGCAGGTGCCATAGGGATCAGTCTTTAATAGCGGGGAGCCTTGCCGTGTGCCTATCTCATACTTATACTTCATGCCAGATTCGAGACCGGGAATGAACAGTTCCCAAATGCCAGATGCACCGAGGCTACGCATCGTATGATAGCGACCATCCCAATGGTTGAAATCGCCGACCACAGAAACTCGCTCGGCATTGGGCGCCCAAAGTGCGAAGGAGATACCTATGATCCCTTCGATAGTTTGTATCTGCGATCCCATTTTTTGATGCACAAAGTGATCATTGCCTTCGCTAAAGAGATGGACGTCGTCCGCAGAAAGTGTGGGCAGGAAACTATAAGGGTCAGAAAAATGGCGAATCTCACCGTTATATCGCTCAATACGTAAACGGTAATGAAAAACCTCACTCCGATCTTCGATTATACCCTCAAAAAGACCATCCTTGGTCAGGCGCTTCAACTCATAGCGCTTGCTGTCATCGGCTACGTCGATTAGATTACAAGTCTGCGAATCGTCCAAGTAGGCACGGACGATCAGGCAATTTCTTTTGCCCTTCTTATGAGGATGCATGCCTAAAAGCCCGTGAGGTTGGGAACACTCCGCACTGGTAATCAATTCGATTTCTTTTTTGGTAATCCTCACTCAATAAAAAGAAATTATTCCTATGTAAGATGCAAGACTCTTACCTTTGAATGCCCTTACGGCTTGCTTCGTCAGGCAGATGCCTAATTGTATGGCAACTTATGGAACTGATACTTCTACTATTCGTCTTTGTTCTGGCAGCCTTTCTCGGGTTCGAACTCATCGCCAAGATACCCTCTCAATTACACACCCCGCTCATGTCAGGATCTAATGCGATTTCGGGGATTACCGTCGTCGGAGCTATTCTTGCCGTCAATACCAGTTCCAGCGGACTTTCCGCATGGCTCGGGTTTGCCGCAATCGTGCTCGCCACAATCAACGTCGTCGGAGGTTACATGGTGACTGACCGCATGCTCGCGATGTTTAAAAAGAAAGTTAAATAATGGACGCATCGACCATTGTTAATCTGTCCTACATCGTCGCGGCGATTCTTTTTATTTTTGGCATAAAAATGCTGGGCAAGGCCGATTCTGCAAAACGCGGCAACCTTCTCTCAGCAGTCGGTATGTTACTCGCAGTAATCGTGACGCTTTTAAGTAAGGGGCTCTCCTATCCACTCGTAATAGGCGGCCTCGCGATAGGAAGTGCGATCGGTTTCGTCGCCGCCAAGCGTGTGCAAATGACGGGGATGCCCGAATTGGTGGCACTCTTTAACGGCTTCGGAGGCCTAGCCTCACTGCTCGTAGGTTTAGCGGAGTATTACCGTGCCAAAATGTCCAATAATTTGCTCGAAAGTGTCCCAGTTGAAGAGCTCAGCTCATTCACCGCCACAGTCATCGTCCTAGCAATCCTCATCGGTGGCATCACCTTTACGGGTTCCATTTATGCCTGGGGTAAACTGTCAGGCAAACTTGGCGGACGTGCCCTCACCTTCACGGGTCAGAAAGCCTTCAACGCACTACTTGCCCTCGGCATCATCGCGGCGGGTATAGTCTTTAGTATTTCTCCGGGCTCCGGACTTGCCCACACCATTCTCATCACTGTGCTAGTGCTCTCTCTATTGCTCGGCATCTTCGCCGTCATGCCCATTGGTGGAGGCGATATGCCCGTGGTCATTTCACTGCTTAATTCCTGTTCGGGCCTTGCTGCCTGCGCGGCCGGTTTTGTCATTAACAACAACGTGCTTGTAGTGGCTGGCTGCCTCGTCGGGGCTTCTGGCCTCATCCTAACGATCATCATGTGCAAGGCAATGAACCGGACCTTGCTCAATGTACTCGTTTCTGGCTTTGGAGCTTCCACCCAAGCTAATGGCGCCAAAAGCACAGGAGAACTCAAGCCCATCTCTCCCGAAGACGCTTATTATATATTAGAAGCTGCCAAGAACGTCATTATCATCCCTGGCTATGGTATGGCTGTCGCTCAGGCGCAGCACGCAGTCAAAGAGCTCGGCGCACTCTTGGAAGAAAACGACTGCGAAGTTCGTTTTGCGATCCACCCTGTCGCTGGGCGTATGCCGGGCCACATGAACGTACTGTTAGCCGAGGCCGACGTGCCTTATGAGCAACTTGCGGAGATGGACGACGTCAATCCAATGATCGAGATGGTCGATGTCGCCATCGTGATCGGTGCCAACGACGTGGTTAACCCTGCTGCAGGCAACGATGAGACTAGCCCCATTTACGGCATGCCAATTATCGAAGCCCACAAGGCCAAGACGACCTTCTGTCTCAAGCGCGGCAAAGGTGCTGGTTTTTCAGGGCTAGAAAATCAACTCTTTACCGCCCCAAAAACCCGCATGATCTACGGTGATGCCAAAGCCACTGTCACTAGTATGGTCGCACAATTTAAGGAGAGTTAGTAGTAAGTTAACCCGCTACGAAGCATGCTTACATCAAACAAAGCTTCTTTAGTTATCGACGGTTCTGGTAGTTCAGTATTCGCTGGTTTATTAGATGCAGATAGGCAGTGGTTGACTAAAATCGAGCGTGACGGTGCTCCACTCGAAGAGCTTTTTCCTGTTATTCAATTGGTACTATCTGAATCAGGTCTTTCGTTAAACGACGTAGGTAGCTACATTTACTGCGAGGGTCCGGGATCCGTACTTGGCTTGCGTCTCTGCGCAATGGCAATCGAGACTTGGACACGACTTTACCCTAAATCAGCTCAATACTACAAATATAACAGCCTCCAACTCTCGGCGCACGCACTGCTCCATGCCAAACCAGATCTACAAAATGCCTTGATCGTAGCCGACTGGAAAAAAGGGGCTTGGAACGCCCTCTGCATAGAAGGTCGCCGTGTCGGTGCGACTGAGGTAATTGACGATGCCTCGCTCGACGACTGGGGAAACTTAATTTACCACCTGCCGCAACGTAAAGGCTGGCAAAGTCCTCCCAATAAGGTGCAAACGCTTCACTACGATCCTTCGATACTGGACACAATCCACGATGCCTCAGGCCTCATTCAAATGACTGACCGCATCGAGCTCTATAATTCGGGAATCAACACCTTTCAAAAGTGGACGCCGAATCGACACCGCGCGCAGGCTTAAATTCAACCCAAGGCAATCATTTCCAAGAAAGACACAACGGGGGCCCTACGCTGCTGGGCGGAGATTAACCTCGCCGCTTTTGAGCGTAATTTAAAGCGTATCCAAGCCGCCCTACCCAAAGACATGCGCTACCTCGCAGTAGTTAAAGCAGACGCTTACGGGCACGGTATGCCACAAATGGTGCGGCGACTCATGCAAAGCGGCGTAGACTGCTTCGCGGTGGCGAATGTCGCCGAGGCTGCCGACATTCGGCATATGGGCGCCGGCTGGCCGATACTCATTCTAAGCCCACTTCTCCCGGAGGAAGACAACTTTCTCATCGACCACGATTTGACCGCAACTGTTAGCACGCTTGAAGAATGCGAGCGACTCAATACACTAGGCATAAATCGTAATACAGGCATCAAAGTTCATCTAAAAATCGATACAGGTATGGGCCGACTTGGCATCTGGCATAGCCACGCCCCGACCCTCATTGACCGCATACGCAAAATGCCTGGCTTGCAACTCGAAGGTGTCTACACCCACTTTTCCAGTGCCGACAGCGATCCCAATTTCACACAGACCCAACGCGCCCGTTTCCTAGCAGCACTCGATGCCGTCGTGGCTTTGCCCGACGGCCTGCTAATCCACGCCGATAACTCCGCGGGCATCGACAGCTTAAGTGCTGACAGCCCTTTTAACGCTGTGCGTATCGGCCTGCTCCAGTTTGGCGTGCCGCCTTACCCTGAATCAGCGCTCGGACGTGTAACTGTAGAGCCCGTCTTTAGCTTTCACGCTCGAATCAGCCTCATCAAAGATTTGCCTTTTGGTACAGACATCAGCTACGGTCGTACTCACCAACTCACTCGAGACTCACGCATCGCAGTACTCACCGCTGGCTACGGCGACGGCATGCCACTTGAACTTAGCAACTGTGGGCATGTCCTCATTCACGGAAAAGCTTGCCCGATTCTTGGTCGCGTTACCATGGACCAGACTATTGTCGATGTCACTGAATGTGCCGAAGCTCAAGTCGGCGACTGCGTTGTACTGATTGGCAAGAGCCAAAATGAAGAAATAACGGCTACGGACTTTAGCCAGCAAGCTCACACGATTCCCTGGGAAACGCTCTGTTCAGTAACCAAGCGGGTGACGCGGGTCTATGTCGGTTCACGTGAGCTTTAAAAGATAAAAGACTTGTCCACTGAAAAGACGCCGCTCATAATCTCAATCCGTGCTAGCAAACGCCCGGATTATCTTCCT
>QXZH01000068.1 GCA_009886465.1 Opitutaceae bacterium
GCTTTTTTAAATACAAAAAATTAATTCCCTCTGCGCTCGACAAGCTGGTAGACAAACAAACCAATCCATGAAGACCATTTACAAAAACGCCATGTTAGGCTCACTCTCAGCCGACGCGGTTTCCATGCCAGTACACTGGTATTATGACACACAAAAGCTAGATCGTGATTATGGCCTACTGACGGGCTATGTGGCACCTAAAAATCCTCATAGCGACAGCATCCTTTGGCGCTCGAGCTACACTCCACGTAACGCACGTGGTAACATACTCCATGATCAAGTGAAGTATTGGGGTCAACGCGAAGTCCATTATCACCAGTTTCTGGCAGCGGGTGAAAACACTATCAACTATCAATTGGGCAAAGAACTATATCTGAAAATACTCCAAAATGGTGCCTATGATTCGGACAAGTGGCTGGCTCGTTATATTGAGTGTCTTCTCGAAAAGGGATGGCATCAGGACACCTATCTCGAAGAGTATCACCGTGCTTTTTTTGATAACTATGCCAAAGGCGTAGCTCCTTCAAATTGTGGGATCGACGATCTACATATAGGCGGACTCAGCCATGTTCCCTGTCTTTTAGCTGGACTCATTGAAACAGGTGAAACTGATCTCGATGGTCAGTTATTGCAGGTAGAAAGGCACGTTCGTCTGACGCATCGAAACAAATATGTGAGCGAAGCCGCTGCCGCAATGACTCGTATCCTTTATTCTCTTGGGGAAGGTATCGACTTGCGAAAGGCATTAGAATGCCACGCAAAAACTTGGGCATACGCAGGGCAGTTTGACACATGGACTCATTTCCCTGACCGAACCGTAATCGGTCGTCATCTCACGATGGCATGCTACCTACCCGAATCATTCACCGCTAGTCTCTACCTGTGTTGGAAATATGCGGACGACTTCAGTGCAGGTATTCTAGCAAATGCACACTGCGGTGGTGATAATTGCCACCGAGGAGCAGTGGTTGGCGCGCTCCTTGGCGCTGCTAATGGCGTGCCAGACAAATGGACAGAGGGTTTAACGAATGTTCCCCCTCTCATCTAAAAATCAGCCATCTTTTTTAGGCTTGGGGCACGTATGCCCCTGTATGAATTCTTGTGCGACTAGCCTGCCTCTTCACGCGCAGCCTTCGTCATACGCACGACGTTACGGACTGCATTTTTGGTGATGATGTTACCGCCTGTGCCACGACCTCGCACGGAAAGATCTTTGAAGAACACTTCTTCTTCAATTTTGCGTAGTCTCGGTGCTGGCTTAAGGTTAATCTTCACCGCGTCAGGCTCGCCATTTTCAGTCGGATAGCATGAGATGTAGAAAACGCGTGATCCAGGCTTACCTTTAGTCAAATCATACTCCTTGTCTCGCGTGACACCACCTGTGGTGAAGTGCTTGGCTAGGGTTGGGCCCGTTCTGCCATCGCGATAAACCATGCAATAGGTCAAGGCATTAGGCTCTGCACGATTGAAGATATCGATATGCAAAATATTCTTACCGAAGAATGCTTTGTCACTAACCTTACTGACGATGAGTTGACCCTCCTGATTGATCGCAATGACGTCATCGAGGGTTGAACATTTACAGACAGATTCGTCCTTCTTCATGCTTGTGCCTGCGAAGCCTTCCTTCTTGTCGACGTATAGCGTCTCGTTAGCAATGACAACGTCTTGAGCAACGACTTTTTTGAAGGACGACAGCTCGGTCTTACGCTCGCGACCCTTCCCATATTGCTTCTTCAGATCGGTAAACCATTTGATGGCATACTTTGTCAAATATTTGAGATGCTTCTTGGTAACTTCGATTTCTTCTTCAAGGCCCTTGATCTGTTCGTCGGCACGTAAGGTGTCGAACTTGGAGATGCGCTTAATCTTGATTTCGAGTAGGCGAAGAATGTCATCTTTGTTTATCTGACGTTTAAATATTTTTTTGTAGGGTCTGAGACCTACATCTACGGTGGTGATGACGGATTCCCAAGTTTCCTCTTCTTCGATCCGACGGTAGATCCGCTTTTCAATGAAGATTTTCTCGAGAGAACTAAAGTGCCACTTCTCTTCAAGCTCCCCAAGTTGGATTTCGAGTTCGAGTTGGAGAAGGTTGCGTGTTTTTTCAGTAGCGAGATAGAGCAGATCCTGGGCGGAGAAGAAATGAGGCTTCTCGTTTTCAACCACGCAAATGTTAGTCGAGACAGAGAGTTCGCAATCGGTAAAAGCATAGAGAGCTTTCTCCACTGTTTCGGGATCGGAGCCTGGAGGTAGATAAATGAGGATTTCGACGAGGTCGGCGGTGTTATCCTCTACGCGTTGAATCTTAATTTTTCCCTTTTCGTTAGCCGATATAATAGAATCGATCAGGCTAGTTGTTGTTTTGCCAAAGGGAAGCTCGGTGATGGCGAGCAGGTTCTTTTTGCGAACTACGATCCTGGCGCGAACTTTTACACGGCCACCACGTTTACCATTATTATACTCGGAGACGTCAGCAATGCCGCCGCTAGGAAAGTCGGGCACGAGTTCGGGCTTCTTTTTTCGAAGGAGCGCAATACAACCGTCGAGTAGTTCGGTGAAATTGTGTGGGAGAATCTTACAAGAAAGTCCTACTGCAATGCCTTCAGCACCTTGCGCGAGGAGGAGCGGGAATTTAACGGGGAGCGTGTCCGGCTCTTTATTACGACCGTCATATGAGGATAACCAATTGGTCGTCTTAGAATTAAAGACCACATCGAGAGCAAACTTAGAAAGGCGAGCCTCAATGTAGCGGGAAGCAGCAGCAGAGTCACCTGTTAGGGTATTACCCCAGTTACCCTGCATATCGATAAGAAGTTCTTTTTGCCCTAATTGCACCATTGCGTCAGCAATCGAGGCATCACCGTGTGGGTGATACTTCATTGTGTTACCGATTACATTCGCCACCTTGTTGTAACGACCATCTTCCAGTTCGCGCATAGAATGTAGGATGCGGCGTTGAACAGGCTTTAGACCGTCATTGGCATGGGGAACTGCACGTTCTAGAATCACGTAACTGGCGTAGTCGAGGAACCAGTCGCTGAACATTGCATCGACATGACCAGAGTCTGTCTTGAGGGCAAAAATGTCATCGTCTGAGAGTGGCTTTGTTTCGCCAGACTCGGAAGGCTCGTCGAACTCGAGTTCAAAATTGTCTTTCTGGGGAGTCTTTTTACGTGGCATGGAGGGTTATAAGGTCAGGGAAGCAAAATTTACTCTTGAAAATTCAAATAATAAGGAAAAACGAAAAAGGTAGAATAGCGAGTCCGACTCAAGGAGATTCGTTGATGAATATATTTTCAGATGACTAAGGCTTTTTTCTTACCATTGGCATGCCCAGTGCTAAACTTATTAAATGTCGAATACAGCTTCACCTCACACCTCCCATAAAGCACTACTTAAATGGGTCAAAAAAATGGTCATTATGTGTGAGCCACGCGCTGTCCACTGGTGCGACGGTTCTCAAGCAGAGGCCGATTCACTCTTCGCGATGATGGTCGATAAAGATATTTGTATCAAGCTGGACGAAGCGAAACGGCCCAATAGCTACTTATTCCGATCGAATCCTGACGATGTGGCTCGAGTTGAGTCGAAGACATTTATCTGTTCACAAAGCAAAGATGCTGCAGGCCCCACTAATAATTGGGAGGAGCCGCGGGTCATGCGGCGCAGACTGAAGCAACTGTTCAAAGGCTGTATGCATGGGCGCACAATGTATGTCATACCATTTAGCATGGGTCCAATCGGTGGTCCTATCTCGAAGATTGGCGTCGAGTTGACTGATTCGCCCTATGTGGTCGTCAATATGAGGATCATGGCGCGGATTGGTGCGCCCGTGCTCGACGTACTCGGTTCGGATGGGTTCTTTGTTCCTTGCTTACACTCGGTGGGATGTCCGCTGAATGAGGGCGTTGAAGATGTTGCCTGGCCCTGCAATCCTCAAGATACACACATTGTCCACTTCCCTGAAGAACGCACGATCGTCTCCTACGGATCTGGCTACGGAGGTAACGCCCTACTCGGCAAAAAGTGCCTTGCGCTACGGATCGCATCGACTCTCGCTCGTGATGAGGGATGGATGGCCGAACATATGCTTATACTAGGAGTTGAAGAGCCAGACGGCACCAAAACATATGTGACGGCGGCCTTTCCTAGCGCTTGTGGGAAAACGAATTTTGCCATGCTGATTCCGCCTGAAGAAATGAAGGGCTATAAAGTGTCCTGCGTAGGCGACGATATCGCTTGGATCAAGCCTGGAAAGGATGGCTGTCTTTATGCGATCAATCCTGAGGCTGGTTTCTTTGGTGTCGCACCAGGCACATCCGAGGGCACAAATCCCAGTGCGATGGCTTCTTGCTCAAGGGATACTATTTTTACTAATGTTGCGCTAACAGACGACGGCGACATCTGGTGGGAGGGGATGACCGGGGATGCACCTGAACATTTAATAGATTGGAAGGGCAAAGACTGGTCGCCAGACAGCGAAACCCCCGCCGCGCATCCAAACAGTCGCTTCACTGCACCCGCCGCGAACTGCCCTGTGATAGACCCCGACTGGGAGAAGCCTGAGGGCGTGCGCATCCATGCGATGATCTTTGGTGGTCGCCGCATGAAAGACGTGCCGCTCGTTACGCAGTCATTCAACTGGGGGCATGGCGTTTATTTAGGTGCGACCACTGGTTCGGAGATAACGGCAGCGGCTGAAGGCAGTCTTGGCGAAATACGCCGCGATCCGATGGCGATGCTTCCTTTTTGCGGCTACCATATGGGCGACTACTTTAGTCACTGGATCAAAATGCAGCGAACGCTCAGCGAGACCCCTCTCATTTTTAATGTGAACTGGTTCCGTAAGAATTCAAAAGGCATGTTCATGTGGCCTGGTTTTAGCGATAACATGCGACCGCTACGCTGGATAGTTGAACGTGCCACAGGTCGTGCTGGAGCGAAGGAAACAGCTATCGGTTGGATGCCGCGCTACAGTGATCTCGACTGGCGTGGTCTCGACATGTGCGAAGAGGATTTTGACGAGCTTATGCATATAGACCGCGATCGTGCTCGTATGCAGACGCTACCACACGAGGAACTTTTTCTAAAGCTCCATAGTAACCTACCAAAAGAGATGATTTTCCAGCGAGAGTTGTTAATTTCGAGGCTCTAGAGTGGGTAGTTAGGAAATAGTTTCTACAAATATCCTTAGATTCTCGGGATCTGGTCGAGTTGAGTGCGTCTATCAGCATTCTACCTAGTCTCGGTTCTCATAACTAAGCTTATCCCCTGCGCTAAATTACCGTAATTAAGGTTGGAAATAAACAGTTCTATCGTTGAACATAGTGGCAATTATGCCCCGCATTTACTTATCACCCCCAGATATTAGCCCGCGAGACCATGCGAGCGTAGATGCCGTATTGACTTCTAACTGGGTGGCTCCAGCCGGTCCCGCGCTAGATTTATTCGAGTCAGCAGTCGCGGCTCGCGCCAACCGCCAGCATGCTGTTGCACTTAACTCAGGCACGGCCGCCCTTCATCTCGCCTTGCAAAGTCTGGGCGTCGGCGCAGGTGATGCGGTCATCTGCCCCACCTTTACTTTTGCTGCCAGTGCCAACCCAATCTGCTATCTTGGTGCAGAACCAATTTTTGTCGATAGTGAGCCACGCACATGGAACATGGATTCAGTGCTCCTAGAGCAAGCACTCAAGCAAGCTAGTAATATCAAAGCCGTCATCGTCGTGAACCTATACGGTCAATGCGCCGAGATGGAACCCATTCTCGCAATCTGTGCGAAATACGATGTGCCGCTGATTGAAGACGCAGCCGAAGCACTGGGGGCAAGTTACTGCGGACGCCCGGCGGGTTCTATGGGTGCGTTTTCCTTTTTCTCTTTTAACGGCAACAAGATCATTACCACCTCTGGCGGCGGCATGTTGCTGTCAAACGATAGTGAGTCCATTGCGCATGCCCGCTATTTGGCTACACAAGCTCGTGAACCTG
>QXZH01000069.1:0-2534 GCA_009886465.1 Opitutaceae bacterium
CCTGCACTTCAGCCTCGTCGGTCAGCTCTATCAGCATATCGCGAATCTGCGCCTGTGTGAGAAGGCTTGGCACTTCCGTGGGCTCAGCCTCTTCTTCTTTCTCATCTTTGGCATCCTCCAGCGCTTGACTCAAATCCAGGTGGTAGCGGGCAAAAATCTTAACTACATCCTTGAGTGTAATTGGCTCGGCGGTCGAAAGCAGCAAGGCTTCGAGGGTCTTTTTAAGGTCAAAATCCATAGAATAGATGAGGCTAGGTCGTATAATATCGTGTGTGAAAGCAAAAAGGGTATTGTCGTTTGTTCTACTATTCATTGACTTCTGCGCTTTTCTGCAACGAGAAACACCTTACAACTAAATTTTATTTGCAAAACATTATGGCTGATACATCCAAACGCCCTCACTCCTCCGTCGTGGTCGACGGAAACGACCGTGCACCCGCCCGCTCCATGCTACGGGCTGTAGGCTTTACAGACGCGGATTTTAAAAAGCCGCAAATTGCGGTAGCCAGTTCACCTAGTGATTTGACTCCTTGTAATATGCACCTCGGCGAACTCGCCGAACATGCGACCAAAGGAATCAACGATGCAGGCGGCAAAGCTGTTAATTTTAGTACGATTACCGTTTCCGACGGTATCAGTATGGGCACAAAAGGCATGCGCTACAGCCTTGTCTCGCGTGACGTCATCGCCGACTCGATCGAAACTACAGTAGCCGCCGAGGGCTTCGACGGCCTCGTCGCTATCGGTGGTTGCGATAAAAACATGCCCGGCTGTATGCTCGCAATCGCACGTCTTAATCGGCCCGCTGTCTTTGTTTACGGCGGTACCATTCTACCTGGCCTCTTACCGCACGATGAAAAAGAGAGCAGCCCGATGGATATCGTCTCCGTCTTCGAGGCTGTTGGTAAACACGCCAAGGGGGAATTGACCGACGAAGAACTCAAAGAAGTCGAAAAATATGCCATCCCAGGTGCCGGCTCTTGCGGGGGAATGTATACAGCGAACACCATGGCCAGTGCAATTGAAGCACTCGGCATGAGTCTACCCGGCAGCTCTGCACAGACCGCAGTGGGTGAGGACAAACGTAAAGATTGCGCAATGGCAGGTGCCGCCGTGCTTAAATTACTCGAAAAAAACATTAAACCACGCGACATCATGACGCGCAAGGCCTTCGAAAATGCAATTACGACCTGCCTAGCACTCGGTGGCTCAACTAACATGATTCTACACCTACTAGCTATCGCTTACTCAGCCGAGGTCGACCTTAGCATCGACGACTTCGCTGAGATTGGTGCCCGAATCCCCCTTCTGGCCGATGTCAAACCCTTCGGCAAATATAGCATGAACCATTTGATCCGCATCGGTGGCATTCGCCCCATGATGAAAATGTTACTCGACCGCGGCCTCCTGCACGGTGATTGCCTCACCGTGACCGGTGAAACCGTGGCCAAATCTCTCAAAGACGTGCAAGCCTACGGCCGTTATCCTGACGAACAAGACATCATCTACCCTTGGGATAGCCCGATCAAAAGTAGCACCCACTTACGCATCTTGCGGGGTAATCTAGCTCCAGGCGCTGCCGTCGGTAAGATAACTGGTAAAGAAGGCGAATATTTCAAAGGCACCGCAAAAGTCTACGAAGGCGAAGAATCGGCGCTCGTCGGGATCCTCCGGGGGGATGTCGTCGCAGGCGATGTCGTCGTGATACGTAACGAAGGACCTGTCGGTGGGCCTGGCATGCGCGAAATGCTCTCCCCTACCAGTGCAGTCGCTGGACGCGGACTAATCAAAGAGGTCGCCCTCATCACCGATGGGCGATTCTCGGGAGGTAGTCATGGTTTCGACGTAGGCCACATAACGCCCGAAGCAGCCAAAGGCGGGCCTATCGGTATAGTCAAGAATGGCGACATTATCGAAATTGACGCCGTCAAAAACACGATCGATGTTTTAATCGACGATGCCGAATACGATGCCCGTATGGCAGCGTTTAAGCCTACAGGCGCAGGCGAAAAGCGTGGTGTGCTCGGTAAATATGCTGCCACTGTCGCAACTGCCTCCGAAGGCGCTGTAACCGACAAAAACCTGTAATAGCGCGCGCTGGTCGAACCGCTTATATCTTCTCTTCCGTAATCTGCTTTCGTTTTTCAAAATCTAATTCTTAATTCACATTATCATGTCCTGGGAAAAATTCACTAAACACTATCTCTCCATCGACGAGCTCGACTTCGCGCTAGACATCAGCCGCATCGATTTTAGCGACGATTTTCTTTCAGAAATGGAGCCCAAAATACAATCCGCTTTTTTGGCTATGACTGAGTTAGAGGCAGGTGCGATCGCCAACCCAGACGAAGGTCGTATGGTTGGTCATTACTGGCTACGCAACCCCGCCCTCGCCCCTCAACCCGAGCTGACCACTGAAATCGAAAACTGCCTCGCGCAAATCAAGCAGATCGCAGCCGATGTCCACAGCGGTAGAGTCGCCGGAGTAAAGGGAACATTCAAGAACTGTCTAATTATTGGTATAGGCGGGTCCG
>QXZH01000069.1:2544-5210 GCA_009886465.1 Opitutaceae bacterium
ACTCGGGGATCCGCAAGCCGACAAGTTGAAGCTCTACTTTTTTGATAATACAGACCCTAACGGCCTCGACCGCACACTCGCATCAATCGATGGTCAACTCGCTGAAACATTATCCATCGTCATCTCCAAATCTGGCGGCACACCCGAGACACGGAATGGAATGCTCGAAGCCCAATCGGCTTACTCTGCCGCCGGTCTAGACTTTGCCAAACACGCCATCGCTATTACTGGTAAAGATTCCAAACTGGATAAAGTCGCCGTATCCGAAGGCTGGCTCAACCGCCTCCCAATGTGGGACTGGGTCGGTGGCCGCACTTCCGAACTCGCGGCTGTTGGTCTCTTGCCCGCCGCGCTTCAAGGACTCGAAATCGACCGAATCCTCGCGGGTGCCGCAGCAATGGATGCCACTACACGCAGTAATGTGACTGCGGAAAACCCTGCCGCCCTACTCGCACTGATGTGGTATTTTGCTACAGACGCTAAGGGCGCAAAAGACATGGTCGTCCTGCCCTACAAGGATCGCCTAATGCTCTTTTCAAAATACCTACAACAACTAGTCATGGAATCCTTAGGCAAGGAACTCGATCTTGACGGCAAGGTTGTCCATCAGGGCATCACCGTATATGGCAACAAAGGTTCCACCGACCAGCACGCCTACGTGCAGCAGCTTCGCGAAGGCGTAGACAACTTTTTTGCTACCTTCATCGAGGTACTCAGAGATCGCGATGGCGATTCAATCGAAGTAGAAGATGGCACCACTTCAGGTGACTTCCTACAAGGCTTCCTCCTTGGAACCCGCGACGCGCTCTATGATAATGGACGCCAGTCGATCACCATCACTATCCGAGAGGTCACACCCGAGGCTGTAGGCCAACTCATCGCGCTCTTTGAGCGCGCTGTTGGTCTTTACGCCAGCCTCGTTAATATCAACGCTTACCATCAACCAGGGGTGGAAGCGGGCAAGGAAGCCGCGATCACCGTCCTCGATATTGAACAAAAAGTGATCGCTCACCTCAGGGGACAAGTAGGCACCAAGCTGGATGCTGTAACAATTGCACAAAACTTGAACCTTGAGTCTCAGACTGAATTAATCTTTAAACTCTTAAATCGCCTTGCAATTAATCCGCGAGGATTCTCCATCGACGTGAAGAATCCCGCTTACAACTCTCTCTTTTATTCTAAATAACTTCATCACCCCCTCCTAACACATCAGAATGAACAGCCTATCCATGATACTCCGCATACTCGCAGTTGTCGCAGCCATCGCTGCGACTGCACTCTTCTTCGTCAGTAAAGGCAAACTAGCCGAGCAGCTAGAAGCCACCCAAAAAGCTAAACAAGCCACGGTGGCTGTTCAAGCAGAACTAACGAACGCGAATGAACAAATTAGCTCACTAGAAGTTAGCCTTAATAACGAACGCGATGCCCTTGCCAACGAAAAGAGTAAACTCGAAAATATGCGCTCTGAAATGTATACTGCTCGACAAGAAGTGAGTCGCACACAGCGGCAAATCAGCGAAGCCAAAAAAAATATCGTCGACCTCGAAAATACTGCCAAACGTCTACGTGCAGACCTCCTTCAGTCAGAGCAAAGCCTTGCTAGTGCCAGTAAAGAAAGTGAAATTGCGCAACTGAACGAGCGCATCGCTGAGCTAGAAGAAAGCACCGCAGACCTCAAGGAATCACTTGAAGATGCCAAAGTCACCTCATCCAATTCACGCGCTCCTGGAGGTTCAGGAGGTAGCACCGACAGCATAGGTTTCGCTGCAACCAAATCGCAAGCTCTACCCACCGCATCAATCGGTGCCGAGACCACTATTGAGTCGCTCAGTGCTACGAATGGGCTCATCGCGCTCGCCAATAGCCCAGAGCTAGGTCTAAGTCCTGGCACCACAGTGACCATTATTAAAAAGCTCAAAGCATTGGGAAAAGTTCAAGTCTCTCAAGTCACGGATGACCTAGTCTTGGCTAATCTCCTCCCTGGTGCTAAGACGCGAGAAATGGTCGCAGGCACGACAGTGAGTCTACTCCGCTAATTAATCATTATAAAATTTACCATGTATCGTCGCATTTCACTCCTCCTCGCCCTTATCTTTATGGCACTCTCCACGACCGGTTGCTTCGACAGCGACCCAGACGATCAATCCGTCCCGTGGAGTCGCCCAGCTGAATGGGAACGAGGCGCACCCGGCATGGGCGGCATGGGCGGCATGGGCGGCATGGGCGGCAGGTAATCGTAGAAACAGTTTATTCAAAAACTCCATCACTCTGGTGGAGTTTTTTTGTGCCCGCTCTTGACAAGCCAATGTCACCCACCTTCTTTAGCGGTCTTCCTTAGGGGTGACCTGGCATGGGTCTGAGACGCTTCCTTCTTTCAACAGAAGCGATCCCTTCGAACCTGATCCGGTTGACACCGGCGTAGGAAAAGGAACGGATCGCTCTCTGAGCGATCCGCCTTCAATCGCCCAAAGCCGGATCTCAAACATACAAAAATTGAGATCCAACATGAAACACACACTCAGCGCACTCGCGCTTCTAAGTATCGCCACGACACCGCTCTTCGCTGAAGAAAGTGCCGTTCCCGCCATTCCCGAACTTCCCGCGACCATAGTCACTGGCGAACTCTGGGAATCTGAGCTCCAAAAGACGACTGCCAGCGTCACTGT
>QXZH01000007.1 GCA_009886465.1 Opitutaceae bacterium
CGCTAATCTGCAATCCCAGCGCGAGACCAATCAGCGAGCGAGTTTAGCTCCCCAGCTCAGGTTAATGGGGCTGAGTCCAGAACTCACTCCTAATGAAAAGCAACTTCGATCTATCAGTACGGCCGCTTCTCAGCGTCCCGAGGTAGTTCGCGACCATGCAGAGCTACTGGCAGAAATTCAGAAGATTTCGGCTATGCCTCCACCTCAGATTTTGCGTGCAGAGTCGATGCAGTCCGAACCAACCGCCCCATGGTCAGGAGGTTTCAAGTCCTCGCTCGCGAGTTTTAAGTAGCCTAGGAGTCCTGCCTCTGGGCGGACACGTTTTTATGACCGCCAAAGGCTAGACTTCATCACTCTATCGTAGCTTTCCGCTTGCATCTGCGCTGAGGAGAGGCACTTCTCGTAATTTGTATTTTAACTTATTTTTCTATGAAAATCGTACTCGCATACTCTGGTGGTCTCGATACCTCCGTCCTCGTTAGCTGGCTCAAGGAGCATTATAACGCTGAAATTATCACTTTCGCAGCCGATGTCGGCCAAGAAGAAGAACTCGACGGCCTCGCAGAAAAAGCCAAGGCAACTGGTGCCTCCGCGCACTACACTGTCGATCTAGTCGAAGAGTTCGCCCGTGACTTTATTTATCCAATGATGCGTGCCAATGCCATCTATGAAGGTCAGTATATGCTCGGCACATCGATTGCTCGTCCGCTCATAGCAAAAGCCCACGTTGAAATCGCCGAGCGCGAAGGAGCCGACGCAGTCTCGCATGGTGCAACAGGTAAGGGAAATGACCAGGTCCGCTTCGAACTAGGCTATGCGGCACTCGCTCCGAAGCTTGAGATTATTTCACCATGGCGCATGGAGGTATTCCGTAAGGCATTTCCTGGGCGTACCGAGATGATCGACTACTGTCGTGAGCACAATATCGACGTTGAAGCCAGCGCATCAAAACCTTACTCAATGGATCGCAACCTTCTCCATATCTCCTATGAAGCGGGCATTCTCGAAGACCCTTGGTTTGACCCTACAACGGATGACAATAAGGGCATGTATAAGCTGACGACCGCGCCCGAAGATGCGCCCGACGACGCTGAATATGTTGAACTTGATTTCGAGTGCGGCGACTGCGTGGCTATAGACGGTGTAGCCATGAATCCTGCTCAAGTCATGAAGCACCTTAACAAACTGGCGGGAAAGCACGGTGTTGGTCGTGTTGATATTGTCGAAAACCGCTTTGTCGGAATGAAGAGCCGCGGTGTTTATGAAACTCCAGGTGGCAGCATTCTACTACAGGGGCATCGTAATATGGAGTCGCTGACAATGGATCGCGAACTGGCGCACCTACGCGATGGTTTGATCCCTCGCTATGCAGAGCTCGTCTATAACGGTTTCTGGTATGCTCCTGAGCGCGAAGCCCTCCAAGCTCTGATCGACGATTCGCAAAAGACTGTCACTGGCACGGTTCGCCTTAAACTCTATAAGGGCAACGTCACTACCGTGGGTCGCAAGTCGCCGCTCTCACTTTACGATGAAGGCATCGCGTCAATGGAAGGCGTCGATAGCGACTATAATCCCGATGATGCGAGTGGCTTTATCCGCCTGAATGCGCTTCGCCTCCGTCGCCGTGCGCTCGCGCAGGGCGGTCCCGAAATTGCTTCCGAGAGTAAGTTGTCTAAGGAGTAATATAGATTATAATTTTAGGGCGGGCGCTTGCCTGTTGCTGAGCTAACGACAAGTTCAGCTATTGTTAAGCGAAGACCCTATGTTTCTTGCCATGACCCCAACCCAAATTCTACTCGGCGTCAACGTCGATCACGTCGCGACTGTTCGTCAGGCGCGTTATCGTCAACACTCGCTCGATCACGGCGACGAGGTCGAACCCGACTGCGTCGCCTTCGCGCTTGCGAGTGAGGCTGCGGGTGCCGATGGCATCACCATGCACTTGCGCGAAGATTGCCGCCATGTGCAGGACTCTGATATTCAGCGTGCGCACACACAGATTGGCACGCGCCTGAATCTAGAAATGGCCTGTACGCAAGAGATGATCGATTACGCTCTCGAGCTTAAACCAGACTCTGTCTGCCTAGTTCCTGAGAACCGTGAAGAGATCACTACCGAAGGCGGCCTCGATATAGTCGGTCATAAGTCTCGCGTGGGCGAAGTTGTCGCGGCCATGAGCGAGGCAGGCATCGTGACGAGTCTCTTTATTGATCCCGACCCCGCACAGATCGAAATGTCGGCAGAGTTGGGGAGCCCTTGGATTGAACTCCACACGGGTACTTACGCTAACGCCTACTACCACGCAGGCCGTAATCGAGAATTCGATACACTTCGTCGGGGTGCCGAATTAGGGCATAATCTCGGCCTCATTATTAATGCGGGACATGGTATTAACTACGCCAACATCGCCGAAGTCGTCACGCTGCCGCATTTGCATGAGCTCAATATCGGGCACTCCATCATCAGTCGCGCGCTCTTTGTCGGGGTCGATCAAGCCGTGCGTGAGATGAAGGCGTTTCTGTGATTAATGATTCAGTAGTTTCATCGAAAGTCTCGCCGTAATTAGCCTCGTCTGGTGGCTTCAGCGGGTTCGATGTTTGGATCGCTTAAGCGCTATTGCACTTAGGGAAATAGACTTTTGTCCAGCATGAATTCTGCGAAAGCCGCGTGTAGTCTCTCGAAATTAATACGTGTAATCTCTGTAATATTGGCTAGTTTGTGTTAGTTAATATAGGGATCATTCTTATCTTGTAGCCAGTATTTCATGGAATTCTTATCTTATGCCCATCCTGTTCTTAGTTGCCAAGAAGCCAAAGTGCTGGAGTCTCGTATACTCGTAGACGAAGCGGCACAGTGGACCGCGATGAAAATTGCGGGGCAGGGGATTGCGAAGCAGCTCGTTCAGGACTACTCTGAGTTATGTCCTCCTCCCGAGTGCTTGCGAATACTAGCGCTCATCGGCAAAGGAAACAACGGCGGAGATGCCCTCATCGCTTGCGGTCAATTACTCGCCGACTTCCCTCGTGCACGTGTAGATTTGATTTTAACTCTGCCTGCTGAAGAGCTGCGTCCGCTTGCAGTTCGTGCCCTACAACAGCTGGAAGGTCGTGTGGAAGCGCATCAGGTCTCTGAGCAGAACGGTGTGTCTGAGATCACGCAGATGCTCTCGGATGCGGCAGGTAGTGAGGGCTTCCATATCTGCATCGATGGCTTGCTAGGCATGGCTTTTTCACCTCCATTATGTGCGCCATTGGCCTCATTGATTGAAGCAGTCAATACGTTTGAGGCGATCAATCTGCGCGCCTCGGTTGACCTACCCAGCGGTAAAGGTGACGGCGTTCAAAACGACACAATTAGTTTTCAAGCAGACTTTACCTATGCCACAGGCATCACAAAGAAAGCAATTTTTGAAGGCATTGCTGAGTGCGGTCGCATACGGTACATCGACCTTGGTTTTTTTGAAGCATCTCAAGCGGAGTCGATTAAAACAAAAGAGTATATTTTAACGAGCGCTGTCCTCGACCCCCTCCGTAGCCTACGAGCAGCTGCTGTAGACAAGCGTGCATTTGGCCATCTTTTTATCGTCGGCGGATCCGCTTACATGCCTGGGGCACTACTCATGGCGGTTCAAGCGGCGGTGCGCTCGGGCGTTGGCTTAGTCACTGCCTTTGCCCCAGCATCCGTCACCAGCGCCTTGGCTGCTCAAGTGCCTGAGGCTATGTGGATTCCTTGGCCAGAGACGGGTAATGGCACGCTCAGTCCGCACGCCATGCCTTTGCTACTAGACCGTATCAATAATGCCTCAGCCGTGCTAGTAGGACCAGGCATGGGCAAAGACTGCAATACGCAGATGGTGACGCAAGAAATCGTTGAGCTTGTCGAATTACCGATCTTGTTGGACGCTGATGCGCTTCAAGTGCGTGTTATGGAAGTCGCCCAAAAGCGTAGGCCACATTTTGGCAGAGTCGTCATTACGCCACACATGGGGGAGTTTAAGCGGATTGCGAAACTTGCTGAGGCGAACTATTCGATCGAAGTAATTCTTGATTTTTCAGAGGCCCACCGTGTGCTCACGGTTTTAAAAGGTGCTAATACACGTATCTGCGATGGCAAATCAGTCATTTATAATACGCAAGGCGGTCCCGTCCTCTCGCGGGGGGGTAGTGGGGATTTACTCTCGGGTTTGATCGGCGGTATGATTGCGCAAAACAGCGTTTGCGTGCCGACCGCCGTAGCGAGGGGTATTATGCTGCACGGTATGGCCGCGCAATTGCTAGCTAGAGCGAAGGGACAAATCGCGGTCCATACCACACAGTTGCTCGATTACCTGCCCAAAGTACTACGCATTTGAGACGATGACTGCGACTTTGAATCACCGCAAGGCCCTACTCATACTCAATGGGCTACAGCATGTTGGTCCTATCATGCTGCGCCGCTTGTTGGATGCCTACGACCACGACCCTGTCGCGGTGCTGGCAGGAGACCGTAAAAAGTTGCTCAGTGTTAAAGGTGTTGGAGAGAAGGCCGCTAGGGTTTTAATGCATTGGTCCGATCACTTCAATCTCTCTGAAGAGATTAAGCGTATGAAGGCCTCGAGTATACGTTTTATCGCGCAAACTGACGAAGCCTTCCCGCCGATGCTTCAAGAGATGTATGACCCGCCCATTGGCCTGTATTGGAAAGGTGAATACAATATTGATCGTCCTTGTGTCGCTATCGTCGGTACACGCCGCGCGACGCTTTATGGTCACAGCGTCGCGCGTAAGTTTGCGTCTGAGCTTTCACAGCTTGGCTTTTGTATTGTCAGTGGTATGGCACGTGGTATAGATACGGCAGCGCACGAAGGCGCGCTTGAAGCGGGCGGTCAAACCGTGGCGGTGTTAGGTTGCGGCTTAGATATCGTCTATCCCCCAGAGAACCTGGACTTGTATAAACAGATCGCTGCAACAGGCGCCGTCGCTAGTGAGTTTCCTCTTGGGCGTCGCGCAGACCGACAGACTTTCCCTATGCGCAACCGCGTGGTCGCTGGCATGTGTGAGGCTGTCATTGTGGTCGAAAGCGCTTCAGCTGGTGGCAGTATGATTACGGCCCGCTTTGCGGGCGAGCAGGGAAGGCAGATTATGGCCGTGCCTGGGCGTATCGACCAATCTAGTAGTGGTGGCTGTCATCAGCTGATCCGTGATGGAGCGACTATGGTTACCTCAGTCGACGACATTCTCGAAGAGCTTCGCTATGCACGGCCCACACAGTCTGAGGCAGGATTACCGATGGAGTCGGAAGCATTTCAGGTCGAGCTCAATGATCTAGAGCGCCAAGTACTCGACTGTTTCAAAGGGGGCGAGCTCTGTCTACCCGACCGAATTTCGCAGCAACTCAACCGTCCGTCTGCCGAAGTTTCTGCCGCACTGATGGGGCTAGAGTTAAAGCGCTTAGTTGCTAAGAGAGCTGATGGGTGCTTCGAGGCGCACTAGATGTTTGCACTTATCGGAAGCCCGGTTTACTGTGGATTCCATGCATTGTGTTTTTAAATTTGTTTTCAGTTTATTTGCATTAATTATGCAGGCATCTGCGTCTCTCGAGCTGATCGCTCAGGATCCGACTTCCTCCTATGCAAACATGGTCCGCATCCCTAGTGGTATTTTCGCGATGGGGGGGGATGCCGGATTGATGGATGGTGGCTCGCATTCGCATCAGACTTCCTATCCCATTCACGAAGTGACGGTGGATGCGTTCTGGATGGACGTTGCTGAGGTGACTAACCGCCAGTTTGCTGAGTTTGTCGAAGCAACGGGTTACGTGACCTTCGCTGAGCGCCCTTTGCCAGAGGCTGACGTGGTAGCACTACAGCAGGTAGCCGACTACAATATTAAACAGCTTCGGCTCGCGGCTGATTCTGTCGCTGGTCCTGAACGGGCGGCCATCTACGAATCGATTCAGCGTATTAAAGATTCTTCGCAGCTACTAGGCCAGACGGCTGGTTCAATTATTTTTGAACTGCCGGAAGTAGAGCTGCGCTCTGAGAGCGACATCACACAGTGGTGGCGGATCGAGGCTGCGGCTACTTGGCGCGCGCCCGATGGCGCGGGCTCCAGTTGGCAAGACCGACTCGACCACCCTGTGGTTAATGTGACGCACGACGATGCTGCTAAGTATGCCGCTTGGGCTGGAAAGCGCCTGCCGACCGAGGCCGAATGGGAGCGTGCCGCACGTGGTGGTTTAGAGCGGCAGCCATTTGCTTGGGGCGATGTCTTCGCACCGCTAGGTGAGGATGTTTGGATGGCTAACATCTGGCAGGGCGTATGGCCTTATGAGAATACTAAGGAGGATGGGTTTGCGGCTACCGCCCCCGTTAAGAGCTTTCCGCCCAACGCATTTGGGCTCTATGACATGGCAGGGAATGTGTGGGAGATCGTCGCCGACCGCTACCACCCAAAAGCATACTCACTGCGAACGGATGGAGCCATCAATCCGACTGGCCCCGATGTCGATAGCCTGAGCCGATTGCGCCAGCGATTGCCAACTTATGTTACACGTGGTGGTTCTTTCCTATGCTCAGATGGTTGGTGTAGCGGTTACCAACCTGGCTCACGGCAAGCGCTGGAAAATGACTCTCCCGCTCACCATACCGGCTTCCGCTGCGTAAAAGATGTGAATTGAAGAATCGTCGACTCTACCTGTTTATAATTTGTGATCGACAGTATCCTCCTGATTTAGAGTAGTAGAACTATGTCTGAAAAGTTCGAAAATGTTACCATCACCAAAAAAGCCAATGTCTATTTCGGCGGCCAAGTCACCAGTCGCACGGTGCAGTTTGCTGATGGCTCAAAGAAGACCCTCGGCTTTATGCAGGCGGGTGATTACGATTTTGGCACTGAGGCTGCCGAGTTAATGGAAATCCTCGGCGGTGCGATGGATGTAAAGCTGGCTGGCAGTGATGCGTGGAATACCTATGCCGAAGGTCAGGCCTTTGAGGTGGAAGGCAATTCCAAGTTCAGCCTGAAAGTGGCTGATGGTGGGGCGGACTATTGTTGTAGCTATATTCAGTAGGGTCAGTGCTATTGTAGGGGGCCTATCTCAAGCGTAAGGTTTCGCTTTGTGACCTTGCCCTTTAATACCCTTACGCTATCTATTTCTCCATGAACGGAGTATTAGTTTTAACGATTAGTGGGCAAGATCGCGCGGGTTTAGTTGAAAAACTTGCAGATGTGATTGCTGAGTATGGTGGAAATTGGGAGCATTGTCGGATGGCTCATCTTGCTGGGCGCTTCGTCGGTTTATTGGAGGTGACGGTGACTGGAAATCAGCAACAGGACCTTGAATCGGCACTACGTGGGATCAGTGACCTTGACGTGATGATCGCCCCTGGGCTAGTTCCTTCTAAGATGGAGCCTATGCGTCAGTTTGACCTTGAAGTGGTCGGTAGTGACCATCCTGGTATTGTGCGTGACGTATTCAAGGCATTGGCCCAAGTATCCGTTAATGTGGAAGAGCTAAGCACCCGAGCCTATAGCGCGCCTGATAGCGGCGGTATACTTTTTGAAGCGAAAGCTCGGTTGGCAGCTAGTTCAAAGGTCGACCGTGAGAAAATCCGTAAACATCTTGAGAAGATCGCACTCGATGTCTTGGTGGATATACGGTTGCGTGACTGATTTATTTTGGCTCGATGATGTATTTATGCCTTAACAGGATTCTACATCTCGAGACACGTCATTGAAGGCCCAGTGCAGTCCAGAGTGAGGCGTACAAACTGATCGCAACATTTAAAGCACGATTATTCCACTTCGGCCATTTGTTCAGCGGGGATTTGACTCAAAGTAAGCACTCCACTGGTCAAAGTGCGGCTACTGCCATTGGATTGTGCGCTGAGTTGATAGCTGTTGGTTTCAGCACCTTCGGTTATGATTAGACGGGCATTCGCGTGGCCCTCCCAGGTATCTAACATTTTAAGTGAATCTCCATAGGCTCGTAATATGAAGTCGCGGTCGGATATTTGGAGATTCGCCTGATTTAATAAAGTATTGGTGAGCATCTCGGCGACTTCATTGCTAGGAGCCGTAGACTCTATTTCGTAAATATAAGCGTCGGTTAGGTGGGCTAGCGTTTCGAGAGTATTGGTATGATCACGAAGTGTGACTTGTGTGAGTAATGCATCTCCGAGGATTTCGTCTTCTATGCTGAGAACTGTTGCTAGGTCGTCGACTTTGACAATTTGATGGACGGCGATGAGTTGCGTTTCCAGATCAATTGCACGCAGGGAGAGAAGTCCACTGCTCGATCCTTCAGGTCGAATCAGTTCGATGGCAAGTAGCGCTTTTTTATCTTGTGCGAAGATGGCCTCGTTTTCGTAGCTGAAGATTTGGCTACTCTTGTTTAGCGTACTAGGGTTGAGCTTGAAATCCACGGGGATAGTTACGCTGAATGCGGTACCATCGATTTGAGTGAGTGTGTTGTAAAAGTCCTTGCGTAGCTTGGCATCGGCACGGTGAGTTCCTTCGCTATCTTGGGTGAAAACGCCGTCGAAGAACAGCGTTTCATAGTCTAGTTGCCAGCATCTTTCCAGAAGCTGCTGGCAACGCGTCGCCATGGCCTCTTTTAAAGTGGAAGATTCCAGCACGTAGTCGAATCGTGCTTCGTCGATGGTTCCCTTTGCCGCCTTCTGTGCGTCGACCGAAGTGAGTAAAGCCACCAAGCTTTTTTGATTAGTCCGAATGATTAAGTTCGCGCTCTCGATCATTAGTTTGCCGCGCTTGACGATCGCATTTATGTCTCTGTCAGGATCAAAAGTTGATGATTTAGTTTCGGCTAAGTATTGTCCACTACGTAGGTTGGACTTAGCGTCTTCGATCGCAGCCTCTAGATTGAGAAATTGTATTCTTTGCGAGGCCGTCATATAGGGCATTAGAGCATCGATCTGTTCGATGATACTTAAGTCAAGAGCTTCTTCTTTTGAAGCCTTAGCACTGGCCATGAATGGCAAAAATATGACAGTTGTAAGCAATAAATTTGCCCAAGATCTTAGTCTGGATCGAATCATAATGAGAATTTTGGCAGTGTTATAAAATAGGTTCAATAATGATCTTAAGACC
The DNA here is from genome assembly GCA_009886465.1 of Opitutaceae bacterium. GTDB lineage: Bacteria > Verrucomicrobiota > Verrucomicrobiia > Opitutales > Coraliomargaritaceae > Thalassobacterium. The sequence continues at coordinate 9,087 of QXZH01000007.1, forward strand.
TCGAAGATTTGCCAAGTACATTCCGACAAAGAGTTGATAGTTTAGATCTTATATTGACCGCATTTTTACTTTACACTGGGCCACGCATTGACAGTAGCCCTTAGTATAGTGTTTATTGACTACATGCAGATTAATGAAGAATTAACTCTCGTTCGCGATACCGAAGGCACGATTATACCCGCAGGGGATATACAGATATTGCCTTCGGGCACACGCGCAGTGATTTCGCAAGCACTCGGTGGAACTGTGACTATTCGTACAGACTCAGGCTTGTTCCGCCTTTCAAGCCAAGACTGGGATGCTCTGGGTGCAGAAGCCCAAGCGCAACTTGATAAGGCTGCAAAGGAGGCGGAGTCTGTATCTGGTGATGTGCCTTTCAGTGAAGAACTGGTCTGGGAGGCTATGAAAGGCTGCTTCGACCCCGAGATACCAGTTAACATTGTGGACCTGGGGCTCATCTATGATTTGCAAATCAACGATTCGGATACCGATGGCAGGCACGCAATCAATGTTAAAATGACATTGACCGCCCAAGGCTGCGGCATGGGTCCTGTCATCGCAGAAGATGCGAAAAAGAACATCGAAGCGCTCGGCGCCGTATCGACGGCGCAAGTCGACATCGTGTGGGATCCGCCTTGGACGCCACATATGATCTCTGATGCTGGCCGTCAAAAGCTAGGTTTGGAATAGGGCGCTACGAACACAATGGCCATCGCTGGCCTGGACAAGTTTAGTCCTAATCGTCATATTGCATTTTATGCTGTGACTTTAGGTTTGCAAGGCGGCTAATTTGGCAAATTTTGCCATTACGCATTCTAGAATGGATTGGGGGCTAAGGCCGTTTTCATCGCGTAGTTTGCTCACAGAGCTGCCGTGTTCGATGAAGGCGTCTGGCCAGCCGATGCGTTCGACGGGGCAGTGTTGCAGTTCGGCGATTTGGAGCGCTTCCATCGCTGCACTGCCCAAGCCCCCGGTGATGACGTGGTCTTCCATTGTCACAATGAGGCGGGTCGATTGTGCGGACTCGGCGAGTAATACGGTGTCTAGTGGCTTGACGAAGCGTGCGTTGACTACACCTGCATCGATGCCGTGCTCACGGAGGCTACTGGCAAGCTCTTCTGCATCAGTGACCATCGTGCCGATAGCCCAGATGTCTATATCGCTACCTGATTTTAGGCGTTTTGCTTTGCCGACTTCGATTGCTTTAGGTTTCTCTTTTATCGGGGTGCCGACTGCGTTACCGCGTGGATAGCGGATGAAGGCGGCACCTTGATAGGCGAGGCCTGTAGCCATCATGTCGGAAAGTTCATCTTCGTTGGCGGGTGCCATGACGACGATACCTGGCACGCAGCGTAAATAGGAAAGGTCAAAGAGGCCGTGGTGGGTGGCGCCATCGTTAGGTGACAGACCCGCGCGATCCATACAAAAGAGCACAGGCAAGTTTTGCAGCGCGACATCATGGATGATCTGATCGTAAGCGCGTTGTAGGAAGGTCGAGTAGATCGCGCAGACGGGATGGTAGCCGGAAGTGGCCATACCTGCTGCAAAGAGAACGGCGTGTTCTTCAGCAATACCGACATCGAAGAATTGGTCAGGCAACTCTTTCTCAAGGATATTCAGCCCGGTACCGGAAGGCATGGCAGCGGTGATGCCCACGACGTTTTTGTCCTCACGTGCTAGCTTGAGGAGAGTCTCACCCATCACGTCTTGATACTTAGGTGGAGTGCCCGAGGCGGAGGGGGGTCCTTTGCCCGTATTTACATCGAAGGGGCTGGCACCGTGAAAGCGCTCAGGGTTTTCGATTGCGACATCGTATCCGCGACCTTTCTCTGTTAAAATGTGAAGGATTACTGGCTGTTCGGCATTTTTGGCAAACTCTAGGTAGTGCTCGACCTGCTTTTGATCATGCCCATCGATGGGGCCAATATAGCGAATGCCGAATTTTTCAAAGAGTGATGAAGAGACGAAGAAGTCTTTCGTCTCTTGTTTCCACTTAGTACCAAATTTGATGATCGACTCACCACCTGGCATTTTTTGGAGAAGACTCTCGATGTCGTCGTTGAGGCGGTTGTAGATCGGATTTGTGATCAGCTCGTTAAAGTAGCGAGATAGTGCGCCTACATTTTTTGCGATCGACCACTTGTTATCATTGAGAATGATAATGAGACGTTTGGTCGAGCCGGCTACGTTGTTGAGCGCTTCCATCGTGATGCCACATGTAAAAGCGGCGTCGCCACAGAGCGCGACGACATTCTCATCAGTGCCACGCTTATCGCGAGCGACAGCCATGCCTAGCGCGGCGGAAAGTGCGGTGCCAGCGTGGCCTGCGCCGAAGGCGTCGTGCTCGCTTTCGTTACGCGTGAGAAAGCCGCTGTAGCCATCACTTGTACGGATATGGTCGAAGCGTTCGTCGTTGCGTCCGGTCAGTAGCTTGTGAACATAGCCCTGGTGGGAGACGTCGAAGCAGAAGCGGTCGTTTGGCGTATTAAACACGCGATGCAGGCCAATGGTGAGCTCGACCACTCCTAGGTTGGGGCCGACGTGACCACCATTTTTGGAGGTTGTTGCTATGACGCGTTCACGAATCTCTAGTGCCAGTTGTGGTAGTTCTTCGAGCGTGAGATTTTTTACGTCATCAGGCGATTGGATCTGGGCGAGTAGTGACATTTTGTAAATTAGTCTTCGCTAGAATCGTCAAATTTTTCGAGCTCACCATTTTTTAGATTGAGTTGTTCGATTTTGAGCTCGGCTTCTTTTAGCTGCGCTTGGCAATGATTCAGCAGTTTAGAGCCTTCTTCAAACTTAGCTACTAAGTCAGCGAGCGGCGTATCGCCGTTTTCCATTGCTTGGATGAGGTCTTCAAGGCGCTCGACGGATTTTTCAAAGGTGGGGGTTTCTTTTTTTGCAGGCATTGTATTTAGTCCCGTGAGTCGAAGGCGTTCTGGATGACTTCGAGATCGATGTTTTTAATAATGAGATCTTTGATGATTGGTATTTTATCCTCATCACTGGGTTGTGTCTTGACTGTCATGTTGTTGATTCTGGAAGCGACTTTATAGCTGTCCTCCTCGCACACGATAACGGGGATCGAGGTTTTCTCGATCATTTTCATTAGCTCTGGTTGGGGAAGAATATCACGCGTGAGGATGATACCGCCAATGAGATTATCTCTACCCAGCCCTTCGGTTGCGATGGCTGATAGAATAATGTCTTCTCGGTCGCCTGGCGCTATAATGAGTGTACCCTTGACGAGGTATTCTGCGAGACCTTTGGCTGCCATCGCTCCGATAATGACTTTGTCGATCCGGTTTTTACTGCCGGAGGTTTTGCCATTGAGCCAGCGCCCCTTAGTCTCGGCGACTACTTGTTCTAGATTAGGTTGTGTCAGCTTGCACTCGTGGGGAATACAACCGAGTAGCGGTATATTCATACGTTCAAGGGCAATACGGCAATATTTGTCGACCATCTCTAGCTTGTCGGGCTCGACTTTGTTGATAATCGCTCCGATTATCTGCACGCCGGCAGCTTCGAAGACGGCCTTGTTAAGCGCGATTTCATCAATCGGCCGTCCGATGCCGCCACGTGCGACGATGATAACTTTTGCATTGAGGCGCTTGGCGACTTCAGCGTTGGAGAGATTGAAGACTGATCCCACGCCGGCGTGACCGCTGCCTTCAATAATGATGTAGTCACGCTCAAAGGCTGCACGGTCGAAAGCGCGGCACATTTTATCGATCAGATCGGTGTGACTTGCGGAGGGGTTATCTAGATACTCCCTGGAAAAGGTTGCATGCACAGCGATGGGACTCATCGCGTGGATCGGAGTCTTCACATTGAAAATTTGGTTGAGCAAGATTGAGTCTTCATCGATTTGGTGGCCTTCGACTTCGACGAAGCGCTGGCCTACTGGCTTGATGAATCCAACTTGCTCAGTGATACTACGTATTGCCGAAAAGAGAGCGAGACTTGTGGTGGTCTTACCGTCATTCATTCGAGTCGCTGCGATGAAGATACGTTTGGTTGTCTTGTTGCGCGGCGCAGTTAAGATCTCCGTGTCCTCGGGCTCGGTGAAGTCTTTTTGTCTTATTGGCATGTACTCAGAGTGAGTTTTATAAGCTTACGGACTTGGTATCCTAGAGGAGAGTCACGTCTTCGTTCAAATCGTCGCTATTGTCGGTCGGGTAGAGTAGCTTATGATCGATAGCTTGCGAGGCGACCATCACGGCAGTACTAAATATATCGGTAGCGGAAGCACCACGACTGATCTCTGCAGCGGGCTTGGCAAGACCGGTAAGTATGGGGCCATAGTTGCGAGCACGAGTCAAGGTATCGACTAGTTTAGAGGCGATGTTAGCTGAATGTAGATCAGGAAAGATGAGAACGTTAGCATGACCGGCGACGGGACCGTCGATCTTCTTGGCTTTCGCAGTAATAGGGTCAAGAGCGGCGTCGACTTGAAGCTCCCCGTCAATCTCCATAGGGATGCCGAGTTCACGAGCTTTAATGCGCGCCATTTTAGTGGCTGCTTTCATCTTGGCCACGGTTGGGTCCTTACTCGTCACGCTTTTACTAGAGTAGCTAAGCAAAGCCACGTAGGGCTTTGTATTAGTTAAGTGGTATCGAAGCGCGGCAGTAGTCACTGCGATGTCAGCAAGTTGTTCGCTTGTTGGATTAGGTATCACGGCGCAGTCAGCTAGAAAGAGCTCTCGGTCTTTACCTGTCTCGAGGTCTTCGAGATCAAAGATGTTGAGCGAAGATACTGTGTTAACGTCGGGTAGGCGAGGGACGATCTGCAGGAGCGGGCGCAGTGCACTAGAGGCGGAACTGGTGGCACCCGATACGATCGCATCAGCCTGCGAGGTTGCGAGCATCATGGTAGCGAAGTAGTTGGTGTCCTCCAGGTATTGCTCGACATCTTTGTCTTTGAGGTTTCTGAAACGCCGCAGCCCTTGAAATTTTTTGACGAAACCTTCCCACTCATCACTACGGCGCGGTTCGATAATTCGGATATGCTCGAGGTTGATGTCGAGCTTTTCGGCATTGGCCTTAATTTTCGTACGGTCGCCCAACAGGATCGGAATGCCTAGTGAATTGGATGCAAATTTGCGTGCTGCTTGCAAAATGCGAGGGTCACTGCCTTCAGGGAAGACGACGCGTTTTGGATGGCGCTTGAGGCGGACGGTGAGTTTTGAAATGAGTGGCATAGATCAAATAGTTAGTTTAAAGTGGTCTTACTGACGAAAGTAAGCAAAAGACCAAGAACTAAGAGTTATAAATATACAATTGCCAAAGCTTTTTACGCCGTAGTTTCTAGTCTTCACCAAGGTAATGAATTTACCTGTCCCCTGCAAACAGATGTTCCAAAATCTCAAAAACATTGCCGTGGTCAGTCTTTCGACTGTGGGCTCCCGTTTATTGGGGCTTTTGCGAGATATTCTGATATTTGCGGCGCTCGGAGCAAGCCTGTGGAATTCCGCCTTCATTTTGGCCTTCACCCTACCCAATCTTTTTCGCCGACTCCTTGGCGAGGGGGCGCTTAGTTCGGCTATTGTGCCTATTTTTTCCGATGTGCTGGAGCGGGAGGGGCGAAATGGAGCCTTTCGCTTTCTTAATCAAGTATTTGCACGATTATTGTTGGCGCTGATTGTAATTATTGGCTTGGGCATGCTTTTGCTGGCTTGGGCGGCTAGTGGTAACTTTTTACCCGAGCGCTGGGTGACGGGCGCGGGGTTGGCCGTCTGGCTACTACCCTACATGCTATTTATCTGTCTAGCTGCGATTATCTCGGTGGGTCTGAATCTAGTTGGCCGTTTTGCGGTGGCGGCATCGACGCCCATCTTACTTAACCTTTCTATGATCGGGGCGCTTGTCGCAGGCCTCTGGCTGGATGCCGATGTGGCGCGGGTGGTCTACTGGTTGTGCGGCGGCGTGCTTTTGGGTGGACTTCTGCAACTGCTTGTCCCAGCGATCGATCTCATGCGTCAAGGATGGCGTCCGCGACTGGAGATACAGGGCGGGGCGGCGCTGACCGAACTCTGGCAACTCTTTTTACCGGGACTAATGGGGGCGGCAATCTTGCAGGTTAATATATTCATCTCGCGGCTTTTGGCCTACTCGCTTGACGAATCAGCAGTGTCTGTACTTTACCTGGCAAGTCGATTAATGGAGCTACCTCTCGGCGTATTTACTATCGCGGTGGCGACTGTATTCTTTCCGCTCTTAGCTAAGGCGCTCTCGAATCATGATGAGACTGCCTTTTCGGCGGCCTTTCTCCAAGGTTTGCGCCTCGTGGTCGGTATTTCTGTGCCTGCGGGCATTGGGTTGTTTGTGCTCGGTGAGCCGATAATCGAGCTGCTCTTTCTTTGGGGGGCTTTTGAACAGGCCGATGTGCTGGCTACCGTGCCACTTCTTGCAATCTACGGGATTGGCTTGCCGCTTTACTCGGCGGCGACTTTTGCCACCCGTGGACTCCACGCTAGTAAGGATATGCGCACCCCAGTTAGAGTCGCGTTTTACTGTCTGTTGATTAATTTGTTTATGGGGCTACTCCTTATGCAATTCTGGGGTGCCGCTGGGCTGGCCGCGGCCAACGTGCTGGCCGCGCTCGCCCAGAGCTGGCTACTTTGGAGAGCGCTCTCGGCGAGGTGTCCTAGCATAAGTTGTCACGCTTTGCATCCAGCTTTGTCTAAGGTGCTCATTGCGGGTGCCATCATGGGGCTATTTTGTGTCCTCGCATGGTCATGTTTGGCTGGTTTCGACATAAGCGAAAAGCTCAGTGCCGCACTCACCGTCGCCGTCTGCGTGCCAGGGGGCGCTGTGGTCTATTTCATTTTGCTCTACCTTCTCCGTTTTGAGGAGATAGCTACGCTCAAGGAGATGTTTCTTAGATACTTGACGAAGCGCTAGCAGTGGGTTGGATTCCCGATTTTAGCTGGCTGCCTACGGAATGTAGATCAAGAATAACCGCAGGGAGGATTAGACTTTCCACTAAAACCAAGGTAGCCAAGGCATATGACTGTTTTGCTCTATAGTCACTCCGTTTTCGGAGCGGGTCGAACCACAACCAGAGCTGCAGGCTAGGGTCCCGGCAAATGCGAGAACGAGGACGATTTTTGAGATATTCTTTTTCATATGCTCGCTGCTAAGCGTGTATTTAATAAGCGAATATAATGAAGTAAGCGCTAAGACGGATAAAAGTCCAGCTCTGCTGTGCTTGATACTTTTTAGCTCCAGTATTGCGCGATAGCTCCTTTTTACTATAACCAAACTATATGTCCGATCCCTCCACAGCCGAACCCTTGCTTTCTGTTCGTGATCTCAAAGTTCATTTCCCCGTCAAAGGCGGTGTCCTCCAGCGCACCGTCGACGTGGTCAAAGCCGTGGATGGTATCAGCTTTGACGTGCCCCGTGGCAAGACTGTCGGCCTCGTCGGTGAAAGCGGTAGCGGTAAGACCACTACCGGACGCGCTATCGCACGTCTTGTGCCCATCACCGCTGGCTCCGTCCACTACGAGAATAGCGATCTGGCCACATTGTCTCGCCGTGATTTCTTTGCCTATCGCAAGAAAATCCAGGTTATCTTCCAAGACCCCTTCGGCTCGCTCAACCCCAGGATGACGATCTACAGCATCATCGCCGAGCCTCTCGATATCCATTTCAAAGAGTGGTCGAAGTCGCAAAAGCAAGCTCGCGTGGCAGACCTACTTGAAAAGGTGGGGCTCACTGCTGAATTTATGCAGCGCTACCCGCACCAGTTCAGCGGAGGCCAGCGCCAGCGTATTGGCATCGCCCGAGCCCTTGCGGTCGAACCTGACTTTATCGTTTGTGACGAACCCGTTAGCGCGCTCGACGTTTCCGTACAGGCGCAGATCATCAATCTTCTGCAAGACCTTCAAGACGAACTCTGCTTGACCTATCTGTTTATCGCGCACGACCTCGCCGTGGTCGAGCACATCAGCGACCAAGTACTCGTCATGACAGAGGGCAAAATCGTGGAGAAGGCTAGCGCAGAAGAGATCTACAGTAATCCTCAACATCCCTACACGGTAAAGCTACTCGAAGCGGTGCCGCGGTTGTAGATTTTATCTACACGTCTATGAGCATTTTTGATTACTTCGACTGCGAAGCTAGTAGCTCTTTTAGTTGGTCCTTTTTTGCGGGTTCCATCTCTGGACGGTATTGTACGAAAGTTTCTTCGCTGGTCATTTCGTATTCTTTGTAGCAGCGGCACATGTCCTGCGAGTCCATGACTTGGCGGTTGTATTTGCCGCAGAAAACGCAAAGTTTTACATGCAAACGTAGAAAAAAGCGCCTTAAAGGGGGCATTTTTTCGTAGTCCTCTTTGGACAGTGCGTTGGATACTTGTTTACAGGTAAACATATGTAGGTGAATTATTTAACGTTTTCTCCAGTCCAGCTAGCTTCGAGTAGAAACTTAAGCTGTTCCCTGGCACGGTGTAGGAGAACCCATAGATAATTCGGAGTGATGTCCATTGCCTTACAAACTTCTTCAGTTGTTTGATCCTCGAGTACCCGCAGGACGAATGCTTCTCGGGCGGGATCCTTGACTTGGGCGATACATTTTTCGAACACGATCCAGAACTCGCCGTTATCATATGATTTACGGGGGTTAAATTGCCAAGGGTCTGGATTGGTCGTGGCGATGCCACTATATTTGAACCAAAAACTCTCTAAGAGAGCTTCGTCTTCCGCCTCGATATCGACTTTATTTTCTTTGATGGATTTACGAATCTGATCGACGATCTTGTTGCGCATAATGCCGCGCAGCCAAAATTTGATATCGCGACTGCCATCGAATCGCTCGAGTGCCTTAATGCCGGCTAAAAAGGTGTCTTGTACACAGTCGTTAGCAGCGTCAGGATTGCGCAAGCGCGACATGGCAAAGCCGTAGAGATAATCTCCATACTTATCGACCCACTGCTCAGGTGGGGTGACAGGTACTTTCGGTTCAGGTTTGTCAGGCACGAGGTGAAATTGCTTCTGGCTATTAAGGGCGTCAACTAAAGTCGTCGCGTAAAGGCTCGATAGGTGTCCCGAACGCTACCCGCAGGTCTTAACCTTGAACTCAATCGCTCGATCTGCTTTATCTAGGATTAATAGTGCTTTTTGCTCGGCCTCGCGCATTTTGGCGCGGTCGCTCTCTCTGCGGTCGTCGTAGCCAGCTAGATGCAGCCAACCGTGGACGAGGTAAAGGCTGAGCTCGCGGCTGAAAGTCTCGCCTAATTCGGCGGATCGGCTTAGCGCATGGTCGACGGAGACGATGATCTCCCCTGCCGATTTCATCTCGGGCTGAGCAGGGAAGGTGATCACATCGGTCGGGCTGGGATCTTCCATGAAGTCGGCGTGCACTTGTGCAATTTCGGCATCATTGACGAAGGCGATGCTTAGCTCGCCCTCGCTGATTGGGAATCTACCAGATGCGTGGATCGCCTCGAAAAGAGCGATGGCGGCGTGCTCAGGGTCGACGAGGGCGCTAGATTGGTTGTTGATCTCCAGGCTGAGCGTTGGCATCGGGCGTTTTGTTGGTGTTGGCCTTTTCGGCATCGTCCTTTGGGTATTCTACACGGGCGTGTAGCATGTTGAGAACAGTGTAGATGAAGCTCTTACGTATCTGGTCGAGTTCTTGAAAGGTGAGTGGGCAGTTATCGAGCTGGCCGTCTTCGATCCGGTCTTTGAAGATACGGTCGATCAACTCTTCTACGTTGGGCTGAGTGACTTTTTTCAGAGTACGGCTGGCCGCCTCGACGCTGTCAGCGAAGAAGATGATGGCGCTCTCTTTAAACGCGGGTTTTGGGCCGTCGTAGCGGTAGGTGCTCTCATCGACCACAACTGCTTCTTTTGCCTTCTTTTTAACCTTACCGTTCTCCTTTTCGGAGAAGGACTGGCGGGTGCCTTCTTGTTTTTCCTTAGCGCGTTCTTTGGCTTGGTAGTAAAAATATTGAATTAGGGTGGTGCCGTGGTGCTGACGAATGACGTCGATGATCACGCGGGGCAGCTTTTCCTTGCGCGCCATTTCGACGCCTTCTTTGACGTGCGCTTTGATCACGAGTGCGCTCATCGAGGGGTTCTTCTCATCGTGCGGGTTCACTCCGTCGCGCTGGTTTTCGGCGAAATATGCGGGTTTAACTAATTTGCCTATATCATGAAAGAGGCAGCATACACGGCAGAGTAGGGGACTCGCGCCGATAGCGGCAGCGGCATTTTCAGAGAGGTTGGCCACCATGAGGCTGTGGTGATAGGTGCCAGGGGCTTCTATCTGCATACGGCGCAGGAGGGGGTGGTTGAAGTCGGTTAGTTCGAGCAAAGTAATTTCAGTGGTGATCTTAAACAGCTGCTCGAAGACGGGCAGCAAACCGACAGCCAGTATGCCTGTGAGCAAACCGACGACAAGGGCGACAAGTGTCTGCTGAACGACAATGCCAAAGGAGAAGCCGTTGAGTAAGCCGATGGCCGCAGCAGCGATAGCGGCCGTCGCGCCAGCCAGTAGTCCCGAGCGAACGAGTTTTGAACGTTTGCGTACGTTAGTCGATACATAGGCACCGACAACGCCCGAAAGAAAAGCTATGAGAATGAACTCGACTGAATTGTTCTGAATGATGCCAAAGACGACTGCAATGATCAGCGCCGAGAGCACGGCGGGGGCACCTCCTATAAGCACGGCCACGATAATCGGTGCGAGCGCGTAAGGTGCCACATAGGGTAGCATACTCAGCGAAGGTCGGCTATTGATCAGCGCGCTTTCGCCGATCTCCATGATTATTCGGATAATTAATAAATTGAGTAGGATACTGAGAGCGGTTATAGCGATGGCTCGATTGCGCTGATGTAGTTCGCGTAGGCCTTGCTTTACGTAAATGTAAACGGCGATCAGGAGGATCGTGGTCAGCATGAGTCGCTCAATGAAGAGTTGATTGAAGATGAGCGAGTTACCGCGGCGGTCGAGTTCGACTTGTCGGTAGGCTGCGAGGCGCTCTACGTCGACTTCCTTAATCATGATACCTGGCTCGATCAGCGTTTCCCCTTCTTTGAAATTGATTACGCTGGGTTCTAGTTGGTCGATGGCTCGCTGGATCGCACGATTAGTGCCGATCGCACTGTAGAGCAGGTTGGGCTCAAGGCCTTCACGGAAGATGTCGAAGAGAACGCGCGCCGTGGTAGAGTTACCTGAGAGTGAGTTGATCCTTACGCGCAGCGCGACGAGCGCATCGGCCAAAGAGCGAGCATCTGGCAGATTATAGCGGCCATCCTCATCGACGAGTTGAATGACGGTTACCTGTGGTCCTACCGTCTCGGAGCTATTGGCCGAGTAGATGCCGTCCTCGAAGATTTCTTTGAGCACAGAGAGTGCGTCGTTGAAAAGCGTGGAGCGCTCCTTGGGTTTCGTCTGCTTTGTGAGTTTAGAAATGGACTCGGCCTCGACTGCTAGTTGGTTCGACTCGATCAGTGTCGTGGCAGTTTTTAGGAGTTCGGCTTGCAGGACTTCGTCGCCCTCGTCTTCGAATTCGATTTGGTTTTTCGCAATACTAGAGTTGAGCTCGTTGATAAATTGGCGAAATTTTTCAAACGGCTCGAAGGTGCGCTGGAAAACCGGTGGCACTTGCGCGCGGGCTGCCGCCGCATTGGCCTCGGCCATCACTTCGCTTTCGTATTGAAATTGGAACTCGGAAACGACTCGTGTCTGCGCCGCCTGGTTGAGGATGATGCGTGGCCCCTTCGGTTTTTGTCCGAGGTAGCAGATGGTGATGACGAGGGCCGAAAAAAGTAGAAAGAGGCTGACCTCAATTAACCGGCTAGTCTCGAAAAAGTGCGAGGTGGCCGACTCTTTGCCGCGACCGACATCCTTGCGCACGCCATTGGAGCCGTCTTTGGATTTACGCTTCTTGTTGTATTTTTTAGTGAAAAAAGCCATATGGAAGTGGTTTATTGGCCTGCTACAGCCGCAGTAGGTTAAATTAAGCTATTGCGTAAGCGTTGATAATATCTTGCACGAGCGGGTGGCGGACGACGTCTTGGCCATCAAAGTAAAAGAGGTGGATGCGCTCGATGTCTTTGAGCACGCGGGTGGCTTCCTTGAGACCCGATTGCTTATTTCGCGGTAGGTCGGTTTGGGTGATGTCGCCCGTCACCACCATGCGACTACCGTCGCCGAGACGGGTAAGGAACATCATCATTTGCTCGTGAGTGGTATTTTGTGCCTCATCGAGCACGACGAATGCATTGGCGAGGGTGCGGCCACGCATGTAGGCGAGCGGCGCGATCTCAACGATACCGCGCTCGACGAGTTGCATGGTTTGCTCCTTGCCGATCATGTCGTTCATGGCGTCGTAGAGTGGGGTTAAGTAGGGTAGGATCTTTTCCTGTAGTTCGCCAGGAAGAAAACCGAGTGCTTCGCCCGCTTCGACCGCGGGGCGGGTCAAAATGATCCGTTCGACGCGACCTTCGAGTAGCTCGCGTAGTGCCATGGCCATGGCCAAGTAGGTTTTACCCGTGCCAGCGGGACCGATACCGAAGGTAATAGGGTGCGCGTCGATCGCTTGCAGGTAGCGTTTTTGATTAAGCGTCTTGGGCACGACGCTCTGGCGCTTAAGTTTGATGACGAAGGGATTGCGGTAAATCTCACGCAGCTCGTCGCCCTTGCCCTCGGCCACGCAGCGTAGTGTGTAGTGAAAGTCAGAACTACGGATGCGTAGGCCTTGCGCGCGGGCGGCTTCGAGCAGTTCGAAGACTACCTTTAAGTTAGCGATGTCATCGATCTTACCATCAACGGTGACCCATTCGTCGCGACTTGCTATGCGGACGCCTAGGCAGTGCTCGGCTTCTTCAAGGTTACGTCCGTCGTCTGCATAGAGCAGGCTCAACTGACGGGCGCTGGAAAAGTGGATCGTCTCGGACGGCATACTTTTATATTTGGGCTTCGACGCACGCGTGCAGGCGCTGCCACATGGCATCCATCGAGTCTGGAAGGACGCGGGTGTTGCCGATGACTGGCATGAAGTTTGTATCACCGTTCCAGCGTGGCACAACGTGACAATGTAAATGGCAAGGGATACCTGCACCTGCGGCGTCGCCAAAGTTGAAGCCGGTGTTGAAGCCGTCGGGGCTGAGGGCGCGGCTGAGGATGTTTTGCGCTTCTACTACTAAGTCGATTAGCTCGTGGCGCTCCTCATTACTGAGGTCCTCAAGTCTAGCTACTTCGCGGAAGGGCAAGACGAGTAGATGACCTGCGTTGTAAGGATAGCGGTTCATTACGATGTAATTGTGTATGCCGCGATGCAAAATATATTCCTTAGCGTCATCGCCTGTTTCTGTAATGTGGGTAAATGGATTACCGCATTCTTTCGGGTTTTTAGGCGCAAGAATGTAGGGCATACGCCAGTAAGCGTGGAGCCGCTCCATCGAGGAAGGGAGCTGTGTAGATGTCTGTGTAGGTATGGATTCGTCCATAAAAAGAGCGTGGGACAATAGAGTCCTTAAAAGCCCGCGTCGATGGTTAATTCAGAGCCTTAAAAACGCCTTTTCGGGGTTGCTTTGGTGCTTAAGCGTGGCAAATCTTTGCATTTCATTTTTGTGCCCTCATCCAAGTATCTCGCTTGTTTAATTCCGTGACGAAGCCAATCAAATCCCAAAACTTCAAGGACATCCTACCTGAACAAATTACGGCCTTTTGCCTGATTGTCGGTTTCGCTCTCTACACGGTCTGGGATCAGTTGTATTGGTGGAGCAATCGCGAAGATTATAGCTTCGGCTACCTTGTGCCGCTATTTGCTGGCTACGTTCTTTTCGATCGCTGGCCTGTCATTCGCAGCTATCTCTTCGCAGCTCATGCTCCTGGTCAGCCTGCTCCTGTTCAAGTCGAGCGTAGTGCGCTAACTTCTCTTCTGGAATGGGTCGCGGTAGCCGTCTTCGCCGCTTCGGTTTGCCTTTTTACGATCGGCGCGCTCCTACGCGCGGCGACAGGGCCGCAAAATCCCGCCTCGCTCGCCATCGCAGCCAGTCTTGCAGGGCTCGCGCTGAGTGCGGTCTTTATCTTTTCCAAGCAGCGCGCCGACGGCCAGGCAATGCCGCTCAAGCATCGCCTTGCGCTGACCGCGCTCTTTCTTTTCCCCGCTTTGATTTGGATGATTTCGGCGCCGTTGGTTTCTGTGGCTGAGACACAGATCCGCGTCTTTTTGCTGACCAAGGTGACCATTGCGGTATTTAGCTCTTTCGATTTCCTTGGCTTCGAGTTGGAACGAGAAGGCAACGTCCTCATCTTGCCCGAAGGTCAAGTAGGCGTCGAGGAGGCCTGCTCTGGTATCCGTTCGCTCACCGCTTGTCTCTTTGCTGGATCCTTCCTTGCCTCGGTTTTTCTGGATCGTTTTTGGAAAAAAATTCTCTTGGTTGGAGCGGCCATGCTTTTTGCGGTGCTGACTAATTTGATCCGAAGTATTTTCCTGACACTATGGGCCTATTATCATGGCTCGCAAGCCATCGACGAACACTGGGTCCTTCCATTGATCGGCGATATTGGCACCGTCCACGATGTCACAGGTATGGCGATTCTTTTCTTCACCTGCATCGGCCTGATCGGCTTGTTGCCTATCTTTAATTATAAGCTAAAAGACTTTGAAGAAGATGAAGACTGGAATTAGTCGGAGCCTTCGG
>QXZH01000070.1 GCA_009886465.1 Opitutaceae bacterium
ACCATGTCTTTTGCCCAGTCGGGGGAGCCTGCATGGACGTGGGAGCAAAGGGTAGCGAGGCTAAGCAGGCAGATATTTTTGAACACGTAAGTAGGATCGGTTAGTTTGCTTGAATTACTAAATGGATGGGCGTTCATTCGACGACGACGCGGTAGAATTTCTTGGTCTCGTTGATTTCGGGTTGATCCGCATAGTTACCTGAAGTGAGCCCCGAGGCTTCATCGACCCAAGAATCAGGTTCGAGGGTGAGGGAACTTTGAACCTTGTAGATCTTCCCGATCGCAGGCGTCCATGCAATTGTGACACCTTCATTAATTTCAAGCGTCTGACTGGATACTGAAAAGTTGGATCTGTTATCAAGTGGATTCGTGCCCGCGCTGTCTTCGTCGGCGTTTGACATGCCGTCGCCGTCTTCATCCATGGCTGCAGGAAGAAGCTGAATATTAGCGCTAGCTACACTTGACGGCCCTGCATTACTGGGGACCTCTGGGTTGACTGCTTTAACACTGATAGCGACGAGGTCATTTTCAGAAGCGGTCATAGTGTATTCACTGACTGTGACGATGACTGTGGTTTGAGTTATGGAATTGATGTATGGGGTGACTTCGTAGTGGGGTATAACACCACCCGCATCGGGCGCTACATCAGGCCAGTCGAAGGTGACGGTGTCGCCGATTTCGTAATCGAAGGGCTTTGGTTGTTCGGCTTGGATCGGAGTAACTACGGGTGCGGTGACGTCATAGACCTTAAGGTACTGTGCCTCGTAAGGTTCAGAGCTCCAAGTGAGGTCGTCTCCGGGGACGGGGTTGAGTGATACGTAGAGGCCATTATTCACGAGATTATCACGAGTGTAGCCGCTACCCCAGAGCCATGTATCTCTTCGGTTTGGGTATTCGTTATTACGACCAAGGTAGGCGGCAATGTTTTTTGCGTTGTAAGTGCGGCCTGTTTGCAGGCCGATAAGGTCGGCAAGTGCAGTTGGGATTCCGAAGGTGTTTGCCTGGGTATTGACGCGATCTAGATTTGTGAAAGCGAGGACGACATCTTGTTCGGCAACTAACGCGTTGGCCTCAGTGTATTTGGCGACTGCGGGTATATCTTCGTCAGGTTCCAGGCTATCATACGGATTAAGATACCAGCGATTTGAACTTCGAAGTGCTGGACTGAACTCGCGCGCTTTTCCGATACCTGCGTAAACAGGATAGAGGAACTGCACGCCAGCGTCATTATTTGTCCAAGCAGTCCATTGAGCTTGCATCGAATTCCACTTCTTGAAGCTGGGAATGTCCTTTCCGAAGTTGCTTTCATACCAGTCAAAGGCTCCTTGTGGCAGCGTCTCCTGTAATTTTTGTCCTGCGCCAATTTCTTGGCCATACATGATCATTGGCGAACCATCGTTCGAGGAAACGGTGGCGTAGCGAATGAGAGCTTCCCACGAATCGGCATACGGTAGCTCGTCGTGCGAAGTATTATTAAGTAGCACGAGGCTTTGATCATATGCGTTGCGCCTGGTATCAAAGATTCCGCGGTAGCCTGATGTCGTTGTAGCCACTTGAAGAGGAAAAATAATATTCTCATTAAGGACGGCGAAGTGTCGGCTTGAACGATAGGTAACCTCTTCACCATCGAGACTTTCGGTCATGAACACAAAGTTCCATTTTAACTCATGGGTTCTGTTTATGATGTATTCCATGCACTGTGGTGGGAGGCCTTGACCGAAGTCCTTACGAAGGCCGTCGATTCCTTGATTGTCTAAGCTGTCTCGATCGGCACCGTCACTAGGACTAGAGTTGTAACCACGGTGACCTGATTGGATAATCCAGTAAGGAATCACTTCGCCAAAGTATTGCCATACCCCTATCGTCTCGGCACCCAGGCTAGAGTAGTCGAACCAGTCACCTTCGTTACGCACTGTAGCACGGCTTGAATCTTCTCCTGGATAGCCAGTCACCAGGGTCGCATATCGACCGAAGAAGACATCGCGTACGTCACTCCATTTTCCAAAGTCGTCCCGGTCGGGTGCAACTGCAAGATGGCTACTACTTTGAGCTGGATTACTGTATGCTGAAGAACTCTCGCCTCCATCAGTTGAGAAGAACTGAGGGACGCGATCTCGAATCTTGTCGCTCGCAGACCATTCACTTGGATTGCCGATCGCAGCAAAGATATCAATACCCTTCTGGCCGAGAGCAACATCGGGAGCGGTGTGATTAAAGGGGAAATCGAGCATGATCTGAATTTCACCGGCGTCCGCGGCGGTGACAAAGTTTTGGAAGGCCGACATTGCTGCGGTGTAGTTCGTCGGGTTTGAAACTGGGTTTGGAAGCGCGCCGTTGTAACTCGAAGTATAAAGAGGGTTAATCTCCCAGAAGTTCCGAATCGAGTAGGGACTGCCTGGCTCGTATTCACCGTTTGTAGCAGGGTCTATTTGACGACCTTCTACGCCTTGGGGATGGATCGGTTGAAACCAGATCCAATTTATGCCAAGGCCATTGAGCCAATCGATATTGATATTCTCATTTACGTCATGCAGATCTTCAAAAGTACCTCGGTCAGCAAAGTTGTCACTAGTTGCATTCGAGTTAGCGACATGGAGTTCATACATGCGCATGTCACGGGCAGCTTTAGGTCCAACGATCACTGCGTGATCGCGAACCCCTGAGTCACCAAGCCAAATCCAGTCGTCGAGAGGATTGACTCGGTAGCGGGCTGTTATGCGATATGCACCAGTCTTTTCGGCATTCAAGTCGAGTTCGTAGATGCCGTCATTATTTGAATCCACCATCTCGTAAGCGCGGAAGTAAGCGCCTGTATCTGCAGTTGTAATTGTGTTTCCGTCCACAGGAAGAATGCCATCTTCTACGCCATCGCTATTGTAGTCCTCGTTAGCGAGATCGCGGTTGTTAAGATTAGTGAAGATTTGAACGCTGTCGACACTGCCAATATTCGGGTTTAGGCGTAGCTCTAGATTTTGGAATGATGTATCGTCGTTTTCGTCGATATAAAAGTTTGATTTGGAGTAGTTCGAATTTACGTCATTGATCGTTAAGTTTGGTAGCGGGTAAGCCACAGATAACGATGTCGGCTGCATCTGCGCGTCTGCTTCGACAGAAGAGGTGGAATTATTGCCAAAAAGGTAAGTTTTATCTCGATTATCGAATTCGACGATAAAGTAGTAGTCGAAAATATCGCCTGGATTGAGTGGGATGGTGGCACTGGTCTTCCAGAATTGATTATGGGAAGATGTTCCATCGTTCACATTTGAGTGGAAACTGAGAGTGGACGATTGCCAGGCTGCGTTGTTGATTCGGTATAAAAGCAAGCCTCCAGTTTGATTGGTGCCATCACCTTTCCAGACACCCTGGTAGAAAGTAGCGCTTTCACCCGCTCCTGGGAAAGCCGCATCACGCATAGTGCTGGGTATCCCGCCTTGCGCTGCTGTCGGGATATGCCAGACGTTTCCTAATTCAGCAAATACTGGTGTAAGCAGAAAGCATGAGAGCGTAAGGGTGACGAATAGGTTGGTTTGTGTGTAGAGCTTCATCGCGGAAAACTAGGGTCGGGAAATTTCTATTTTGAAGAAGCGCAGATCGACGCTTGTGGGTTGGGGAGTGGTATTGGAGCCATCGTCGATCCAGATGTAGGCAGGATCGTCTTTGGAGATGGAGAATCGGTTGCCGGCGGGCTGCCAGGGCTGAGTTAAATCATCGACATACCATACGCGATAACTGCGACCCGCAAGAGCAGCGAAAGTAAGTGTAAATTCGCCGTTCAAGTTGCTCGCAATAAGGCCTTTAGGTAGACCGTTGAACTCGGCCACTCCAATGTCGAGACCAAGGACGTATTCTTCGAAGTTAGTAAAGGCGTCGCCATCTTCATTGCCATCCCGACCGTCGTTGCCGAGCGCGCTTTCGGGGTCTAGGTTGTTATCGAGCTCCCACCAGTTGGGCAGGCCGTCGCCGTCGTTATCCGTCATTCCGCTTTCTAGCGCGAGGGTCATCGAGAAGCTGGTTTGCCCATCGACATTAGTGAACTCGACCTGCTGGGTGAGTGCTTGGTTACGCATGTTCAGAGCGTCCCACTCAAGAGTGCCAGGCTGGTCATCGATGGCGTCGCCGTTGAAATTGGTTGTGGTGCTATCATAAGTGATCTGTGCGACGACAGGTTCAGCGCCACCACGGTTAGTAAGACGTATCCGGCCTTTGGATACGCTGAGGTTTTCGAGATCGTAGTGGCCGCGAGCGATCAAGTTCCAGAGGTTAGGCGAAAGTCCGTGACGCACATAGAGTTTATCCACTGTGGTGCCATTGATCAGATAGTCGGCTTGTAGCTCTGGCAGGTTGTCGTCGAGCGTGATCGTCTTAATGATAACGCCTCCTGGTGCAGTGAAGCTCCAGCCATTGCTACCACTGGGGGCCACGTCATAGAGGCTATTGACAAATTGGTTAGTGCCGCCATTTCCATCGGAAAACCAGTCTTTAAATCCGGAAGTGCGGCGAGCACCAATGGAGCCGTTAGCAACGTGTTCAATGCCTTCTTCTTCGGTTTCGCTGCCAGCATAGGCTGGCTGAGTACCAATGATTTGATAGACGGATTCGTTGACTGGATTGCGAGCAAAGGCGGCTATACAACGGCCCCCGATCGCTTCGAAGATCGCAAATGATGTCTCGTTGTAGAGGAGGTATTCAAGTTCTCCATCCAAGTCGATGTCTTCGGCATTGGCCGTGGCGATGTTGGGCGCAGCGATTGCCCACTCATCGACTCGTTTATAAATTGCGGCAAAACGCAACTGCGATTGGGCGAGCTTGGACAATCCGGCGAGGTTATTGAAATCAGTGTCTGGATAGATATAGGTGCCAGTAGAGAATTTGCTGAGGTCATTATTTTGCTGTTCGTGAGAGGCAGTAACAAACATGGCGGCATGAGCAGCGGAGCGGCCGAGTTGACCGGTACTACTATGACTGATGGCATTGACTTCTGTCCAAGTATCTTGAGCTACCCCAGTAACGCCGACCTCCCCGAATGAATTGGGTAAGCTGACTCCTGGGCGTACTTCGAACACTTTATTGGAAAGGCCTTCTTCGCTACCAATTTGGCCATTATACCAGTTGGTGTAGTCCTCTTGGGTGGCGTGATCGATAAAGTCTTTTGCGCATAGCTGCAGGCTTTGTCCTGTGCCACGATCAACAGCGCTCCATGCATCGCCGGTGCCGTCCGCGGGCTGGGAGAGGTCGACTCCTCCAGAGGCGACATTGTCTAGTGTGACGAGCTCTATCCATGGGCGGTTGGCGATCCAGCGCAGGTTGAGGTCGTAGGCGTTGGCATTATGCACATCGCTGAAATCGCCCCAATCGCATAGTAGGCTGAGTACTTGGTCTTGTGTGGCACTGCGTGCACGGCGGCTGAGTAGCTCGCGAAGGGGGAGGTTTAAACCAAGGTCTTCGTTTTGAAAACGGAAAGTACTGGCGAAGTCGTGGATTGGGAAGAGGCCGACGTCGTTCACGTTATTAATTTGGTAGCCGGCTTGTCCAAGTGCTTGGGTACGTCCAAACCATTTAAAGAAATGTCGCATCTGGTCGACTACGGTGTGAGTGAAGCCCATCGACCGAATCGTCGCTAGCACGCTGTCGTCGACCACACTTTCGGCTGGCCAGAAAACGCTGCTGGAGGGCGCGCTGCTGTAGATCTCGGTAAGAACATCCTTGGCTAGGTCGACACTGTCGGCAGTGAAGGTTGAGGTAGCGAAGGGTACGACTTGATCCGAAAAGGTGGTTCCAAAAAGCATCGCATCGCCTGCAACGAGCATAGAGCTGATACGGTTGTTGAGGGTGGCACCGTCACGCCATGGCTTATTTACTGTGGGGTCAACGGTCGCCCACTGTAGGGCTGAAGCGAGGGTCGTGGTGATGTGTAGGTTGATCGGTGCGCCGAAGGCATCGTGTGCGTCAATCAGTCGGAAGTAGCCAGCGCCAGCGCCGTCGTTAATCTTGTAATGCATCTCGTTGGCCGAGCGTATCGGTTCGTTTCCATGTGCGATTAAGGCGACTTTTGCCCGTTTGCCACGGTCGTTAGCTCCACTAGTGCTAAACCAACTGGTGAGTATACTTTTATCGCCTGCGATGCTACTCTGGTCTCTAAAGTATGCGGAGGCGATAAAGTCGTCAAAGACGGTGTCCCGAATATCGCTTCGTCCAGCGATATCTCCGAGTCCAGGAGTCGGTGAATTTTGGGTGCCGTCGCGAGTAGTGAATACTTGGAAGTTGAGCGCTTCAGGGTTACCGTTCCAGCCTGCGTCTAGAAGGGCTTGGCGACTGATCGAGGCTTCCATCGCGTCAAGTTCTGAGTTGAAGTAGGCCTGCTCAAAACCCTTGGCGCTAGTCTGCGTACGGCGGACGACGCCTTTAGAAATGAGGTCTTCGCCGATGGTAGTGGTGTTATCCCCAGTATTGGTATCGACATAGACCGCTCCGTTATCGGTCTGATAGATGGCTACGAGCACTTCCCACTTCATCTCAGTGCGAGTGTCGAGGTCCTCGGGAAAGGCGGATTCGCCGACAGTCGTGTTGCCCGTATCGATGACGACATAGGCGTCTAGGTTACCCTCTTCGGCAAAGGCGCGGAGATCCTGAAAGTCGAAGCGGAAGTAAAGTTTACCATCGGCACCACCGTCTCGGAAGTAGAAGGCCACGATATCACGAGAACTATCGAAGCCGTCATTGGCGAGGTAGGTGTCGGTGCCTTGGTTGTTGGTGCCGTTGCCCTCATATTCGTCTAGCACGAGGAGGTCGTTGATTGTCCAATCGGTAAACTCGTTTAGGTTGCTAGCGTTGCCAATGGAGTCGTCCTCTCCAGGGCCAATGATGATTGAATTAGCGGGTGCTGGGGGCACCTTGTCATCTTCGAGCGGGCGGGTGCCGTTTGCGAGTTCTTGCAGATTGGTAAAGTCGTCTTCGTCTGGGTCGTCGTCGTCGCCGTTCCGTGAGAGTTCGCCTAAAGTTGAGTGGTTAAAGGTTTGCGGGTCGTTTGTATCGGGCGTCTTGAAATTGTCGACGCCGTTGTCGAGAGGATCGAGGCCGTTATCAATTTCCCATCCATCGGGAAGGCCATCACCGTCGCTGTCGTTGTTTAGCGGATCGGTCTCGCTCCATGCTTCGCCGGCATCGTATAGGCGGTTGCTGTTGGTATCGCCCTCGATGAAACCGTCAAAGTTAGTGTCTTCGCTAAAGCCATCGGCCGCCCCATCACCATCGGTGTCGGGGTTATTGGGGTCGGTTTCTGCCCAAGTCTCTGTGGGTTGTATAATGCCGTCTGGCCAATCACGCTCAGCCCATGGTTCGAACTCGATTGGAAGATGCTCGCCGTCGCCATCGACCCATCCGTTGCGGTTGGCGTCTTCGACACCATCTAAAATACCGTCGCCGTCGGTATCGGGATTTGAGGGGTCCGTTACGGTGCCTGCGGATTGGCGCGATCGGTCGCCACCGAGGCTTTGGCTGTCGACATCAGGCACGTTTCCAAAATTATCTAGTGTGTTGTAAAAGGGTGGGTCGAGATCGCCAATGAAGTTAGGGAATGCGTCGCCGTCGGTATTGGCGGTCGCATCGGTCGGAGGATCACCGATGGAGTTGCGCCAACCTAGTTCGAGACCATCGGGTAAGCCGTCACCATCGGTGTCGGGCGTGAAGGGATTGGATTTTCCGTAAGCGTAATAGACGTGTATTTCACCGTTTGTCCATTGTTCGGGATTGGGTTTAGGGGCGGGAGTGATGCCTCCGTCTATACTTTGGTTAGGTAGAAATTGCGCGGTATTTTCGTCGATGTCGAGGAGACCATCATCGTCATCGTCAAGGTCGTTCTCATCGTCCTCTACCAGTTCACGGAAGATGACTTTTGCGTTGCGATCGGCATCAGCACTGCCGCCTGGGGCAGTCACAGTCGCGGTGAATCGATAGCTTCCTTCGTCGATATTTGACCAGGTAAAATCCCAGAGTTTGCTGTTTCCCTCGATACCAGTGCTGGTGAGCACGATACTGGAGCCTAACAGGTTTACGAAATTAACGCTTACGGCGGTCGCATCTAGGTTAGTTTCTACTTGAATTGTGAATTGACGTTGATCTGTACTTGGAGACGAGACGTCGGGTAGAATAATCTCATGTGGCCGGCTGTCCGAGCCGAGTTCGGGTGGATTAATAATGAGGACACGTGGTGTGGAGACGGGAAGCGCTCGAACTATTCTTAGCGACTCGAAGTCGGTTGCCGGAGAGGGACGATTATGGGTCACAGTGATTTGGTGGTCGTAATCCGGAAGGTCGTTATACAAATTAGGTAGGGTGTAGGCGAGCGCGTGGTAGTCACTGGTTTCGTCGTAAACTATGCTATATTCGTCGCGGCTTTGAGCGACGCCAACATCGCCTTCTTCATTAGAGCCGATTGAAATAAGGAAACGGTCAATGAGTTGCTCTTCGTTCAAGCCATCGGCCAGCGATTTGCTGAAGTAAACTTTCATCACATAACTGTCGTCGACGATTTCACCATCTTTAGAAGGGAAGGCGATAAACATGCGCTCATCAGGACCTGCTGTATTAACGTTACGCGTGAGTGTAGTGTAGTGACCATCTTCGTCATTTAGGGCGAAGTCTTTAAATTTAGAGGAAGACAGCTCGCACAAGCGGACTTTAATATTGGCGGATCCAGTGGATGGAATGTTGATATAGTCAAAGCGCCATTCCTTGCGAAGGGCTGGATCGGAGGGTTCGACCTCCAAGCTGGGAGTGAGTTCAGAGGCGCGAACCCAAATGCCTATGTTTGTGTCCCAAACACCGTTTTTATTAAGGTCTTCGTAGCTTTCGCTGGTATCGCGAGTTCCGTTGCGGTTGGTGTCGATGAATGGCTCGAAGCCGACGCCGTTGCCGTTGCTCCCGCCAGTGTTGATGTCGTCATTAGTGGTATCCGAATCCTCGATGTGATACCAGACTGCATCGACAGTGGCGTCGCTACGAACGACGACGCCGTAGCGAGAGCCGTTGATTGTGTCGCCATTGTTTTCAGGAAAACTTATTTCACCCTGCGTACGTTTGGTATCGTAGTAGAAAGTCTGCTTGAAAGTGTTGTAGATAGAGGCTTGTCCAGGGCGTTGGAGGAATGCACGCGCGTTGATGATGTGCATACCTTCTTCGAGACCTATCTCAGTCACCCCATAGTCATTATGTGGGCGGATGGTGACTGCAGTCAGGTCGCGCTCCGAAGTCTGAAAGGCAGTCATCATCTGTGTCTTGAGAGCAACTGTATCGGGACTACTTGGAAAGACGCTCGACTGAAAAGTGCTGTAGATACCTATCTTGTATTTGATTGTGCCTGGGGGTGCCGGATTGATCTCGGCTCGCCACCAGTTGTCTCCGTCTTCATTATTAGGGCTCACGTAAAAGGCCTCGACGACTTGGGTCGTGCCGCGCCCCCAGCTACCCGCGCCTTCGGGATTGCTTCCATCGGTAGTGTAATAAACATGCGCTTTATAACCTGCTCCTACAGAGTTTGTTTTTGCCCAAATGATTGTACTGTTGCCGCTGTCATCTAACTGCGTGCTAGGTGTGATTAGTGGGTCGTCAGGTTCCCAGCCTTCAAAGCCAGCGGTTGGATCGTGAAAGATGAATATCGCCGCATTTGCCCATTGAGGGTTATTGCCAGAGCCGATAGTAGTGGCTGTACCTAGCTCGTAGGTATCGGCTCCAGTTGAGCCTATAATGCAGCGCGCGGCATCAGTCGCTGCGAATTTTTCTGGGCCTATGCGGTCAACAAAGTTGGCTTGTTCGTAGCCCATAAAAGTATCGGTGGCGAGGGCAGGGGGATTATCGCGAGGGTCACCTGCAGAGTGGTTTGCGTCGTTTAGGTCGATACCGCCGTCGAGTTTAAGTAGGATATTTTCAGCGGAACCATCAACGCGAGCGACGAAGCGCACTTGCGTGCCGTCGGTCACGCGCGGGATGCTTGCGGTGTAGGTAAAATCAGTGCTGTCGGGGTTATTGATGATAGGTTGACTGTAAATTGGCAGGGTGTCGCCGTGGAAATCGGCATCTCCATTAGGACCATCGCGGCGGTTGACTTCGATTATGTCTACTTCGGTGTTATTTTGATAGATCGCCAGAGGGCGACCACCTGAGTTTGCCCAAAGGTTCGAAGGATCTGGATTTTTCCAGGAAAAGGCGAAGTAACCGCCTTCGGGTATGATCACGGAACTGTTTGTGATATTGGAAGCCCATTCGAAAAAGCCACCGCCATAAGTCGAGTAGTTGTAAAGATAGGCATCGCTGCCACCTGCGGTGGCGGGAAAGCTCGTGCCAAAGCTGCGGCTTTGGCCAGCAGAGTAGTTATCGTTGAGCATAAAGAGCAGGGTCACGCCGTCACCGTCGGTCATTGAGGGGTTCTCGCGTTTATCCAAGCGTTCGTAAATGACGACGTCACCGTCCGACCACTTGCTTGGTTGATCGCCACGGGCAAATTGCTCGTGGATGTAAAGTAGGTTCGGCACGCGTGGGTCATCCCACTGGCCTAGAAAGGAGGTATTGGAGTGGCGAGGGAAGGCACCGCCAGATTCTCCGAGCGTTTCGGCCTGGTAATTGCCGTCAGTATAGAGCAGTCCGAGTCCGGCACGGGTGAAATACATGGCGTGCTGGAGTTCGCGGCGAGCGGCATAGTCATTGTCGTGGCTCTGCGCGTGCATCACAGTGCGTGTTGGATCGAATCCGCCCGCACCGGGACTGTCAAAGCCATCGAGTCCGTTGTAGGGGCTACCTAGTCGATTGTTAAACTCCGTGCGGAGCGGATTGTCGATTAGGCGCATTCCTGCATCGAAGTAGGGGTCATAGCCGGGAGGCTCGCCCAGATGTTCGCCGAAGACCATGGCATCGTCACGCGGTGCTTCGGTATTGAAGACGGTGTCACGGTGGTTACCGTCGCTGAAGCCACGAGTGAGGTTAAACTGTCGCTGCAATTGGCCTAGGTAGCCGTAGTCGTTTGTGTCCTTGTCGGCGCCAAAGGTTGCACCAAAGAAGTCCGCTCGGATGTGCTTGACCGCGTCGAGGCGGAGGCCATCCGCCTTAGTAAGATCAATGAGCCAGCGAACGGCTCGGTTGAGATAGTCTTCGACCCATTCTTCATAGACGCTGTTGTTATCTTGCAAGTATTGCTGGGCGCGCACTTTAATCTCAGCTTCGCTTGGGCTTGGGTTGCTCTCGATATTAAGCAAGTCTTCGGCGATCAACAAAAGCCCCCCAAAGCCGACATAATTGCCATCTTTATCATGGGCGTATTGTTCGGGGCGTTCAAGATCGCGGATGAATTTAATCTTGGGAGAGGTGTCGCCCTCGTTGGGACCGAAGTTGAAGTTAATCACGCCTGGTTCTTGTGATATATCAATAAGGTCAGCAAGGCCTAGGTTTTGGACCTGCCACGCGCTATTCCAATCGCGCGTGTTGTCCCATTTGCGGTAAAAGCCCTCTTGCGTGATACGCAGGTGAAAGTCTTCTGGCACCATTCCTGGGTAGACGTCGATCGGAGTGTCCTCGTTGTATCCAGGAATATCGAAAGCTCGGTGATTCATAATGTTGTCAAAATAGACTCGGATACCGAAGCGATGTGCGGTTTTGACCAGCTCCAGCAACTCGGCCTCAGTGCCGTATCGCGTACGCACCGTGTTGCGCTGGTTCTTGCTGCCGAGGTCAAACGGATCCCACAGATCGTAGCCGACCGAGAGCCCGCCACTTCCCTTGGTGGGCGGAGGCAACCAGAGCGAAGAGTAGCCCGCTTCTGCCAGTTCGGGCATTTTACGAGTAATCTCTGTCCAGTCCGTATTGAAATACTGGAGCATCGCCTCGCCAAATGAAGCACGACCACAATAGAAGTTGAGAAGGATGACTACTAGGTGCAGGCAGACGCTGAATTTTTTACGAAGTAGCAACATAGACCATAGAGCTACATAATAGGTAGATTAAGAATAATTGGAAGAAAACTAGTCCAAATTATTCCGAAACGACAGGGGTTCCATGGTTTGACGGTAGAACAAGCGACGTTCATCCTTGTTCAACTGTCGAATAAGTGCTTTCCTTGCGATCGCATTCGGCAAGGTTTACCAAATATTCATGTTCAATACTCCTGAGCGTCGACCCAATATGCAGCAGATAGGTGAGGCTGCTGGAGTCAGTAAATCTGCTGTCTCGCTGGCATTACGCAACGATCCTCGCATTCCCGAGGCGACTCGCCAGCGGATCCAGACCATCGCTCGCAAGATGGGCTACCGGCGAAATCCCGTAGTCGACTCCCTTATGACGCAACTGCGCGCCGGTCGTCAGCCCACTTT
Organism: Opitutaceae bacterium; assembly: GCA_009886465.1. GTDB lineage: Bacteria > Verrucomicrobiota > Verrucomicrobiia > Opitutales > Coraliomargaritaceae > Thalassobacterium. The sequence continues at coordinate 12,353 of QXZH01000070.1, forward strand.
TCAGGCTAACATCGGTCTTATTAACTGTTCCCCCTTGCAAGACCTCAATAGCAACCACACCTTTCGTCGCCTTCGCGAAGGCGTTACTCAACGCGCTGAAGATCTGGGCTACGGCATTGAAGAGTTCTGGCTCCAACAGCCCGTTATGCGTCCTCAGCGCCTCAAGCAGATCGTTGAGACACGCGGCATCCGTGCCCTCATTCTCGTCGCGGCACTCAGCCCCGATACCATCGACCGCGGCTACGTAGACTTCTGGTATGACTTCGCCTGCGCAGTGATTGGCGTTACCCACCTGAATAATAAGCTCAACTGTTCCTCCAACGACCAATACCTCACCGCACGCCGCGCTACCGAAAAGGTATTAGAGCTGGGCTACAAACGGCCCATGCTCGTCGTTCCGCGCGAAGACGACATCCTATTAGAGGATAAATTTAGCGCAGGCTTTAACAGTGTTAGTCGTCGCTTACCTACTGAGGATCAACTCTCGCTTGTTACTTTCGACCTTGCTGATCCTAACGCCGCGTTAGTCGCTATCCGCAAACAAAAGCCCGACGTAGTCATTACTAACAAGTCCGAGCTCTACGCCGCCCTCCAGGACGACGGTATCAGTATTCCTAAAGACCTCGGTCTCGTCCACCTCGACTGGCACGACGCTCTTCCAAATATTGCTGGCATGCGCCAAAATAACCGGATCGTTGGCAGCGCTGGTGTCGACCTAGTTGTCGGGCAGCTCCAAAAAAACGAGTTCGGTTCTCAAGTATTCCCCAAAGTTGTTCAGATCGAAAGTGTCTGGGTCGAAGGCCTCAGCGTAAAAGCGCACTAAGCTTCCCCACTTTTTTAACACTCGTTTCGATTTGCCAGCTCGTTCGTGCTGCATTGACTGGAGCCAATGGACGTTAAAAATGTGAAGGCTTATTTCGACTCGGATGGAGTCGTGGATGACTACGCCAAGGCATCTGTGGAGCTGGGACTTTGGGCGTCAGAGGAAAAAATCTTCACTCGTTTGTTTGCGCCAGACGATTCTCTTTTGGAGTTAGGTTGTGGTGCGGGGCGAATTGCCTTCGGGCTCTATGAGTTGAGCTACCGTAATCTTTTAGCTACCGACTACGCACGGGCCATGGTAGGGAAGACCCGTGATTTGGCGAAGCGATTAGATTATACGATTCACTGCCGTTTGGCCGATGCGACGCGGTTGGATTTTGAAGATGAAATTTTCGATGGAGCGATTTTTGGATTCAATGGTCTGATGCAAATCCCGAAGTCGGTTCAGCGTGAGCGCGCTTTGAACGAAGTCTTTCGGGTGCTTCGCCCGGGTGCTTGGTTTGTCTTTACCACGCATGATCGCGATTGCTCCACTTACCGAGATTTTTGGGAGGCTGAAACTCTTCGTTGGGAATATGGAACCGAGAAACCGGAGCTAGAAGACTTCGGCGACCGCGCTGAGTTGACTGATCATGGTATTCACTTCATGCATGTCCCCACAGTATCAGAGATGCAGTTGCTCCTTAATAAAGTAGGCTTTCATATCGAAGTATCTGTCATGCGCAGCGAACTGGGCAAAGAGTCCGTTGAGGTGGAAGCGTTTTCTGACGACTGCCGGTTTTGGATAGTTAAAAAGCCAGAAGCGTGGGCCTAGAGCTAAGATTTGGGTCGAATTTGAGGTTCCTGATTTGTCACGAAGTAGAATTTTTATTGGAACTGCGTTCGACGTCTACGTTGTAGGTATTAGAAATCTAATCGATCAAGTTAAACCAGCTTCATTGAAGCTGTAGTATCCGAGCCCCTGTGGATCTCGTGGTTTGTAACCGATGATGATGTGATCAGTTAATTCGATACCGACGATCTTGGCAGACTTCCGTAGTTGTCGCGTAACTTGAATGTCGGCGCGGCTTGGCGCGGGGTCGCCGCTTGGATGGTTATGCACTGCAACGATGGCGCTTGCGTTGTGGCGGATGGCTCCGCGAAAAACCTCGCGAGGGTGAACGAGGCAATTTGTGGCCGTGCCCTTCGTCACTTCAATGCGTTTCAGTAGTCTGTTCTTGCGGTCGAGACAGAGTATCCAGAAGCGCTCGACTTCTGCGCCTGCTACTAGATTACGAAAGTGCTCCGCTACCATAGCCGAATTATCAAAGCATACTTCTTGCCCTTCTTCTTCA
>QXZH01000071.1 GCA_009886465.1 Opitutaceae bacterium
GCATTCCGCGCAGCTTCAAAGTCCTGCCAAGTAGCACTTGGAACGCCGTAACAAATACTCGCGCAAGAGATGGCAAAGCATAGCACGAACGATGCTGTTGCTCGCTGTATTAAAACAATGTGGCGCATTCTGTAATTGGTTGGTATTTGGTGATATGCAGATTACTTGTCTGCCCGCCAAAGGCAGATCGATAATTACAGCTTCGTAATTTTAATATGATCGAAAATCCAAGCGTTGTTATCAGATTTTGACTGGCTGTAAAAACCGATGCGCCCAAAATTATTTTCGGTGCTTGCGACAGTGCCGCTTACTGTAAGGTCTTCTAAATCCAGTTTAGTTTCATGCGCGAATCGGCCGTTGAGATAATACACCACGGTGTTGGCGGCTAATATGGTAGATTCATTAGTCGCAGGGTGCTGATACTCGATCGACTTACTGTCGTAATCATTAACAAAAATGGTGAGCATATTCGGGCTGAGCGGTTCAATGCTCGTTGTGCGGTCTTTCCCGCTATCGGAGTTAAATTTGACTGCATCTGATGATAAGAAGTCGACTTGTAGATAGCGCCTTGACTTTGAGTTCATCTTAAGAGAATTGCTACCGAAATATTCGCCGGCGCCAAAGTAGAGTGCATCTTTCTTCGTTGTTTTATTTCCTGCTCTGGAAAAATTGAAATCGATACGCAGAGCGGAGATCTGTTCGCTGATTGAATCGACAAAGTCATATTCTAGAGCTACGGTAGCGTTGCTTTCCGCGAGGCGATCTTGTAGAAAAATAGCCTTTCCTACACCGGCTAGATTTTGGGCTTCCCCGACAATGACACAGGATACACCGGGCGTATTTTTCTTTGGGCGTACGACTGTGGCTTTGTAGGGTGATTGTCCCTCGTTGGATTCATTTTCAAAGCTTTCAGTGAAGATGAGTTCAGCATTCACGCTTGAGCTGAGAAGTAGTAGCGCGAGGCAGTATAAAAAATGTTTGGATGTAATCATAAGTTTTGAGTTAGAAGTGTTAATTTAATAGCCATTGTAGATCTTGGCATTGACATCGAACGCAATTTAATAATTATTAATAAATGCGGTCAAGTTCTATTTGTTACCTTTGCTTATCAGATGATGAGTATAAGGATTTTATGTTGCCAGCGGAGCGTGCTGCTCTGGCAAATTTGTTTACCTCCGTCGTAAGGATTAACCCAGTGGGTTTTTCGGACATAGGTGCCTGGCATAGATGGTTAGAGCAGGAAAAACCCGAGGTTTTAGTGACATGCTGGAAGACCCCGACACTTCCAGAGGACCCCAAGCACCCAGGTTTAAGTGAGCTAAAGTATCTTTGTCACCTGACTGGTACGGTCAGAAAGCTAGTGCCTCGCGCTCTTATAGAGTCTGGCTTGATCGTCACGAATTGGGGCAGTTCCATTAGTCGGGTCGTCGCTGAGTGTGGGCTTTTGTTAATTTTGACTGAATTACGCAGATCCTCCCTCTGGAGTCTACGCATGCATCGAGACAATGCATGGAAAGGCAAAGATCTGGATACTCGATCGCTGTTTAACCAAAAAGTAGGCTTACATGGATTGGGTAGTATCTCGCGCTGCTTAGTGGATCTGTTGAAACCCTTTGATGTCTCGATATCGGCATACTCGCCGAGTGTTCCAAATGAAACATTTGAAAAGCTTGGAGTGGATCGCGCCGATAGCCTAGAGGATTTATTTAGTCAGAATTATATCATTGTGGAACTCGCAGCTCTAACCCCTAAAAACCATCAAATCGTGGATGAGCGCTTGCTAAAAATGATTCCTGAAGATGGGGTTTTTGTTAATATCGGTCGAGGTGCGGTCGTTGATGAATCGGCACTTGCGCGATTGGCAACGGCGGGTCGCATACGAGTCGCTCTCGATGTTTACAGCAAAGAACCATTGCCGGACGATTCACCATTTCGCGCGATTGAGCATGTCACTCTTTTGCCCCATATTAGCGGTCCAACAGTCGATCAGCGCTGCGCAGCAGGTGCTCATGGGGTTGAGAATTTATCGCGTTACGTGGTGCAAGGTGAGTTATCGGCAATTGTTGACCTGTGGGGCTACGATCACGCGACCTAGTCAAATTCTGCGCCCTACATACCGCCACAATTTGCTAGATATTTTATGGGAGCAACAGCATCTGAAAAAAGTATGTATCCTGATAATTGGAGCGCATCTTACTGCCAATTTTATTCCTATGCGGCTGCATTGGTTAAGCCACTACTTGATCTAATTGAGCCGGGCAGTCCGGGTATACCGATTGAAGGACCCGCATCAGACCATGACGCGAAGGCAGATGATTTGGAGTCCTTCGCCCGTCCGCTGTTAATGATCATGCATTGGTTACCTTTGGCTGAGCAATGTAATGATGCGCAAACTCAATCAGATGTAAGCAAAGCGAAAGAGTGGTATATTAAGGGTATCGAAATAGGGACTGATCCATCTCACGAACGTTATTGGGGTACGAGCCGTAACATTCACCAGATGCAAGTAGAGATGGGTCTATTAGCGGTCATTCTCCCGATGAATGAGGGCTACGCTTACGAACTTTTACCTGAGTCAGCCAAAGCCTCGCTACTCAAGTGGATGGCTACTGGGAGAAGGTGCGGCATGCATCGCAATAACCACATCTTCTTTGGACTGTTTATTATCGAGTTTTTGGCTTGGGCTGGGGCCGCAGTCCCTGGGGATGATGCTTTGATTGATTTCTATTTCAATCAGTTAGAATCCATGTATCTGGACCAAGGCTGGTTTATTGACGGCATGAATGAGACGGTTGACCACTACAATGCCTATGCTTTTCACTACTACGGTCTTTGGTGGTCGCTCCTTTATGGGCATAAAAATGCCCTACGCAAAGCGCGCTGGATGGATTGGGGAAAAGAATTTTTAAAAAGTTACACGAAATTGATTTCTGAAGAGGGCGACTACCCGCTTTTTGGGCGCTCACTGACTTACCGGTTCAATGTCTTGGCTCCGATTGGATTAGCTGAGTCTCTTGAAGTAAACCCGATCAGCAGCGGCGCGGCGCGGCGCTTATGCCGATTGAATCTTGAATATTTTCTCAAGCGCCCGATCTATCAAAGCCAGAATTGCTTAGCGATCGGTTACATCGACAATAATGAGGGGATGGCCGAGACTTATAGCTGTGGCGCTAGCCCATATTGGGCAGCAAAAGGTTTTTCATTTCTTTCACTGCCGCCAGAGCATCCCTTCTGGCATGCTGAGGAGGAGCCAATTCCATCAGAGGAAGGTGATGCAGTCGCGGTAATAGAACAAGCTGGATTTGTACTTCGCAATTTTGGGGGTCGTAGTGAACTACTAAACGCTGGAGTAGCGGTCGCACTGTGTAATACTCGGTTTGGGCCTTTCAAATGGAGTAAGTTGGCCTATCGGTCAGGCGTTGGCACCTTGCTGCCACGACCCGATCAAATTCCCCGTGACTTGAGCCTAGTCGCTACTGCAGAAGATGGCAGCGTATATGGACGATACATGACCACCCCCGTCGTATTATCTGAGAATTGTGCTGTCTCAAGTTATAGTCTCGGGTCTAAAAACGATCCATTCCACCTCAGCGTTTACACGATGGTTTTTTGGAATCAGGGTTGGTTGTTTATTGTTCATGTAGGTGAGGCTCATCAGCAGTGCCAATTGAGCCAAGGTAGTTTCGCGATTGCGGAGGAACGTCCAATTAAGCCACAGATTTTTGATCAACAATACGCCGTGATTGGTTTGGATTCGTCAATATTAATGTCTCAAAATATGAGTGGGTATGAGGGACTGCAGCATGCATGTAGTGCCGCTGAGAGTCCCCGCGAGCATTCGCATGGGCGGCATCACCAACTACTCTTGAGCATATCCGAACTCTCTCAAGCGGGACCTTTTACACTTGCTTCAATTTGTGGAGAAGGTCGTAGCAGTTCCTATCGAATCCCATGGGAATGCACCCGTTCTGTAGTTGGCGAATTAGTATTGATGCACCCAGAAGTGGGGGAGTGGTGCATTCAACACGAAATGCTACCCGCTCTTAAGCTTGAAACAGTAGGTAAATCGACAAAGACATTATAGACGCACCGACGATTCTCCTAATCCAAGTTGATCGGCTCATTTTTGTGTCTGTGCGCTGCAACTGACTCGCGATTATTAGTGGCAGAAGGACGCTCCATAGTCCTCTTGTGCTGTAGGCAATGTTGCCCTCCGCGGCCTTACCCGTGAAAGCGAGGAAAATTGCCAAAAATAAACACTGTAACGCCATCATGAAGCCGCTTATATAAATCCATTTCCATGCGGTGCGTGGCAGCGTCTTGATACCCCCACGAAAAAAAGGCATCAGGCTTAATGATAGAAGAGCGCCGACGAACATTGTCACTGTCAAGAATGTCCATGGAGCCCCAAAAGCTTGCGCCTTTACTGCTATACTTAGGTCAAAGATAGCGAAAAAAAGGCAACTCAGGAAAGTATAAAACAAGGTTAGTGCAGGGCGATCGGTTTGTAATTTATCCGGTAGCGCTAACAGTATGATGGCTAGGGTCATTCCCAGTGCGGCGAATACTAAACTCGTTTCTAGTTGTTGAATGCCAAGCATGACCGCAAAAAGAGCAACTAGCAGGGTTTTAATGCCCATCAGTGGATTCTGCAGGCTAACATCGCCCACTCGAACAGCGAGCAAGGTAAATACATGCCCCAGAAAAAACATTGATCCTGCGAACATGGGCCAGCCTATCATGCCCCAATTCGCGTCGTGCCAATCAAGTAAAGTCCATGGCGAAAAGATAAGAAAGAAAATCCAGATGCTTATGAAGGCTAGGCGCATAGGACCAGTGCCGCAATGCATAGCTTCTTTGCTATAGTAGGAGGCTAAGGCATAAATGAAAGCGGAAATAAATGGTATGCAGATGAACACAAGTAAGTGGATCAAGAATGAGGATGCCCGCGCGGGGCAGTCTATGAAATGTCGATAAATAATTAATGCATAAAATTAAAAAACGCTAATCTAACCTTCCTTTAGTAAATAGGGCCCCCAGCCTTTTTCGAAGAACTGACGCTCTGGGTTCGGGGCTCGTTCTACAGGTATAGCGCTTACTTTGATAGTGTCTTCAATGAAAGAGACTACCAGTTTCTCATCCCGATCGGTTTCGCGCTCAGCTATAAATCTGTATCGAGATAGGTCCTTGCGATGGGCTTCGGGGCATTGTGTGCCTTGCTCTGAACAAATGGCACGCGCCCCCCGACTACCTCCTCCATGGCTAATATAGTATTCAAGTGCTCTTAGGACGGCTTCGGAAACCAAAGCCATTTGCTGCCAACGGAAGGAGGCTCCAACTGTTGACTCAGATACAGCTCTGATGCCTCGTTGCTCTATCTTCTTCCGCAACTCAGTGGCTTCTTTACGTGCCAAAGAAACATCATCAAGGTTACATAAAATTCCTGCATGATTACTCATCCGTGCCTGTATTTCAGTTTGAACCTCTTTGGCGGAGATCCCATCGGTATTGCCAGCAAAGCGCTCTGCTTTCTCTAGGTGCTCTGCCAGCACATTGCTCAGTGATGTAGTATTTATGGATTGTTTTCTGTGCGGCTTGCGACTGCGTTTGATAGCAACAGCAACGCGCTTGCCAAATACTTGCCCAGAATTAAGCGCAGCACCTCCTGGGCGTGTGACACCATGACTGCCGGCTGCTTCACCGACTGCATAACAGCCCCGTAAGGAAGTTCTTCCCCAGTCATCAATTAGAATGCCACCATTCATATGCTGGTTGTTCATAGTGAATTCTAGAGGCTCCTGCTCTAGATTCGTGCCATGCATCCGGTAAAGTTCTATCGCCAATGGATTCATTTGTCGGAGGCGGTCAATGGGGCGATCAAAAAGCGCTTCGGTATTTTCCAGGTAAGCTCTGACGTCTGGATCGAGGTCATCGAGGGAAAAGGATTCACCCTCATTGACTGGTTCTGGATTGTTTAAGAAATCAAGATAAACCTTACGATTGGCTTGCTGCTCGAGAAAGACTGCGAGGTCAAAAAGGCTGGATTGATAATCGAGCATTCGTGTAGAATGAAAGGGCCATTGGTAACCTTTGCGAAAGGTATTAGAGACCATTTCACGAGTATTTCTGTAGTAAGCTGCGAGGAAGTTGTGCTCACCGCCATCCTGATCAACTGAATATACCCGCGGCATAACTTGAACGTAAGTTCCAGAGAGATTCCAGGGGAATTTGGTCCTTGGAGTTCCGATGCCGAATTGACTTTCAGTAAGATTACAAAGTTCAAGCCCTGCTTCCAATGCCAGCCCGAGACCGCCATGACAGTGGCGCGGATAGACGCTATCTCGATACAGTTCGCCGGGTCCGCCAGTCGCAATGACTATCTGAGTGCATTCAATAAAGATCATGCCATATGCATTCCGTTCTTCATCGCGGTGCAATGCGATGGCGCCGTATACTTGCTCGGTGCCATCAATTGAATGCTTAAGTATACGGATTACGCTACAGCTTGGGAGAATGCGCATACCCAGAGTAATCGCCTCTTCAAATAATACTTTGACCATCAGTTTAGAGGTGCGCGGCCCACAACTGGTGGCACGTCCGGCTTCATCGTGGTCAGTTTGATAGCGCAATATCGCACCATTCTCATCGTGGGGCAGGGGAAGTCCCATATACAACAACCCCCCCAGTGCATCGACAGATCCGACCGCTTCGATATACGCGGTCGAGAAATTCATGGCGCCACCAGAGCACAGTCCCTCGGCGTAAGAAACGAAATTATCACCTTTGTAATCAGTGCTTGTAGTGTAGAGCGTTTGTTTGTCTGAGCCTGAGCAAGCCGATGTACCAGCGAATAGCCCGGTGCTGGCAACTAATACATCTACCCCTCTGCGTTTTAGCTCTACAGCTGCGCGCATTCCAGCTGCGCCACTACCTAGAACAAGCGTTTCGCATTCATAAACAGGTATCGATACGCCGGCGACCTCGATCATTTCTTCGGACTTTGCTACGCTGCGAACCTTCGGCATATCAACGCGCGTTAACCGGTCCAAAATTGCCTGAGGTATACTTATTAAGCTGTTGTCTTCGTCACCCATAGTTAATTTAGCTATGCAGCTATATTTTTCTTGCAAATATAAAATACATGTTTTTTTTAGCATGAAAATGCATTTAATTGACTCAGTTTCGACTTTAGACTTCAGCGTAATACGGGATTTACGCAAAGCAGCTGGGGACACCTTGGAGACGGTTTCTGAACGTAGTGGCATCTCCATTCCTGTGCTATCGAAACTTGAAAGAAACCAAAATGTATGTGAGCTCGAAACGCTTTACAGGATTGCGCGTGCCTTTGGCTTATCTACATCTGATTTATTAGGCCTTTGTGAGAATCGGAGTGCGCATGTGAAACGATCGGTATCGTATCGATCAGGACCTTTTGATTTTCAGAAGATTGCCTATCAAGGAATCGATGTGTTTCACGCGCTAGCCAAAGCAGGTGACTGCCTATCGCACCCAGAAGCGCACGGAGATGAGTTTGAACTTTGCTGGGTACTTTCAGGGAAGGTAAGAGTGAAGATGATGCATGAACAGCATACCTTAAGTTCAGGAGAGTCTGTTCAATTCGATGCTGTTTTAGAACACAGCTATGAAATACTTGAAGATGCGACTTTAGTGATTGTTCACTTGACTAAACAACACCGCTTCTAGCCGACCCATTCCCCAAACAAGGCGAATATATATGGATAATTTTGACAGACTGGCCGTCCACACAATGACCACCAAGCCATGGGATTTACCGACCGCCTGTGCTAAGTATGCTGAAGGAGGGCTTAGCGGTATGGGCGTATGGCGCCAATGGCTAGAAGGGCGCAGCCTTGAAGAATCGCGCATGCTTTTAGATGATCATGGCATTACACCTGCATCCTTGGTTAGGGGTGGGTTTTTCCCTTACGCGACAGTTGAAGAGAAACAGACTGCGCTCGATGACAACTTTGAGGCGATTGATGCGGCGGCAGCAATCGGTGCGCCACAAGTCGTTCTTGTATGTGGCGCAAAACCTGACTTATCACTTGCGGAAAGTCGTAAGCATATCACTGAAGGAATTGCCAGTTGTATCGCACATGCTAAATCGGCGGGTGTGAAACTTGCGATTGAACCGCTACACCCGATGTATGCCGATTGTCGGAGCGCAGTGAATACAATCGGCCAAGCCAATGATATCATTGATCAAGTGGGGGATGAATGGGTAGGGATTGCGGCAGACGTATATCATATCTGGTGGGATCCGCAATTGGAGAGAGAAATTATTCGTGCGGGCAGTAGGATAATTGGTTTTCACGTCTGCGACTGGTTAACCCCCACGAATGACTTTTTGAATGACCGAGGAATTATGGGCGAAGGCTGTATCAACATTCGAGGCATAAGGCAGTTAGTCGAGGCTACTGGTTTTCAAGGATGGATTGAAGTAGAGATTTTTTCAGACCGCTATTGGGCGACCGACCAGGATAAATACCTGACACAAATTAAAAATGCTTATCTGCAGCATGTATAGCAGTTAAGCCGAACAAGATTATAACAACAAACACAATAAAACATGAAGACACACAAGGTAGGTATAATTATGAATGGCGTTACTGGTCGTATGGGCACGAACCAGCACCTCATCCGCTCGATTGATGCAATTATTAAGCAGGGTGGAGTTCACGTCGCACCCGATGAAGTTATCATGCCTGACCCAATTCTCGTTGGGCGCAATGAAGCTAAGCTTAAGGCATTGGTTGAGAGCACAAGCGCTACCAAGTTTACGACTGACTTAGACAGTGTAATGCAGGACCCAGACTATCCGGTCTATTTTGACGCACAGACGACGCTACGGCGCTATGCTGGGGTTAAACAAGCTGCAGAAGCAGGTAAGCATGTTTACTGCGAGAAACCAACAGCGATCAAAACAGAGGACGCAGTCGAACTCTTTAATATCTGTGAAAAGGCAGGCGTAAAGAATGGCGTCGTGCAGGACAAGTTGTGGTTGCCTGGTTTACTCAAATTGAAGCGACTAATGGAGTGTGATTTCTTCGGTGAGATCGCTTCAGTTCGCATCGAATTTGGCTATTGGGTCTATGAGGGTCATAGTATACCCGCGCAGCGCCCGTCTTGGAATTACCGCAAGGAAGATGGTGGGGGCATGGCGATCGATATGCTGTGTCATTTTCGCTATGTGGTGGATAACCTTTTTGGAAATATCAAGGCGATTAATTGCCTTGCATCGACTCATATTAAAGAGCGTGTCGACGAACAGGGTAAGCCCTACAAATGTACCGCCGACGATAGTTGCTACAGTACCTTTGAATTAGATAACGGTGTCATCGTACACCTAAACGCTTCGTGGAATGTGCGTGTGCGCCGTGACGATCTACTGACTATTCAAGTCGATGGAAGTAAGGGCACAGCGGTTGCAGGTCTTCGGGAATGCTGGATACAACACTATGGAAGCACACCAAAGCCAGTCTGGAACCCTGATATTCCGCAGCCAATCGACTTCTACAAAAATTGGGACCAAGTGCCCGAGCAAGAATCTTATGATAATGCATTTAAGGTACAATGGGAACTGTTTTTGCGCCATGTCGTACTCGACGAGCCCTTCCGTTGGAATCTTCTTGAAGGTGCTAAGGGCGTACAGCTTGCGGACCTCGGCCTGCAATCTAGTGACGAGCGCATGTGGAAAGAAATTAACAAACTGAGCATCTAGATCATGAACCATCAAACAGCACTCGTAACTGGCGGAAGTCGTGGCATCGGCCTGGGCTGCGCGCTCGCATTAGCTAAAGATGGGCACGCTGTTGCCATAAATGGCATGCGCCCTGAGTCCCAAGTCACTGATGTAATCGAGCAAATCAAGGCCGCGGGTGCTCCGCAGGCTATCTACTGCCAAGGGGATGTAGGTACTAGCGTGGGTCGTGCTGCGATACTCACTAAAATTCGCGAGGAATTCGCATGTTTAAACCTCTTGGTTAACAACGCAGGCGTCGCGCCCAAAGAACGCAAAGATATCTTGGAAACTTCAGAGGAAAGTTATCAGCGGGTACTTTCAATTAATTGCGAAGGTCCATATTTTTTGACCCAAGCTGTAGCGAATTGGTTGATTAGACAGAAGAAAGATAATGTGGATTTCTTTGGCAGTATTATTAATGTAAATAGTATCTCCGCCACCGTCGCTTCCGTCAACCGGGGGGAGTATTGCGTTTCTAAAGCGGGCTTTGCTATGACGACGCAGCTATTTGCTGCAAGGCTAGGGGCGATGGATATACCAGTTTATGAGGTAAGGCCAGGTGTCATAAAAACAGACATGACTAGTGGTGTCACAGAGAAGTACGATAAACTGATTGCCGACGGGTTATGCGTTACCAAGCGTTGGGGCCTGCCAGAAGATATTGGCAAAGCCGTCGCCGCATTGGCTCGCCATGAATTCCCCTATTCAACTGGACAAGTGATTATGGTAGATGGTGGCTTAACCATACCTAGGCTTTAGCACTTAGTTTTAGATATTCATGCAGGCCTTGTTTAAAAAGCATCCCCTTATTCCAGTCATAGTTCTTGAGGATGCCAATCAGGCAGTACCTCTTGCCCGGGCTTTGCTCGATGGTGGGGTTGGTATTATCGAAATAACCTTTCGCACACAAGCAGCCGCTAATGCCATACGGGCGATTCGTGAGGCTATTCCTGAGATGCTTACTGGTGCGGGCACTGTGTTGACCCGCGATCATGCGGCGGATGCCATTTCAGCGGGAGCTCAATTCGCGCTCGCGCCCTGTGTAGACCCAGATATTATCGATTACTGTCGATCTTCTGAAATACCTTTTATTCCAGGAGTGGCTTCACCAAGTGATATTAATCAAGCGCTTAAGCTTGGGTGTAAGTATCAAAAGTTCTTTCCCGCAGGTGCTCTGGGTGGCCCCTCCGCTTTAAATGCTATGGCTGCCCCGTATTTAAACCAAGGAGTTCGCTTTTGTCCTACGGGAGGCGTTCACCTCGAGTCAATGAACAGTTATTTGAAGCTGCCTCATGTATTTGCGGTGGGTGGTACGTGGTTGGCAAAAAGCGAAGATATTTGCTCCGGTGATTGGTCAAGCATAACTGAGCGCTGTAAGGTGGCACTTAGAAGAATTGGAAGTGCTAATGATGCGTGAGCTTTTGTTGCTATTACTACTTAGGATTCAGTCGATAGACTTTTAAGTCTCGATACTGATGGTGGGATGCCACCATACGAATGCCAAAATAACCACTATTGTAAGCGGGAAAAGTCTCACGACTGTAGGTTATCACAGCAGTGGATTTTTTACCGCTTTTTTCTGATTCGACTTTTATATCATCCCCATATCGAATTTCATAAACGACTCTGCCATCCATCAGGTATTGAACCAATCCGTCATAGGCGACTAATTGTATAGTGTGCCATTTGCCAGGTGTTATCAGGTAGTCTGGATTA
>QXZH01000072.1 GCA_009886465.1 Opitutaceae bacterium
GCGTCGCGAACGAAATCGACCAGAGGCTCGAAGAGTCCCGGGAAAAACTTAACGAGTAATGCGACAATCCCAATAATTAAGATCAGCCTCAAAATACATTTACCCACGCTCTTTAGAATCTTAAACAAAAGAATCAGTAGGACTGCGAGGATGATCCAGAAAGCGATGTTTCTCGAGGCGATAGCTTCTTGTAGAAATTCCATTATCTATAATTTTGAGCTCACTGAGGCAGATAGCAAGCATAGGTAGAACATCTGTATCGACCAGACCGCCTGGTGAACCTACTTCGCCTCGCCAATGTATTCTTGGCGCATCCAATATTGGAGGCACTCGGGCACTTTCACTCGGCCATCAGCTTGAAGGTGGTTTTCGAGGATCGCTGCGAGAACCCTTGGCACGGCTAGGCCGGAGCCGTTGAGGGTATGCGCGGTCACGGGCTTGCCGTCGGCGCCACGATAGCGGATGCCAGCTCGACGCGCTTGGAAGTCGGTAAAGTTCGAACAGCTCGACACTTCGAGCCAACGTTTCTGTCCTGCCGCAAAAACTTCGAGGTCGTATTGCTTGGCATGAGGGAAGCCTATCTCGCCCGTACACATACGGAGCACGCGGTAAGGCAGATCCAGCTTCTGAAGGGTCGACTCCACATTATCGCGGAGCTTTTCCAGCTCTTCCATTGAGCTCTCAGCGTCTGTCCATTTGACTAGTTCAACCTTGTCGAACTGATGCAGACGGTTTAGCCCACGGACGTGCGCGCCCCAGCTGCCAGCTTCACGGCGGAAGCAAGGTGTATAGGCGCAGCGCATGATGGGCAGCTGTTCGGCGTCGAGAATCTCGTCGCGGTAGAAATTGGTCACTGGCACCTCAGCTGTCGGAATCAAATAAAGGCCTTCTTTCTCGTCGACATACATTTGCCCTTCCTTATCGGGTAACTGCCCAGTGGCGGTGGCGCTCTCGGCATTGACTACAATCGGGGGCAGCACCTCCTCGTATCCATTAAGGCGAGCTTCTTCCAAAAAGAAATTGACCAAAGCACGCACGAGGCGCGACATTTCGCCCACATAGAAAGGGAAGCCCGCACCAGCCGTTTTCACCCCACGGGCGAAGTCGATCCGTGACTCAAACCAAGGAATATCGAAATGCGGCATTGCATAGGGGAAGTCCGCACTGGCATCACCATGGGTCGAAGCGACCACGTTTTCCTCTTCACCTTTACCGACTGGAACGGAGGGATCGGGCAGATTAGGGATCGAGAGAAAGACCTCTTGAAAGGCCTCATCAGCCGCTTTGGCCTCGGTTTCTAGCTCTTTCGCGCGGTTGGCGATGGCCTTCATGCCTTTGACCGCATCCATAAACTCGGGCGAACCCTTAGCCAGCGCCGCCATTTCCTTGTTGGCCGCCTTCTGAGCGGCACGTGCTTGCTCCGCCTCAGTGATCTTAGTGCGGCGCACCGTGTCTAGTTCTAAGACTGCATCGATATCGGTCTTGAATTTTTTATGGGCAACAGCAGCACAGACGACGTCGGGTTGCTCGCGAAGTAACTTAATATCGATCATTTTACCAGTAAGTCTGAAGACAGAAGTGTGTAGTCAGTCAAGACTGGATGCCAGCCAAGCGGGGATTAAGACACCAAAACAACCCTTAGGAGGGGACAGCTCAAGACACCCAGGGCGTTAGACCTAGATTGATTCAGGCGCTACAAATTACCCATTCAGCAAATAATCGAAATCGTGACGAGTTAGACCTGCTTTGGCGGACTTAACACTAGGATCTTCGACTAGTTGTTTGAAGAGTTCTGCTTTGCGGGCTTTCAATTCCAACATACGAGCTTCGATACTGTGCTGCATAATTAGGCGCTGGACGAAAACAGAGCGAGTCTGGCCAATACGGTGAGCACGGTCACTAGCTTGATTTTCCACCGCAGGGTTCCACCAAGGATCTAGGTGAAAAACGTAATTGGCACGTGTTAAGTTCAAACCAACGCCACCAGTTTTTAGACTAATAAAGAAGAAGGCAGGGCCCTTGCCACTTTGGAAGAGTTGGACGATCTCTTTACGCTTGGGTATTGGGGTGCGTCCATCCATGCGAAGATAATCGATACCACGCTCCTTAGCGATCGCTTCCATTTGATCAAGGCCACCGATAAATTGACTGAAGATGAGCGCACCATGACCTTCGGCCTGTAACTCTTCCAGCTTGTCCGCCATGTAGCCGAATTTGGGCGCGTGATCCGGCAACTGCTTACCCAACAACTCGGGGCTGACGCAGACCTGACGGAGGCGCAAAATCGCAGCGAGCGCGACGATGCCTGCTTGTTGTTCGGGGCGATCTTCGTAGGCCTCGGCCACCTCAGCTTTGACCTCGGCGACGGTGCGCGTGTAGATCTCTTTTTGCATAGGCGACATTTCAAGGAAGAGTTCGTGCTCTTCCTTCTTTGGGAGATCCTTGAGAATCTTATCCTTAGTGCGGCGTAAAATGAAGGGGCGCGATCGGCCCAGAATACGGTCGGGCGCTTCGCGGAAGTATTCTTTAAAGGCCTTCAGAGTGCCAAAGATCCCGGGCACTGCCGCGGACATGACGGAATAGAATTCGGAGGCGTTATTTTCCACAGGGGTGCCAGTGAGACAAAGCGTGAAGCGACGTGCGATCTGGGCGGCAGCTTTGGTGCGTGCCGCAGAAACGTTTTTAAGGTTATGTGCCTCGTCGAAAACCACGATCTCGAAGCGATTACCCTCCATCGAGCTTAGGTCGAGGCGAACGCGATCGTAGGTGGTCAGTAAAATCTGAGATTCACCGAGCGCTTTGTGCCACGCGCCTTTGCGCAAACACTCAGTAACTTTGAGGCTAGGTGCAAAACGGGCAAACTCTTCTTGCCAATTAAATACTAGGCTGGGTGGTAAAACAATGAGGACGGGGGCTTTTTTGTGATTGCGATTACGCTCGAAGAATTGGGCGAGGAATCCGATAGTCTGCACCGTTTTACCCAGACCCATATCGTCGGCGAGGCAGGCACCAAAACGGTGGCGGTAAAGGAAATCGATCCACGCGCAGCCTTCTTCTTGGTAGGGCCGTAACTCAGCGTCCAAACTGGCCGGTTTCACAAACTCGCCGACACCGTTGAACTCCGAAAGACTGGAAAAGAGATTTTCGGCTTCTTCTGGCAAAGTGACACGTACGCCATGTCTGCGTAGCATGATCCAGTCAAGCATCTCGAGGCGGGAAACTTGCAAAGCGTCATCGTCCTTGGCCTTGGTACCGTCGGGCTTTTTACGCCGTGGGCGCAGCAACTCAGCAAGCATTTCGAGGCCACCCTCGCCGCCTTCGATTTGTGGCATGATCAGGCTGCCATCTTTGTCTTCGATCAAAAGTTGCCCTAGGATGAGTTTCTGCCACTCCTCGGGCGCGATCGTTCGGTCGCCACAACGGATCGATGGATGTAGCTGAAACCAGTCGATATCGGAGCCGGAGGCCTTGGTATCAACGGAGATACTGAGCGGCTCAGAGCGTATGGCTTGCTCGTTAAATTGGACTTGAATGCCGAGCGTGCGACAGACGGAAACAATGCGCTGCAAAGCTTCTGCCCCCGCTTCAGGGTGAACGAGTTCGATCTTGCCCTCTTCAAGGTTAAGTAGATCGGCGCGACTCGTGGCATCGCTCAAGCTAAAAAGCAACATGGCGACTTTGCGCAGATCAAGTCCACCTTGTAGCCATCGTTGCGCATCGTTGTCCGCGAGCGTGACTTGATAGTCAGCTCCATAGGTTTCGATAGAATGCACTATCTTTTCAGCAATCTCACAGACACCGACACGATAATTCAGGTCAAAGAGCTCGGGGTAATCGGGCTCGTAAACTTCCATCCCAAGAGTGTCGGCAGCTTGCTCGGAGGAGAGCACACGGCGAAGCAAGTCGGAAAGCGCACGCACGCGGCGCTTCGCACTGAGCAGCTTGCCCGCGTAAACGTGAAGCACTGGTGCGAGAAAGCATGACTGCAACTCGTAGAGCTCTACGCGACAACCATCGAGATTAAGCCAGAGATCAAACTCGAAGGCCTCCCATTCACCCGCTACGTTTTCCATCGCGGTGAGATCGAGCTCGATCCGCACTTGCTTGGGCTTGATCTGTTTGGGCTTCTTTTTCACGCCTTTGACGGCGAAAAGATAGGCGTCGCTGGATGATTGGGGCGTTAAGTTCTGCTCGTTAAAAGCTTCCGTTTCCAAATCCATTCGGAGTGGCCCTAAGTCGCCTGCAAGGCCTAGGCCACAGGGACGAACTTTGCAGACGCGCCCATCTGATAGCAGCACAAGCGGGCTGTTGGGAATCAAATGGACGACGTCGAGCTCTTTACCCTTCAGATCTAAAAAAAGCATACGCCGCACTACTCGGTCCTCTGCGAGGGTGTGCTGGATCTCCATGTGCGCGGCCTGCTTAGCCATCCTTAAAGGATGAGGATCACCCTCCAAGATGGAAGATACCGTAATCTTGGCAGCTATAGCCTTTTTAAGAAACGACTCCAGCTTCGCCCCTGGATTGACGAGGCTGAACTCCCTCGACAAGCGGAAGCCATAACTGGCACTCATCGTGATGCCAAAGTCTGCCAGAAAGTCTTTTGGCACTGGCCCCTCGATACTAAAACCCAAGTTCCCATAAGTATCGACCTCCGTGAGTTCAAACTCGACCGCCTGCTCGGGCACTTCCTCTTCGCCCTTATGGCCATCCCCACCAACATCGCGGTAGCCAAGTTGCTTACGCAGTTCTTGCGCATAGTCGTCGGGCATGTCGACGCCACCCACGCTCTGTCCTTGGACGGAGAGGAACATGGCCGCTGCCGCGGCGACTACGTGCTTACAGCTACCGTAGTTCTCGCAATCAGGGCACTCGCATTCGTGGACGAGGCGACCTTCACTCACCTTGAGTATAACTTCGTAGGCATTATGCCCATGCCCTTCGACTAGAGCCGTCATTTGCTTCGCCTTGCCATCCCACTCTAGGCCCTCTACAGCGAACTGCCGATAGCTAGCCAAGCCGCTATCTAGGAACTTGCGATCTCCAATATAATAGAGCTCA
>QXZH01000073.1:0-1637 GCA_009886465.1 Opitutaceae bacterium
CTCGCTTTTGACATCGTCTTTGCCGAGGGCCAACGCCGCTTCATGGAATCGATGTCCGCCTACGCGCGTCAATTCGTCGAACAAATGTCTCGTGCTGAAGTCGACGAGGTGCACGGCATCGCCCCCACTGTCGCAATTGAGCAACGAGTCACTAAAGGCACCCGCAAGTCCACTGTCGCCACCATCACTGAGGTCGCCCAATACCTACGCTTGCTCTATGCGCGTATCGGTATCCAACATTCACCCGCAAGCGGCGAGGCTGTCGTCAGCCAAAGCGAGGCAAGCCTTCAGAAACGCCTAAAGAGCTTACTCGCCAATTCTAAATTAAAGACTCTTTGCCTCTGCGCGCCACTCATTCGTGGACGCAAAGGCCACCACGAACCACTGGCAAATTGGGCACGTGAGCATGACTATACGATGCTTCGCATCGACGGCAAAGTCGTCCACCTCGACGACTTCAAAAAGTTAGACCGCTACGTTGAGCACGACATCGATCTAGTCATAAGCAAACTCACCACTCACCAACCACCAGCCACCACTTCTCAAAGCCTCAATGAAGCCTTGAGGTTAGGCAAAGGCAGCGCCTTCCTTATGTCGCCGAAAGGAGAAACCATTTCTCGCCTCTCGACCAAGCGCACCGACCCGACTACAGGCGAAGCTTTTCCTGAGCTAGACCCAAAGCACTTCTCGTGGAACAGCCCTCGCGGCTGGTGCCCTACCTGTCGCGGCTACGGCCAACTCTTTGACTGGATGTCTAGCGAAGCCCACGACGACCATGGAACAGGAACGAAAACTTCCTTTGACCACCTCGACGACCTTGAGGACGGTGCAACCTGTCCCGAATGCAGTGGTAAGCGGCTAAATACGCTTAGCAGTGCCGTTAAGTTACCACTCAAATTAATAATTAAAGATTACAAGTTAGGACTTAGTGAGAACGTTTCACTGCCTGAACTTTTAAAACTCACGCCGTCACAGTTGCTCTTGGTTCTCAAGAACCTAAAGACAAGCAAACGCTCAAAGCCAGTCCTCGACGAACTACTTCCCGAGATCGAAGAGCGCATGCGCTTCATGGATCGTGTTGGGCTGAACTACCTCAGCCTCGATCGAGCCACCGCTACACTCTCCGGAGGTGAAGCCCAACGTATCCGCCTAGCCGCGCAGCTCGGATCCAACCTATCAGGCGTGCTCTACGTCCTCGATGAGCCGTCCATCGGTCTGCACGCACGGGACAATGCGAAGCTCCTCGAATCCCTCGATCAATTACGTAAACGAGGTAACACCCTTGTCATCGTTGAGCACAACGAGGCCACTATGCGTAAGGCTGACCAGATTCTCGACCTAGGCCCGGCAGCCGGCATACACGGCGGCGAGATCGTCGCCTTCGGTAGTCTGGCAAAAATTAAGAAAAGCAGACGCTCCCTCACTGCGCAGTATTTGCGCAAGCAAATGCAGCACCCACTCCGCGGCGAGCACCGTGATTTACCTACCGCATGGAGCCCCCGAAAAAAGAAAAACAACGAGCAATGGATTATACTACGAGGTGCCGCCCTAAGAAATCTCAAAGGCTTCGACCTACATATTCCAAAGCAGCGTCTCAATGTCGTCTGCGGCGTATCCGGCGCAGGTAAAAGCACTCT
>QXZH01000073.1:1737-18896 GCA_009886465.1 Opitutaceae bacterium
CAAAGCAGCGTCTCAATGTCGTCTGCGGCGTATCCGGCGCAGGTAAAAGCACTCTAATTCGTGACTTATTAAAGCCATTAGTCAAAGCAGCTATCGAAACCAAATCAGCAAAACTGACTGCTCAATCAAAAATCCTCACTACTTCGGATTGCTTCAAGTCCCTTCAAGGCGCAGAAACAATTCGCAAAGTTATCGAGGTCGACCAATCTCCTATTGGCAAAACCCCGCGCTCCACACCTGCGACTTACATCGGTGCCTTCGATATTATACGGGATATTTTTGCCAAGCTACCCGAGGCCAACATCCGCGGCTACAAGCCTGGCACTTTCTCTTTTAATACCAAGGGCGGGCGCTGCGAAACTTGCAAAGGTGCTGGTCGCGTGAAACTAGAAATGAACTTCATGCCCGACGCCTACGTGACTTGTGAGGACTGTAACGGTCGCCGCTACGGCGCCGAACTCGACGAACTACGCTGGCATGGCAAGAGCATCGCCGACGTTCTGCAAATGAGCTTCGAAGAGGCGGCAAAGTTCTTTAGTTTTCACACCCAACTCAGTAAGCTAATGCAACTGATGGTCGAAACAGGACTCGGCTACATTGAGCTGGGACAGTATTCGCCCACGCTCTCTGGTGGTGAAGCCCAACGCCTTAAACTCGTTAGCGAACTAGCCAAAGGCATGCCCACCTTCAAAGAGCGACAATACAACAAAGGCCAAGGTAACCTCTACATCCTCGAAGAGCCTACCATCGGCCTGCACCTGTCCGACGTCGAGCGCTT
The DNA here is from genome assembly GCA_009886465.1 of Opitutaceae bacterium. Taxonomy (GTDB): domain Bacteria; phylum Verrucomicrobiota; class Verrucomicrobiia; order Opitutales; family Coraliomargaritaceae; genus Thalassobacterium. The sequence continues at coordinate 2,516 of QXZH01000073.1, forward strand.
GATCGAGCTTCTGCACAGCCTTGTGGACAAAGGCCACACCATAATAGTGATCGAGCACCACCTCGAAGTGATCAAAGATGCCGACTACCTTATCGAGATCGGACCTGACGGCGGCCTAGCCGGCGGGAATCTCCTATATCAGGGTAAAGTTGATGGGATCAAAAAAGTAAAGGGTAGTGTGACGGCTGATTACATGTCCTAGATTTCTATACTATCGCCATTCAGTTTAGCTGTATCGTGCACATTTTTAGCGGCAAACTATATGAGAAAAATTAAAGTTTTTTCACTTACCAAACTTATTAACTAAACCTTACTCTGTGAAGCTTCGGAGCGCAGGAAAACTGGTTTGCCTACGGTCGAGCTTTCGGCGTCGTAGGCGTAACCTCCAGATGTGAATTCGCGCAAATCCTTTGATTCTTTAAGTTCGTTTTTCACGATGTAATCTGCCATCATACCGCGAGCTTTCTTTGCGTAGAAGGAGATTATTTTATACTTACCCTTCTTTTCGTCTTTGAACACAGGACTGATCAGTTGGCCGTTCAGTTTTGACGGGGTAACTGAGGAAAAATATTCGTTCGAGGCTAAGTTCACCACGACACTAGAATTGGATTTTTCAAGATCCTTGTTTAACAAGCCAGTTATGCGATCGCCCCAGAAATGGTAGAGGTTCTTACCTCGCGAGTTCGCCAGTGAGGTGCCCATTTCAAGTCGGTAAGGTTGCATCAAATCAAGCGGACGCAGCACTCCATAGAGCCCCGACAAGATGCGTACATTTTCTTGAGCTGTAGCAAAGTCACCCGCGGACCACTCGCTTAGATTCATTCCTTGGTAGACATCACCTGTGAATGCCAAGATCGCTTGTCGGCTATTCTTTTTAGTGAAGGATGATGCAAAGCTTTGAAAGCGCTCGTGATTAAGTAAGGCAAGCTTGTCACTGATATTCATGAGTGATCCGACCTCTTCGCAGGAAAGCGCTTTGAGCTGCTCCATGAGCGCAGCCGTATCCGACTTCAGGCGGGGCTGAGTCGATCGCTCGGTAAGGCAAGGCGATTCATAGTCAAGGGATTTGGCAGGGGAGAGAAGTGTTATCATCAGAGAAAAATAAAGCGATGAGCTGAGCGTCTACAAACTAGTAGTACCATTATCCAAAAAAATTCACACTATTCAAGCTCAGCGGGCGCTTCTTCCTTCTGCTTAAACATGCCTTGCAGCTTGGCATCGGCTGCGGCTTTAAGTTCGGTAACTTCTTCGCTGGTATCTTGAATAATTTTTTCCATCTTCTCTGCGGCAGCTACCCTCACCTCCGCGACCTCTTCGGAGGCTTTGCCTACAATCTCTTGCGTCTTAGATTTGACCACTTCGGCAGTATCAGCCACTTGGCCTTTGGCCTTGTCGGCTATTTCAGATAACTGCTCTTTGGATTCGGCAGTGACGGCGTCAGCAGCTTCTTTCAACTCCTGCTTGGTTTCTTCACTGCATGCGGTGAATAGGAATACAGAGAGGACGAGAAGTGAGAGTTTTTGCAGTGACTTCATGCAGACGTTTTTTTAAGAGATAAGCAGAAAAATTCGCTTTGTTTAGAGTGGATCTACGCTATGTTTGCGTGGAAATTATTACCCGCAGTGGTCGCTTCAACGTAGCCTTTGCGGATGGTGAAATCGCCAAAGCGTTCGCCCTCTTCGCGCTCTTTGGCGTAGCTAATGAGAATGGGCTTGAGCTCATCTTTAATCTGCTCGTGGGTGATGGAGGTCCGGTAGAGCTTGTTCAAACGCTCGCCGTCGAAACCGGCACCTAGGTAAAGATTATACTTTCCGGGGACTTTACCAACCAGGCCAATCTCGCCGAGGTAAGGACGGCCACAACCGTTGGGGCAACCAGTGGAACGGATGACGATCTCGTCATTTCGCAGACCAGCTTTTTCGAGGATGACTTCGAGGTCGCTGACTAGATTAGGCAAGTAGCGTTCAGACTCGGCAAGTGCAAGGCCACAGGTGGGCAGTGCCACGCAGGCAATCTGGCTACGGCGCATGCCAGAGGCAGTCTTATAAGCGTCGAGACCGTATTGCTCGACCATTGAGTCGATGGTATCTTTATCTTCGGCGGCGACGTTGCTGATAATGAGATTTTGATTCGCGCTCAGGCGAAACTCGCCTTTGTGAACTTTGGCAATTTCAAGCATGCCCGTCTTAAGCAGCTTGTCATCTAGATCGACTACTCGACCGCCTTCGATGAAAAGGCCGAGGTGCCATTTCCCATTGATGCCTTCGCTCCAGCCGTAGCGGTCGCAGTTGCTGACGAATTTATAGTCGTGGGCGTCTTCGAGCTTGTAGCCGAGACGTTTCTCTAGCTCTTCGCGGATCCAGTCCTTACCAAGGCGTTCGACGGTATATTTGAAACGGGCGTTGGCACGGTCCTCACGGTTACCATGGTCGCGCTGGATGGTAACAATCTTCTCGGCCACCGCGACGGCTTGGTCGGGCGTGCAGAAGGCAATGACTTCGGCGAGACGCGGAAAAGTCTTCTCGTTACCATGGGTCATGCCCATGCCTCCACCGACGGAGACATTAAAGCCAAGCAGCTTGCCACCTTCGACAATCGCAATGAAGCCTAGGCAGTGCGCGAAGACGTCGACGTCGTTGTATGGCGGGATGGCCATGGCGATCTTGAACTTACGCGGCAGGTAGGTGGTACCATAAAGTGGTTCAAGCTCGTCGCCCTTGCAGTCAAGCGAGCGCTCGGCAGCAAGTGGAACGGTTAGCTTGATCGGCTCACCATCGAGCCACATCTCAGAAAATGCGGGGGTCTGCGGTTTCAGGTATGCGTCAATCTCCTCGGTCACACGTTGCACTTCGGTGTGAATTTCCGAGGCAAAAGGATTCGGGTTGCACATGACGTTGCGGTTCACATCACCGCATGCAGCGAGCGTAGTCATGGCGACGTCATTACACGAACTAATCACCTCCTTGAGGTTCCCCTTCAAGATGCCGTGCAACTGGAAGGCTTGGCGAGTAGTGATTTTGAGCGTATTGAATGCACAGTAGTTGGCGAGTTTGTCCATTACCAGCCATTGCTCGGGGGTGCAAACGCCGCCAGGCAGGCAGATCCGTGCCAAGAAGGCGTAGGCTTTATCAAGCTTGTGTTTGCGACGCTTGGCGCGCACATCGCGATCGTCCTGCTGGTAGAGGCCGTGAAATTTGGATACCTGCTGATCGTCGGACGAGATGGATCCGTTCGAACTGTCAGCGATGCCTTCGAGAATCGTGCCCCGGAGATAGTTACTGCGGGTTTTGATTCCTTCGTTCTTGTGAAGTTGTGGAGCAGATTGGCTATCAGAAATCATAATTAATCATCAATAAGTCGCTTCTTTCCCCCGATGCAAACGCAGAAGCACTCTAGTTTGAAAGAAATACTACTTTATTTAGCCCTTTTCTTAGGTTTGTCACTCAAAAACCTAAGAAAAGAGCTGAAAACGTAGAAATAGGCTAGCGTTTCGGGCGATCTGTGCTTACCTAAAACCCTTTTTCCAAGCAGAAATATGAGTACCACCGATCCAGTCGTCCCGCAGACAGCACCCCTTGCCCCCGAGCGAGTGGCCTCGCTGAACAGTCTTCTCAAAGGCCTCCAAGCCGATCAGTTACTCTGGGTTGAGGGCTTTATCAGTGGCCTACGCGCAACTTTTGGTGCTGCATCCCACACAACCGACGCACCCTTGGTAGCTCCCGAACTGACCGTTCTCTACGGTACCGAATCGGGCAACTCCGAAAGTCTCGCCGACCTCACTGTGAAAGCAGCGCAGGGCAAGGGCTTCAAAGCGAAGGCGGTCAATATGGCCGACATAAAGGTAGCCAAGCTGAAAGACATTCAAAACCTTCTCGTAATCGTCAGCACTTGGGGCGAGGGCGACCCACCTGAAACCGCGATCGATTTTTACGAAGCTTTCATGGGCGACAAGGCACCCAAACTGCCCAATACTCGCTTTTCTGTGCTCGGTCTCGGAGACACCAGTTACGAGGAGTTTTGCAAAATGGGGATCGACTTCGACGCCCGCCTCGAAGGCCTCGGCGCGAAGCGCATCTACGACCGCGTGGATTGCGATGTAGACTACGACGATGATTTTGCAAAATGGCACAAAGGCGCACTCGGCGTATTCGAAGCCGAAGTTAAACCCGCTGCATCTGTTGCAGTGGCCGCACCTGCAACTGCTGCAGCAACGGTCAAATACTCCCGCAAAAACCCTTATCCTTCCGAGCTAACTGAGCGCGTCATGCTCAACGGAGAAGGTTCTGCCAAGGAAACCATCCACCTAGAATTTAGCCTCGAGGGCTCTGGTCTCGAATACGAAACTGGCGACGCCCTCGCAGTGGTTCCACACAACGCAGAAGATGTGGTCAATGCGATCATCGAAACGACTAAACTCGTCGCCGACGCACCCGTGCGGATCAAAGAGCAGGAATACACCCTGCGACAAGCCCTGACTAGTCAGCTCGATGTGACAGCAATTTCCTTACCTGTGCTCAAGCGCTATAACGAGATCGCCAAGGACGCAAAACTTGCAGCCATGCTAGACCCTGCTAAAAAAGCCGACCTGCAAGCCTACCTCCATGGTCGCGAGATCATCGATGTCCTGAACGACTTTCCAGCCCAAGAAATCACAGCCGATGCCCTTGTCGGTATCATGCGGAAACTGCCGCCGCGGCTCTACTCGATCGCGTCCAGTCCGAAGGCACACCCGGGCGAAGTTCATCTGACCGTAGGCGTCGTCCGATACGATGCCCATGGCCGTCAGCGCAAAGGCGTCTGCTCTACTTATTTGTCAGACCGCATTGCCGAGGGCGACAAGGCCGACGTCTTCGTCACAGCAAACAAGCACTTTAAGATCCCCGCCGACAACGATGCTCCCATGATCATGGTTGGTCCTGGCACCGGCATCGCCCCCTTCCGCGCTTTCGTGGAAGAGCGCAAAGCCATCGGTGCAAAAGGCCAAAATTGGCTCTTCTTCGGTGACCAGCACTACCTCACAGATTTTCTCTACCAGACCGAGTGGCAGGATTACCTCGCCGACGGCTTTTTGACCAAGTTGGACGTCGCCTTCTCACGTGACCAAGAAGAAAAGGTCTACGTGCAAGATCGCATGCGCGAGAACGGTAAAGAACTCTACGCATGGCTAGAAAAAGGCGCGAGCTTCTACGTTTGCGGCGACGCCAGTCGCATGGCAACAGATGTCGACCTGGCACTACACGAAATTATCGAAAAAGAAGGTGGTAAAAGTAATGAAGACGCCGTGGCTTACGTCAAAAAGCTGAAAACTGATAAGCGCTACCTGCGGGATGTTTACTAAGATCGAATCGTAAGGGTTTGTGCCCGAAGGGTGCTTGCTCGGTCCTGGTTTGAATCAAACTGCCATAAGCGCAGAAACATTTAAAAAACACTTACCCGCGTAACTTACGGAAACTTGATGGCGGCTCGCCAACGACCCGCTTAAAGACCACAGCCATTCGCTCGGCGTCGTTAAAACCACACAAATCCGAGATCATTCCGATCGGATGATTCGTCTGCGCTAGTAACTGCTTCGCACGAGCGATACGTAATCGGCAAAGCATCTCCCATGGTGAACAACGGTAAAACTCTTTGAACTTCCGTTCTAGGCTGCGCCGTGCAATCCGCAACTCATCACACATCTGCCCAATGCTAATAGAGTCTTGCACGTGCCCGGAAAGGTAAGACATCGCCTGGCGTAGCTGCGGATCATCCACCGCGAGGTGATTAGCCGAGTGCCGCATGACCACGCCGCTGGGTGCGACAAGAACCGGCTCCGAAGTAAGCTTCTTCTTGGCCAACAATGTTTGCATCGACTCCCCCACTAGCGCGCCGATCGCGTCCCATGGAATCGCCACGCTCGAAAGCATCGGGTGACTCAGCCCGCAGACCAGCTCGTCATTATTCGCGCCGATCACAGCGGCTTGCTCTGGCACCGCGATGCCGAGCTGCAGGCAACTACTACAAAGAAAACGTCCTAAAGGGTCGTGCACCGCGAAGATACCGACAGGCTTGGGAAGCGACTCCAACCAATTACGCAGATTAGCGCTGGGCTCGACAAAGTGCTCACTATAGCGCGCATCTTCAAAAGCCGTCTCCGTATGCACTGATACGGGGAAATCTACCGCCTGTAAAAACCCGTCTATACGTTGGCCTGAGTAGGGCGAGCCATTACCCAAGCAAGCAAAACTGCGAAACCCTGCTTGCAGAAAAGCCTCTGCCGCAGCTGCGCCCACAGCTCGGTCATCCACATCAATGCTAACAACGCCAGGATACGTATAGTCCGTGTCTGCGATCACGGTGGGTAGATCAAGCTTGAGCATTGCCTCGGTCACCTCGGGCAACCATTCGGTGATCAGTCCGCGTGGATTTAGCTCGCGCAACAAATCGAGCAACTCGTTGATGGGCCGGTGGATACTTACAATTCGAAAGTCCTGCTCTCGACGAACAAAAGGCATCAATGCAGGCGTCAGGCGACGCAAAAACACCTCGGACATGACTATGGCAATCTGCTCACTCATCAAAAATCAGTTCACACAACTAATTGGCGCAAATCAACAGAATATAATCGCATTTTGCGGTATCAGTTATTCGATCAATTTGATATTATACACCGTGAGACTGAGTTAATCTAGTGCCCAGTCGAATGCTTCCGACTCAACAAATCAACCACCCAACTCAGCGTCCAGCGCTGCAATATAATATGCCACATTTCGACTGCGACAAAATCCAATTTGAGGGCACAAGCTCTAAAAGCGCGCTTGCTTTCAAGCACTACAACCCCGACGAGATAGTCGGCGGGAAATCCATGAAGGATCACCTTCGTTTCGCCGCGCCCTACTGGCACGTCATGCGTAACGAGCTCGGCGACCCCTTCGGTGCTGGCACTGCCGTTATGCCTTGGGACGATGGTTCAAATTCCGTCGAAAACGCTGTCGCTCGCGTCGATGTATTCTTTGAATTTCTCGAGAAAATCGGTATCGACTTTTACTGCTGGCATGATCGCGATATCGCCCCTGAACTAGGCGATCTTGCCGCTTCCAACGCCGCTCTCGACGCCGTCGTCGCCAAGCTAAAAGCCAAACAAAAAGAAACCAGCGTCCAGCTACTTTGGGGTACCGCTTGCCTCTTCTCCCACCCTCGCTACTCGCAAGGCGGCGCCACTTCGCCCGATGCCAAGGTATTTGCTTATGCAGCTGCGCAAGTTAAAAAGGCTCTCGAATGCACGAAGGAACTCGACGGCCTTGGTTACACATTCTGGGGCGGTCGCGAAGGCTACAGCACGCTGCTCAACACCAACATGAAGCGCGAGCTCGATCACCTAGCCGCCTTTCTACATATGGCCATCGCCCATGCGGATAAGATCGGCTTCGACGGCCCCTTCTACATCGAACCAAAGCCACGTGAGCCCTCCACCCACCAGTATGACAGCGACTCCGCGGCCTGCCTCAACTTCCTCCGCGAATACGGCCTCATGGATCGCTTCAAATTAAACATCGAGACCAACCACGCAACGCTAGCGGGCCACACGATGCAACACGAACTCACCGTTTGTAACAACGCCAACATGCTCGGCAGTGTCGACGCCAACCGTGGCGACGAGCTCATTGGTTGGGACACCGATCAGTTCCCGACCGACATCTACCTGACTACACAGGTCATGCTCTGCGTTCTCGAAATGGGCGGACTCACGACTGGCGGTCTCAACTTTGACGCCAAGCGCCGACGTGAATCTCACGAACCGATCGACCTAATGCACGCCCACATCGGGGGCATGGATGCCTTTGCACGCGGTCTCAAAGTCGCCCACGCGATCCGCGAAGATGGCCGCCTTAAGGATTTCGTCGATGCGCGCTATAGTACATTCGACAAAGACATCGGCGCCAAGGTCGAAGCTGGCGAAGTGGGTTTTGAAGAACTCGAAAAATATGCCCTCGCCAATGGTGAGCCAACCCTCGAAAGCGGGCGTCAGGAAATGTTAGAAAACTTGATCAACGAGTTTCTATAAGATTTCCCCGACCAAAGTAGGGAGTGGGGAGTGAAGAGTGGTTAAAACTCTCCACTCCCCGCTCCTTTTTTTCTCTATCTATAATCCACCTCTCACCCTATACTTCCAATCATGCCCTACGCACTCGGCCTCGACTCTTCAACTCAAAGCTGCTCCGTTATTGTGATCGATACGGACACTCGATCCGTCGTCGCGGAAGCGGCCGTTAATTTCGGCGAATCTTTGCCGCAATACAAAGCACCCTCAGGCTTCATTCCAGAAGGCACCGGAGGAGAAGTCCACAGTGACCCACTTATGTGGTTAGACGCCTTAGAAAGACTACTCGGAGATTTAAAGGTAAAATGCGACCTTTCTAAAGTCACCGCCATCTCAGGAGCAGGCCAACAACACGGCTCAGTTTACCTAAATGCTCGCTGGCTTAATTGTATCAATACTTTAGATACAAAAGAAAGTCTCTCCACGCAGATCGCGCCCTGCCTCGCACGTACCACATCTCCCATCTGGATGGATAATTCGACCAGCGTGGAATGCCGCGAAATCGGCGAGGCCGTCGGCGGTGACTCAATCGTTTGCAGTAAGTCTGGTTCCATCGCCATCGAGCGCTTCACCGGTCCACAAATCAGACGTTTCTACAAAACCTCACCAGAAGCCTACAGCCAAACAGCCCGTATCCACCTAGTGAGCTCTTTCCTCTGTTCTATACTCTGTGGCACAGATGCAGCCATCGACACTGGTGACGGCGCAGGCATGAATCTGCTCAATATCCATGATTGGGACTGGGATACCGACCTACTTGAAGCAACCGCTCCCGAGCTAATCAAGCGACTACCCAAAGTCGCTCAAGGTAGCACCACAGCAGGAGAAATCTCCGATTACTTTGTTCAAAAATACGGCTTTGCTTCAAAAACACCAATCACCATCTTCACGGGCGACAACCCAAGTAGCCTCGTCGGCATGGGCGCCAGTAAGCCGGGTAAACTCGTCGTCTCGCTCGGCACTTCCGACACTTTCTTCGCTGCTATGCCTGCTGTCGTGGCTGATCCACAAGGTTGTGGCCATGTATTTGGAAATCCCGCTGGAGGCTCGATGTCACTGCAATGTTTTGTCAATGGTTCCCTCGCTCGCGAAGAGGTTAAAGACAAATTTGGTTACGACTGGGGTCAATTCACCGCAGCCTTAAGTAAGACACCCGCTGGTAACGATGACAAGATTATGGTTCCCTTCTTCCGTCCCGAGATAAGCCCACGCGTAGATCTCGAAGCACCCATCCTAAAAGGTGGTAATGCCTTCGAAAGCTGGCAAGATGCCGACGCCGCCATCCGCGCCTGCGTGGAAGGACAATTTATCAACATGAAACTACGTACTGATTGGATGCAGTTGAAACCCGAAGTCATTTACCTAACAGGCGGCGCATCAAAAAATGATGCCATCGCCCAAGTGGCTGCCGATGTCTTTCAAGCCAAAGTCCAACGCCTCGCTGTCAGTGGCTCGGTCGCACTAGGTGCATCGCTGCGCGCTGCGAATCATAGTCTAGGCCTCGACCTAGATGAAATGGAAAGGCAGTTCTGCAAGCCCGAATCAGACAGCACGATCGAACCTAAAGCCCCCACCGACGCTTACAATAGTGCAGCAAAGGTAATTGAAGGTTTGTTGGGAAGAAAGTAGCGAAATTCTTCCTTAGCGCTCTATGCGAGACAGGAGTCCCCAGTAGTCATTAATTACTCAAATGGGTTCACTATTTCCAAGTTACCAAAAAGTCCGCCTGGTTCTAAATTCTCCGAATAGAGCTGTTTCGCTCCTGAAACAAGAGCAGCAGCCACGATCAGACTATCGTAGAAGCTATATTGGGCTTGCGACTGAATCCTCAGTGCTTGCCCGTAAATGGTTGCAGTCGGCATGACTCGACAATTCGGCAACAAAACTAGATCGAGATAATCACGAAGATCTTCCGGCAACATAGGCTTTTTAAATCGATGTAAAGCAAGGCTACTAAATTCCTGAACGACTTGCCAGCTGATACACCAGTCCATCTCACGCTGGACCATTTCCTGCGCGGCTAATCTTTTCTCAGGTTCTGACCAATCAAATGCATAAACCAACACATCCGTATCTAGAAATAGTTTAGCGGGCATTCATCTCCTCTCGGCTAAAATTGCCCCCTGCGTCGACTCCATCTAGGCGATCGAGGAGCGCCCCAATTTTATGACTGCGCTCTTTTTGCCCAGCGACCTCTTCCAACCACAGTCGAAAGAGCTGGTTTAGGGTAGTTTGACGAGCACGAGCTTGTTCGCGGGCGCGAGCGATCAAATCCTCGTCGGCACTTAGGGTAATATTCTTCATTAGTATGATATTAGTGCACACTATAATAGTGTAAAGTCTATTTTAGGAGATATTTAAGGTCACCGGCCGAATTAACCGCAGTGTGCCCGCTCATCAGACACAATATGTCGTCACCGCGTTCGACAAGCTAGCATGCTACCTCGGCTAGCTTCCGCCGGGCATCGGAATGACTTGTCGCTGACGCCCTCGAAAGTAGTGTAAATCTGTAAAGCCCTTGTCGCGTAGCTTCGGCTGAATCACATCAAAAAACTGCCCAACGGAATGCGGATGGTGTGAGTCTGATCCTATAGTCAGCTTCACACCCATTTCGCTCGCCCAATCAAGGATCAGTGGATCGGGATGCACTTCATAGTCGCCCTTTGTCAAACCACTGGTATTGACCTCCATGCAAATATCTTCGTCGACCACGGCTTGGAGGAAGTCACGGATCACTTCTTCGTGCTCGGCAGGATTAAAATGGTTCACTACACCATAGGTGCGGATCACATCTGGGTGCGACATGCTATCATAACGACCAGACTCCGCCCCGTCTTTGAGGTGGCGGAAGTAGCTATCAATCTTCATAGCATCCTTCTTAACCTTGTTCTTAGCTAGCCAGTCGATATAGCTACGGCATTGTGCGTGCAGCGAGCCGAGAACGAAATCGAAATCGAAAGCAGCCAAAATCTCGTCCATCGGCTCCAGTTCGGCCTCATCAGGATACACCTCAGCCTCAATGCCGCAGAGCACTTCGACGCCGAGCGGTTTGGCTTGCTCGGCAGTATCTCTGACTAAAACCAGGTAGTCGTCGAGTTGCTCTAACGACATGCGAATACCTGCCTGCCCAAAGGCCTCCCAGCGCATGGGGATATGGCAAGTGATCGTGATCAGATTGATCTCTCGCTCCGCAGCCATCCTGGCATATTCGATCGGCTCGCCGAAGGCGTGACCACAGAGTGGTGTGTGCATATGTGAATCGATGCGCATGTATCGTAGGGGGATAGGCCGCTTGGCTTAAACGTGCAACTAAGAAGACGCAAATATCACACTTGATGATAACCTACCCTTAACTTTAGTCCCAGTCATGGTGGATTAGAATTAAGAATCGGATTGCAAGCTTAGTAGGTTCGTTGCCCGAAGGTTTCAGAGCTAGCGGTTTTACAGCAAATTACACACGACATCCGACAACAAACCCAGATTTTGAAGCCGTCTGCTACACCAAGCGCGCTCAGAATAATTAGAAAATACCTTCTACTTAAGTAATACTTACTGCATCACAGTCCAATACATTTAATTAAAATGACCAGGCGGGTTGTTTTCCGCGCACGCATCGTTAAGTATATACAAATGAAACATTACTCATATCAAAAAGGTTTGAAAATAATTTGGGAAGGGGCGGTAGCTAAATATAAGGAGGGGTGTCGCGAAGTAGAAAGCTACTTCGACGAAGCGACCTTAACGGAGCTAGCTTCCATCGGTCTCAATGTGATGGATGTTTATGACTACGCAGAGGACTTCGTGAGCCGAGGCGAGCCAGACTTTGAGACCTTCCTAATGGTCAGCGAAGCACGCCGCGACTACTTCTTGACCGTGCAAGAGGGAATGCCATCGGGCAATACACTCGACTCCAATACACTCCCTCCGAAGACCGATGAGGTAGCGGGAATCGTTTGGCTACCGCGCATCATGCCCAAAGCAATTGCTAAGCTGCGCGGCGAACTGCCGCCCGAGACGATGTATGGCTGCGGGGGTGACCGAAACTTTTTTAAGGAAAACAATATCCACCCTGCTGAGTTCCTAAGAGCGGCATGGGCCTACGAAGATGAAACGAGCAAACTCATCGATTGGGTCTCGACTCGAAAATCCTCGTAGTTGACAAGTTCTCAAAATCCACCACACAAAGCCATATTATGAAAATTATCGCATACTTAAAACCAACCTGCGGTTGGAGCATGGGCGTCCGCGCAATCATGAAAAAATACGGTCTCGAATACGAAGATCGTGACATTATTAACAGTGCTGCGCAATATGCGGAAATGGTCGAAAAATCTGGACAACCTCTCTCTCCCTGCGTCGAAATAAATGGCTCCATGCTCGCAGACGTGAGTGGTGAAGAAGTCGAAAACTACATGCTGAGCAACGGCTTAGTCTCCCAGAACAACGCAGACGCGGAGGCACCCACCAACGCACCCTGCACCGATGAAGAACACGAGGCGATGCGCTCAAAAACAGTCCGTTTTTTCTAAAGCATGTAGTCAGTCGGGTTGGAATTCCGCATTATTACGATCCATTCTGAGCCTGATGGCTGAAGGCGAAACTCCAACTTTTCAGTCATTTCAACATCAATTTGGCGCGAAAAATGTTCTACCCTTAACAAGATTGGGTAATTTTCCTAGACAGCTAACTCCGAGTGACTAAATTACTCGTTCTTTTTTACCCAAGGCATGGGGATTTTTCCCGCTCAATATAATTTGGATCCGGCTCGCAAATGGCGACGGATTAAGCACTCAAGACATTTATAGACAAATATGGAATTCACTCACAATCCACCCAAGTCACAGGGTCTCTATGATCCAAGGAACGAACACGAAAACTGCGGAATCGGCCTGATCGTCGACATGAAAGGCCGCAAGTCCCACAGCATCGTTAAGGGCGCACTCGAGATTTGCGTGAATCTCGACCACCGCGGCGGCTGTGGGTGCGATCCAATCACTGGGGATGGTGCTGGCATCTTTATCCAACTCCCTCACAACTTTTTTAAGAAGGTCTGCAAAAAAGAAGCGGGCTTCGAAGTTCCAGCTGAGGGCGATTATGGTGTCGGCTTTGTATTTCTCTCCAAAAACGATGAAGAGCGTAGGCACGAGGAGGCAATCATTGAAGAGATCGTGGCCGAGGAAGGCCTCAGCATGCTCGGCTGGCGTGATGTGCCCGTCCGCAGCGAGATTCTTGGCAAAGCATCGGCTGCCTGCGAGCCTTGTATGCGCCAATTTTTCGTCGCTCGTGGCGACGCTTGCGAAGCGGGTATTTCCTTTGAGCGCAAACTCTACATAGTTCGCCGCCTATCGACTCACCGCATCCGCTACTCGGGTGAAGATGAGGACGCACTCTTTTATATCGGTTCGCTATCTAGCCGGACGATGACTTACAAGGGTATGCTCACAACTGAACAGCTTGAGCACTACTTCCCCGACCTCTCCGATGAGGCAATGGATTCAGCGCTCGCACTGACTCACTCCCGATTCTCGACTAATACCTTTCCGAGCTGGCCGCGCGCTCAGCCTTTCCGCTATCTTTGCCACAATGGTGAGATCAACACCGTTCGCGGCAACGAGAACTGGCTCTACGCCCGTCAGATGCAACTCGCCAGCGAAGTATTCGGCGACGACCTGAAGAAGCTCTTGCCGATCATCCGCGAAGATGGCTCCGACTCGCAGAAGTTTGATAACTGCCTCGAGTTCCTCGTTCTTTCAGGGCGTAGCCTCGCCCATGCCATGATGATGATGATCCCTGAGCCGTGGGAACGCCACAAGAGCATGCCTCAGTGGAAGCGAGACTTTTACGAGTTCCATGCCTGCATGATGGAGCCATGGGATGGCCCCGCGTCGATGGCGATGTCCGACGGCGTGCAAGTTGGTGCGACGCTAGACCGCAACGGCCTACGCCCTTCTCGCTACTACGTGACCTCCGACGATAAGGTCATCCTAGCGTCCGAAGTCGGTGTTCTTGAAGGCATCGAGCCAGCCAATGTAGTCAAAAAGGGCCGCCTTGAACCGGGTCGTATGTTTCTTATCGACATGGAAAAAGGCCGCATCGTCGGCGACGAAGAGTTAAAGGAACAAATCGCTTCGGAGCAACCCTACGGCGAATGGCTCAAAGAAAACCTCGTCAACTCAGATGACCTGCCCGCAGCGAGGGACGTGCCCGTCGACAATTTCGAAACCCTCGAAACCCGCCAAAAGGCATTTGGTTATACTTTTGAAGACATGCGCTTCATTGTTGGTCCCAGCGCTGAAGCTGGTAAGCAACCGCTCGGTTCTATGGGTAACGACGCGCCGCTTGCCGTGCTCTCCGATCAACCTCAACTCCTCTATAATTACTTCAAGCAACTCTTCGCACAGGTTACCAATCCGCCAATTGACCCTATTCGTGAAGAGCTCGTCACCGCGAGCATCAGCTTTGTTGGGTCTGAAGGCGACCTCTCCCGCCCCAGCGCCAACAGTTGCCGCATGATCAAGTTTGAGTCGCCACTGATCGATCGCAAGCAGCTTGCACAACTTCGCCACATCGATTTACCCGGCTTTAAAGCGACTCGGCTACCCATCTTGTTTGAATCGGCTGCCGGTGGCCTCGAATCGGGACACAATGCGATTGTCGATCCACGCATCTCAGGAAAAGGCCTCGAAGCCGCTCTTGAACAACTCTTCGAAAATGCCGATGCCGCTATCCGTGACGGAGTTAACATTCTGATTCTCTCTGACCGCAAGATCGGCGCCAAGAAAGCACCGATCCCTGCACTTCTCGCAGTAGCAGGTCTCCACCACCACCTAGTCAGCCAAGGCACGCGCACCCGCGTATCCATCGTGCTCGAGTCCGGTGAACCGCGTGAAGTTCAACATTTCGCTTTGCTCCTTGGCTATGGTGCCAACGTAATCAACCCTTATCTCGCACTCGAAACCGTTCGCCACCTCGTCAGTCGTGGCGACGTCAAAGTCGACGCCGATCAAGCTTGCTACAACTTTCTCAAGGCCAACCTAAACGGCGTGATTAAGACCATGTCGAAGATGGGCATCTCGACTGTCGCCTCTTACCGTGGCGCACAGATCTTTGAAGCCATCGGCATCAACGAATCGGTTGTCGATAAATATTTTACCAAAACCGCATCCCGCGTGGAAGGCATCGGACTAGGCACTATCGCCAAGGAGACAATGGCACGCCACGACAAAGCTTTCGCTCCTCGCGATGATGAGCGTGGCGACGACCTTGATCCCGGCGGCATCTACCAATGGCGCGCCGGCGGCGAACGCCACCTATTCAACCCAATCACGATTCACAAGCTTCAGAAGGCGACGCGCCTTGGTGATTTTGCGGTATTTAAGGAGTATTCACAAGTGATCAACGATCAGTCCAAGGAGATGTTTACACTTCGTGGCCTCATGGATTTCAAAATCGACGAGTCGAAGGCCATCCCAATCGAGGAAGTCGAGCCCGTCGAGGCGATCATGAAGCGCTTCAAAACGGGCGCCATGTCCTACGGCTCAATCTCAAAAGAAGCGCACGAATCACTGGCTGTTGCCATGAACCGTGTTGGCGGAAAATCTAATACGGGCGAGGGCGGCGAAGATCCTGACCGCTTCACGCCGGATGCTAACGGCGACAGCCGTCGTTCGGCTATCAAGCAAGTCGCCTCTGGCCGCTTCGGTGTGACCAGTAATTACCTAGTTAACGCCGACGAAATCCAAATCAAGATCGTGCAAGGTGCTAAGCCTGGTGAAGGTGGCGAATTACCAGGACATAAGGTGCTTCCTCAAATCGCCAAGACGCGCGGTACAACACCCGGCGTAGGACTGATCTCTCCCCCACCGCACCACGACATATACTCGATTGAAGATCTCGCGGAGCTTATTCACGATTTAAAGAACTCCAACATCCAGGCACGCGTGAATGTGAAGCTAGTTTCCGAAGTTGGCGTGGGCACAATTGCCGCAGGTGTTGCCAAAGCAAAGGCCGACGGTATCCTCGTCTCTGGCTACGATGGCGGCACAGGTGCATCGCCACGCTCCTCCATCCAACACGCAGGCGCTCCATGGGAGTTAGGCCTCGCTGAAACAAATCAAACGCTCTTACTCAACGATCTCCGCTCCCGCGTCCGCTTAGAGACTGATGGCCAGCTCAAAACCGGTCGCGACGTAGCCGTTGCTTGTCTGCTCGGTGCCGAAGAGTTTGGTTTCGCAACGGCACCGCTTGTCACACTCGGTTGCTTGATGATGCGCGTTTGCCATAAGAACACCTGTCCCGTGG
>QXZH01000074.1:0-6549 GCA_009886465.1 Opitutaceae bacterium
CCAAGGCTGCTCCGGGCTACGCACTCGCTAAAAACATTATTCGCGCAATCAACAAGGTCGGCGAAAAGGTAAACAATGATCCCCGCATCAACGGCAAGATCAAGATCGTCTTCCCGCAGAACTACCGTATCACGATGGCGGAGAAGATGATTCCCGCAGCCGACCTCTCCGAGCAAATCTCGACCGCAGGTAAGGAAGCTTCGGGTACGGGCAACATGAAGCTCGCCCTTAACGGTGCACTCACTATCGGCACGCTCGATGGCGCGAATGTGGAGATCGGCGAAGAAGTTGGCGAAGACAATATATTCATCTTCGGTAACACCGTCGAGCAAGTCGACGTCATACGTGAGAAGGGCTACAACCCCTACGACTATTACAATAGTAACTGGGAGCTCAAAGCAGTCATTGATTGGTTGCGATCGGACTATTTCGCATCTGGCGAGCAGGATGCCTTTGCACCGCTTTGTAGCAGCTGGCTCGAGGGGGGAGACCCCTTTCTCTGCCTCGCCGACTATGCCGACTACGTGCGCGCACAGGAAGCTGTGGATAAAGCCTTCAGCGATAAAAAGCGCTGGGCGAGGATGGCTATCATGAACACCGCCCGCGTGGGCAAGTTCTCTTCAGACCGCACGATCAGTGAATACGCCAAGCATATTTGGAAGCTTAAGCCAGTTAAGATAGGCAGGTAAATCCAGGAACGCACCCTGCACATCCGCATCTAGAGCCTGGGTTGTCACGCAGGAGCGAGATTCTCGATTAAACGTGCTTCTCCTGCTTTTCGACTTGATTGCGTAGGAAGGCAATGACGTCTTGAAATTTACCCGCGTTTTCTTGGTCGGCAGCGGTCAAGTTCTCGTGAGCTTTGAGTATATTCTTCGCGTCAGACACTTCTTGATTTTTAAGTGCGTCGAAGGTCTTGCTGGCGGCTGCTTGATCTTTAGAGATGGTGAGCAAGTTTTGCAGACCAAGATTGCAGATCAGTTCGTAGTTACGCTCATTAAGGTTTCCGACGATCAGTTCACCCACAGGGGTTAGCTTGCGCAGTTGAATCGCGGTGCCAGCAAGAATACCTAGAAAGGTGCTATCCATCCCTTTGCAGTCTTCAAAATCGATGAATAGCTTGCGGCTACCCTCGGCGATGACTTTTTCGATAAATTCACGGAAGGCGTTACAATTAAGATAGTTGGCTTTGCCGTTAACCTGAACTACAACGGGATCGGAGTAAGCGCTAACGAGAAATGTGGGCTGTGCTGGATCACTCATAGAGAGCGCGGTGGAAAAAGTGGGAGTTGGCAGTAAGCATACTTGAAGAACTAAACTTTATTATTAACCGCCAGTGATAAAGAATCAATCATTCAAATACAGCAGTGTGCAATAATTCTCAAATTCTGCTTGAAATACCTGTGCTTCGCCAGACCCTTGAGGTATGGCTGAAGATTTGAATTTATACCAAGCATACATCAAAGAGATCGAAGAACGTAAGGGGCAGGGCTTGAGCCCCAAGCCGATCGACGATGGTGAGTTACTCGGTGTGATTATCGACCAGATAAAGGATCTCGATAATGAGTATCGAAAAGCATCTTTGAATTTTTTCATCTACAATGTCTTACCGGGTACGACTAGCGCTGCAGGTGTCAAAGCGTACTTTTTAAAGGCGATTATCCTTGGCGAATCGACGGTCGACGAAATCTCGCCAGATTTTGCCTTTGAGTTGCTTCTGCACATGAAAGGGGGCACATCGATCGCGGTGCTGCTAGACTTAGCGCTCGGCGATGATGAAGCGATTGCTGGTCAAGCGGCTGAAGTCCTCAAAACTCAAGTGTTCTTGTATGAGGCTGATATGGAGAGGCTCAAGCTTGCTTATGAGTCTGATAGCACGATTGCTAAGGGTATTCTCGAGAGCTATGCGAGCGCCGAGTTCTTTACCAAGATCCCTGACATCGAGGAAACGATTGAAGTCGTTACCTACATTGCAGGCGAGGGGGATATTTCAACGGATCTGCTTTCCCCTGGTAATCAAGCGCACTCACGCTCCGACCGTGAGCTTCATGGCAAGTGCTTGATTTCGGAAGACGCGCAAACCGAGATTCAAGCTTTACAAAAGCAGCACCCTGATAAGCGCGTGATGCTTATTGCGGAGAAGGGTACGATGGGCGTGGGTTCTTCTAGGATGTCGGGTGTGAATAATGTCGCCTTGTGGACTGGCAAATCAGCTAGCCCTTACATTCCTTTTGTTAATATCGCCCCTATCGTCGCGGGTACTAATGGCATTTCCCCGATTTTCCTGACGACAGTCGACGTGACTGGAGGCATTGGAATCGACCTTAAGAACTGGCGCAAGCAACTGGATGCCGATGGCCTACCAGTCTTGAATGACGACGGAGACCCTATCTTGGAAGAGGTCTATTCCGTCACGACAGGCACCATATTGACGATCAATACGAAGACCGAGAAGCTCTGCAATGGAGACGAAGAACTGGTCGACATAGCGGCCTCCTTAACACCTCAGAAAGTAGAGTTTATGAAAGCGGGTGGCTCATATGCGATTGTATTTGGTAAAAAGCTACAGACCTTTGCTGCCAAAACACTCGGCGTGGATGTAATGCAAGTTTTTGCGCCCGCCAAGGAGGTAAGCCACGAAGGGCAAGGCCTCACAGCAGTCGAAAAAATCTTTAATAAGAACGTCGTCGGTTCGACTGAAGGCGCGACGCTTTACGCCGGTTCGGATGTGCGGGTCAACGTAAACATTGTCGGGTCGCAGGATACGACGGGCCTGATGACTTCTCAAGAATTAGAGTCCATGGCGGCGACTGTCATCTCGCCGATTGTAGATGCCGCGTATCAGTCTGGTTGTCACACGGCCTCGGTTTGGGATAAAAGAGCGCAGGCTAATATTCCTAGACTAATGAATTTCATGCATACGTTTGGTTTAATTACTGGGCGTGATCCGAAGGAAGTTTATCCACCTTTGACCGACGTGATCCATAAAGTGCTTAACGATTTAGTTGTTGATGAGTGGTCTATTATTATCGGTGGTGACTCACACACCCGCATGTCCAAGGGTGTCGCTTTTGGTGCAGATTCAGGAACAGTTGCACTCGCGCTAGCCACTGGCGAGGCGTCGATGCCGATTCCTGAATCGGTCAAAGTGACTTTCAAGGGCGACCTTAAGGATCACATGGACTTTCGCGATGTGGTGCACGCTACGCAAATTCAGATGCTCAAGCAGTTTGGCGAAAACGTTTTCCAAGGGCGCATCATCGAGGTGCATATTGGCACTCTACCTGCCGATCAGGCTTTCACCTTTACTGACTGGACTGCCGAAATGAAGGCCAAGGCAGCAATCTGTATCACTGAGAACGATACTCTGATAGGGTCGCTGGAAGTAGCGAAAGGGCGCATCCAAATTATGATCGGTAAGGGTATGGATAACGAGAGTCAGGTGCTCCAAGGCCTCGTCGATCGGGCTAATCAGCGCATTGCAGATATTCGCTCGGGCGCGAAACCAGCACTCATGCCTGACGCAAATGCAAAGTATTCTGCCCAGTTCGTCGTCGACCTAGATCAGATCAATGAACCAATGATCGCGGATCCAGATGTAAACAACGAGGATGTCTCAAAGCGCTACACGCATGATATTATTCGTGAGCTCTCTTATTACCAAGGGGAGAAGGTAGTCGACCTTGGCTTCGTCGGTTCTTGCATGGTCCACAAGGGCGATTTGAAAATCGTATCTCAAATGCTTAAGAATCTTGAAGCGCAAGAGGGTAAGGTCGAATTTCAAGCACCGCTCGTGGTGGCAGCACCCACCTATAATATTATTGATGAGCTCAAGGCCGAAGGTGATTGGGACTTGCTCCAGAAGTATTCTGATTTTGAATTCGACGATGACGCACCAAAAGGGGCAGCGCGCACCGAATACGAAAACATGATGTATTTGGAGCGCCCTGGTTGTAATCTGTGCATGGGAAACCAGGAGAAAGCAGCCAAAGGGGATACCGTGATGGCTACTTCGACGCGCCTTTTTAAAGGCAGGGTCGTCGAGGATTCTGATCGTAAGAAAGGGGAGTCTTTACTTGCATCGACTCCTGTCGTTGTTCTCTCAGCCGTCCTCGGGCGTGTGCCTACTATGGATGAATATAAGTCAGCCGTGGCTGGGATTAACCTGACAAAATTTGCGCCTGCACAGAGAGATTTAATAAGTGTGTAGAAAGCTCTCATCTAGCCATTGAGCTCACTTGCTACTAGCTTAGTAGGTAGTCGAGCAACTTTTTAGTAGCCCATACGAAAATGCCCTTGATTTATAAAATTGGGGGCATTTCGCTTAAAAACTTTGTTACCGTCCGCCTTATGCGAGCGCAGCTTTAATTGCGTCGAAGTTTGGCAGATCGTGTGGGTCGTCGGATGACTCGCTGTAGGTGACTATTCCACTTTCATCGATGACAAAAGCAGAGCGTTTAGAGACGCCCTTGAAGCCTAGTAGGTCCGCATAGAGCACATCGTAAGACTCAGAGACATCTTTATTGAAATCACTCAGCGTCACATCGGCGAGGCCGTCTGCGTTTTTAGTCTTTAGTGTGAAATCGGGTGCTTGGGTGCCTGTTGCGAGTGCCATAATGGTATGTGTTGATTGGATTGTTGAAATAAAGCTGCAATAAAGGCACGTCACCCTGGCTTGTAAAGAGTGGCCTAGCTGCTTTTGGCAGTTTTCTCCGCCAAGGTGACGGCAGCGATTATAAAAGCGCTACCTATGATCAGCCGGAGGACTGCGCCGCCTTCAAGTTCTGAGCTCTCGTCAAAGATAAAGAGTGAGCAAGCCATCGCGAGTGGGACGACTGCATTATTAAACGCAGCCAATGTGCCCGCACGGCAGAGTGCTGCTCCTTTATTCCAGAGGAAAAAGCCTAGGCCAGAGGCAACGATGCCGAGGTAGATAAGCACCTGGATCTGCTTCGCGTCGAGCTCTGTGCGCTCCCAATTAGTGAAGAAGCCCCATGCGATAGTCGCGACTCCGAAGCCACCCGCATAGAGTAGGGCAAAGATTTGCTGGTCTTTGACCTCTGTGTGCTTGCGCTTCCAATCGCGGTAATAGACCTGACCAAAACCAAATGCTAGCCCAGCGATCTGCATCAGCCCAAAGGTGATCCAGAGTGAATCCATTGAGACGGCTCTAGCCTTAATGGTAGCGGCACCCGCGATGGCAAGGAGTGCAGCATAGAGATATTTTGGGTGAAACTCTCGTTTGCGCAGGTCGTTTATCAGCACTACATAGAGCGGTGTGAGTATGGAAAAAAGGGCGACAAGGTGTGATTGCCCGGGGGCGAATTGGTAAGCCTTCATATAGCAGACATACATGATGCCGAACTGCACTGCGCCACAGCCGATCAGTTTGAAATGACTACCATTCGGAATTTCCGACCATCGCAGAAAGGGGAGGAAGACTAAGCCCGCGATGCCGAGTCGCACAGCCGCTGCAAAAAATGGGTCGACATCACTGAGTGCCTGACCAATCAGGCCAAAGGAAAGCGCCCATATAATCGAGACAACAGCGAGGTATTGCATGGCTTGAGTCTAAGCAAAAGCCCCGGACTTCTGCTAACTCTGTTGAGTCGCGGAGCCGGGGCTTTCGAAATGACTGATAATCGCTAAAAGTCTAAAATATACCAAATTAGATGCCTTAAACCTGATCTTCAGGACTAACTTGAATGATCCCTGCGTCTTCTGGGGTGATTTCAGGAGAGGGGATGGAGCCGCCGCCTTGATTATTAATCACGGGCGTGTCGACTGCGACCGCAACATTGCCATCCGTAGTTGTCACAATATCGACTCCAGGAATGGTTGTAAGACCTACGATTATTGCGTTACGTACTGGATTCTCTTGCCCGCAGGTAACGACCAAAGCCGTTTCCTCTGGCAAGGTTGTAGGCTCGGTGAGCGCTTCGCCATTGAATTCATTTTTCACTTCATCTGGGTCACCATTAATATTGTCAATGGCATAGTAATTAGCGTTTCCCTGACCAATGAAGTCACAAGAGCCCTTGACGTTTCTAATCCTTAACTGGAATTCTTTGGAAATTTTTTCATAGTTAAATTTCACTATAGTCTCGCAACTACCTTGCATTGAGGCAGTTCCCATACGTGTCTTTATCCAGAATGAAGATAGCTTGGATAATTTTTTAACATTCCCTTTCACTTGACCATAATCTAGCTGAATAATTGTCTGAGACTTGCTGGGGTCAGCCTGTAACTGACTGTAAGTCTGGTTGCTGTCGAAGGCATCTTGCTTGAGCTTTGTCATTTTAACGCAGCTGTTCTGGTTGATGGTAATTTTGGAACCATTAGAAAAAACAAGGGATGCATTACTACTTTTAGAAGAGTTAATACTATCACCCTCCACTATGATATTACCAACTTTGAGTCGGCTTTGATAGCCACTAGCAGAGTATTTAGTGACGTCTCCATTGACGCTAAGCACTTTTGCGGAGGCAAATTCTGCCGCGTGTGCGGAGGTTACGCTGATTGCTAACAAACAAAATATGGTGAATGGGA
>QXZH01000074.1:6649-26288 GCA_009886465.1 Opitutaceae bacterium
GCCGCGTGTGCGGAGGTTACGCTGATTGCTAACAAACAAAATATGGTGAATGGGATTTGTAGAGTCTTCATGTGGATATGGTTTAATAGTTAATAATGTCTATAAACTCTATTTTATCACGTCCTGCCTTCAAGCTTTTTATTTATTCACGTATCGATAGTTTGCAGTTTTACGTTTTCGTGACACTTCTTTAGGCTTTTCAGTGGAAACGCATTCCGTTTAGCATGAAATCATGACAAAATTTCGCCCCTGCATCGACCTGCATAATGGCCGCGTGAAACAGATTGTGGGCGGCAGCTTAAGTAAGGACGGGCAGGGTCTAAGGACCAATTTTGAGACTGACCGACCTTCAAGCTATTACGCGGCGATCTATCAAAAAGATAATTTACAGGGTGGGCATGTGATCAAGCTCGGTTCGGGCAACGACCTTGCGGCTCGCCAAGCTTTGGCCGCTTATCCGGGTGGTTTACAAGTGGGAGGCGGCATCAATCCTGAAAATGCCGCGGAGTGGTTGCGAGCGGGTGCGAGTCACGTCATTGTGACATCGTGTCTATTTGACCCAGACGGAGCTTTTTTGCCCGAGAGATTGGATCAACTCGTAGCAGAGGTCGGTAAAGAGCGCCTCGTAATTGACCTGAGTTGCCGTAAGGAGGTAAATGGTTGGGTGGTGGCGATGAATCGCTGGCAGAATCCGACTGATCTGTTTGTGGATGCCGCTGCCATTGGGGAGCTGTCTAGCCACTGCTCCGAGTTTTTGGTGCATGCCGCTGATGTGGAAGGCAAATGTGAAGGCGTCGATGAGCGGCTCGTGGAATTTCTTGGGGTTCATTGTCCGATCCCAGTTACTTATGCGGGCGGTGCTCGCTCCTTTGAAGATCTCGCCACAGTGGATCGACTCAGCGAGGGTAAAGTTGACCTCACCATTGGGAGTGCGCTCGATCTTTTTGGTGGAATGCAGATTCAATATTCCGATTGTGTGGCGTGGAACCAACAGAGTTGATTCGCTACGACCATCTGATGCTGGTCGTCGCCTACAAATTTCAAAGGACGAGCCTGCGAAACATATTCGACAAAACCGATCGCAGCATCACAATGTGCATATTATGAAAATTCAGCGTGTCGCGATGACGATGATCATCGTCTTTCTAACCTTCTATCTGCTTTACCTCGGGCAGACCTTGCTCTTGCCCCTAGTGATTGCAGGGGCGATTGCGTATTTGATTAGCATCCTGGCGCATGCGATTGTAAAACTGGCGTATAAAGGTTTTTCCGTGCCCAAGCCCCTTGCGATGTTCTTCGCAATCGCGATTATACTCTTGTCGCTTTCTTATTTAGTTCAGCTCATCACGGTCAATATCCAGAGTGTCATCAAAGTCGCCCCCGAATATCAGCAAAACCTAGAAACTCTCTTTTTCAAAGCCTACAGCTTTTTCCGTGAAGGAGAGGTCCCCAATATACGCGAGTTCCTTAACCAACTTGATTTTGGCGCCTACTTGCAGAGCTTCGGTGCGACGGTCCGCGCGCTTGTTAGCAGTATGGGTATTATCACGGTTTACTTGATCTTTCTGCTTTTAGAGCAGCGCACCTTTGGCGACAAGATTAAGGCCATCATACGCGACCCGAAACGCCAAGAAGACACTTTTGAGCTCATTGATAAGATGCGCTCGGATATTCGCTCCTACGTCGGGATTAAAGTATTAACAAGCACAGCAACTGGATTGATCAGCTACCTTGTGCTTAAAGTCGTCGGTGTCGATTTCGCGAGCTTCTGGGCGGTTTTGATCTTCTTGCTTAACTTCATTCCCACTATTGGTTCGATCATCGCAACTTTGTTTCCCTCGCTGCTGACACTGGTGCAGTTTCCTACATTAGGTCCCTTCATCGTGACAATCTCCGTGCTCACCGCTGTGCAGTTTTGCATCGGTAGCCTACTCGAGCCCAGGCTGATGGGCAATCGACTCAACCTCAGCCCGATCGTCATTTTGCTCTCCCTCGGGTTATGGGGCTCCGTCTGGGGCATCCCCGGCATGTTTCTCTGCGTGCCAATCACCGTGATCATTATGATCATCTGTTCCTATTTCCCCGGGACTCGACCCCTTGCCATACTGTTATCGGGGAATGGTAAGGTTGTGAGCGGCCTGAAAAAAGATCTCCCTGCTTCGTAGAAGAACGGACTCCTGTTGACAGGGTAGGGCGCACTATTTTCTCTCAACTATAATGACTAAATCAGTTTTATTTAATCAACTATGAAGCTTCTAGCCGCCAATCGCAGTGAAATCGCTGTTCGCATCTTTCGCTCCGCCACCGAACTCGGCTACCGCACTGTCGCGGTGTATGCCAATGAAGACCGCTTAGGTGTCCACCGTTTTAAGGCCGATGAAGCCTACCTCGTCGGTAAAGGGCATGGGCCTGTAGCGGCTTACCTCGATATTCCCAGCATCATCGATCTTGCCAAGGCTAAGGGCGTCGACCTCATTCACCCAGGCTATGGGTTCCTCTCGGAAAACGCTGATTTCGCCCGCGCCTGTGAAGAAAATGGCCTCAACTTCGTCGGTCCCAGCGCGGATCTCCTCGGCCGCATGGGCGATAAAATCGAAGCTCGAAAAATTGCCGAAAAGGCCAATGTCCCCACGCTTCCTGGCACCCAAGATCCCATCAGCGATCGCAAAGAAGCGGTCAAGACGGCCAAGAAAATCGGGTTTCCGCTCATTATTAAGGCAGCCTTCGGTGGCGGTGGTCGCGGCATGCGCGTGGTCAAAGATCCTAAAGATTTAATTCCACTCCTCGACGAAGCCCAAGGCGAGGCGGGTCGTGCCTTCGGCAACGACGCCGTCTTTCTCGAGCGCTATATCGGTCGTGCCAAACACATCGAAGTACAAATCATCGGCGATATGCAGGGTAACGTCGTCCACCTTCATGAGCGCGACTGCTCCGTTCAGCGCCGCCATCAAAAAGTGATCGAAATCGCCCCCTCTGTAGGCCTGCCCGACGATGTGCGCCATGACCTCTGCGAGGCTGCTGTCAAAATCGCTAAGTCCATCGGTTATTATAACGCTGGCACCGTCGAGTTCCTCCTCGATCTTGATACCCATGAATGGTTTTTCATTGAGATGAACCCCCGAATCCAGGTCGAGCACACCGTGACCGAAGTCATCACTGGGATCGATATCGTCCGTACCCAGTGCCTCATCGCGCAAGGACACAGTCTGTTTGGCGACGAGATCGGCATGCCTCCTCAGGACGAAGTACCACGCAACGGCTACGCGATACAAGCCCGTATCACGACGGAGGATCCCGAGAAGAACTTTGCACCCGATTATGGTAAGATAGTCAGCTACCGAAGTGCCGCTGGCCTTGGAATCCGACTGGATGGCGCGATGGGCGATACTGGTTCCGTCATTACCCCGTTTTATGACTCTCTCCTCGTGAAGTTGACCGCCTCTGCGCAAAGCTTCGATCTCGCCATCCAGCGCATGGATCGTGCTCTGCGCGAATTCCGTATTCGCGGGGTCAAAACCAATATTCCCTTTATCGAAAACGTCATTCACCACGACACCTTCTCGTCGGGTCAGGCTATCACCACACTGATCGATACCACCCCAATACTGTTTAATTTCAAACGCCGCCGCGACCGCGCCACTAAATTGCTCAAACTCCTCGGCGAGACCATCGTCAACGGCAACGAGCAAGTCAAAGGCCGCCCCGTGCCTGTGATGGATTTACCTGTGATCTCCCCCGATTACGATCCCAAGGCCAAAAAGCCCGCAGGCACCAAGGACTACCTGACCAAGCACGGTCCCGAAAAATTTGCTGAATGGATGCGTCAGCAAAAACGCCTCCTCATCACCGACACCACTATGCGTGACGCGCATCAGTCCTTGTTGGCTGCTCGCATGCGCAGCTTCGATCAACTCGAAGTGGCGGACGCTATTGCCCAACACGGCGATAAACTCTTCAGCCTCGAGTGCTGGGGTGGAGCCACCTTCGACACCTCTATGCGCTTTCTCCATGAGAATCCCTTCAAGCGCCTGCAGCGCCTGCGCGAGCGCATTCCCAATATATGCTTTCAGATGCTCCTTCGCGGTGCCAACGGTGTGGGCTATTCCAACTACCCCGACAATGTGATTCGCGGTTTCATAAAACACTCCGCCGAGAGCGGGATGGACATTTTTCGCGTCTTCGACTCACTCAACTATTTGCCCAATCTCAAGGTCGCCATGGATTCGATTCGTAAGAATACGAACTCTGTCTGCGAAGCGACTATTTGCTACACGGGAGATATCCTTAGCTCCGATCGCGATAAATATACGCTCAAATATTACGTCGATATGGCGAAGGAGCTGGAAATGATGGGAGCCCACATTCTAGCGCTCAAGGATATGTCGGGACTCTGCCACCCGAACGCCGCATATAAGTTGATCAAAGCTCTTCGTAACGAGATTGCTATTCCTGTTCACTTCCATACACACGACTCTAGTGGCATTGCCGGTGCTTCAATTATTAAAGCCGCCGAAGCAGGCGTCGACGCGGTGGATCTATCCATCTCATCGCTCTCTGGGCTGACTGCACAGCCCAACTTAAATTCAATTATTCACGCCATGCGCGGCGACAAGCGCGATACAAAGCTCGACCAAAAGTTCTTCGATGATCTTTCTATTTATTGGGAGGCGATACGCCAATACTACGAGCCCTTCGACACTAGCCCTAAGTTCGGTTCGGCCGAGGTTTACCGCCACGAAATGCCTGGTGGTCAATACACCAACCTTCGAGAGCAAGCCCGTGCTCTTGGCCTCGGTGCCCGCTGGCCAGAAGTCGTCCGCTATTATCGCGAAGTCAACGAGTTGCTCGGTGACATTGTCAAAGTCACCCCGTCCTCCAAGGTGGTGGGCGACCTTGCCATCTTTTTGCTGACCAAGGGCGTCGAACCTAAAGATATGGTCAACCTTGAACCTGGAACCGCCTTTCCAGAGTCTGTCGTCGACATGCTCTCAGGCGGTCTCGGTCAACCTAAAGGTGGCTGGCCAAAGGCTGTACAAAAAGTCGTCCTCGGCGATCGTAAACCCTACAAAGGACGGCCTGGGGCACGCGCTGAAAAGGTCGACCTCGAAGCCACTCGTGAAGAAGTCAAGGCCATCACTAAGCGAGTCGAATGTAGCGACGACGACTTGTACGCTTACCTTATGTATCCGCAGGTTTTTAAAGACCTCGTCAAATACATCAACGAATATGGGCACGCCCGCGTTCTGCCGACTCCCGCATTTTTCTACGGCCTTAAGCCGGGCGAGGAAATTTCCGTCGAGATTCAAGAAGGTAAAATCTTGATCATTAAACTGATCTACGTGAGTGAGCCCGATAAGGAAGGCCTGCGCACACTCACCTTCGAGCTTAACGGTCGCGCCCGCGAGTGCGTTATCGCCGACAAATCAATCAAGAGTGAGGTCAAGCGCCGGACAAAAGCTGACTCCGCCGACAAGATGCAAATCGGCGCCCCCATCCCCGCGATGGTCAGCGCTGTTACAGCGACCGTCGGGCATAAGGTAAAGAAGGGCGAAAAGCTCATCATCCTCGAAGCCATGAAGATGCAGACCACCGTCTACGCTTTAACCGACGGCATTATCGATCAAGTCGAAGTCCAAGCAGGCGACCAAGTCGAAAGCAAAGATTTGTTAGTCAAGCTCCGTTAGTCTTTCTGCGACACTCAGCTTCAATCTTAGCTTATTTTTATGAATCTACCATGACGGATCTACCGCCAATCAAAAGCAGCCCTTTTCGCTTAATCCTTAGGATTTTGGCGCTCATTTTGATCCTAGCTTCGACCGTATTTTGGATATCCACGGGTAGTCATGCCGGCTTTTCGAAGGATCGGGTCGAGATCCCGCAAGTTGACCCGATCACCCAAATCGAATACGTCGACTACGAGGAACGCTTCGTTCTGGGCGTCGAATATCTCGCGCTGGCCTGCGGGCTCGGCGTCACCAGTTTCGGCCTTAGTTTCGCTTTCAGGCGAAAGGCGAAGTAACTTTTTCATTCTCCTACCAAAATCTACCATAATACTATGCAAACCGTAAAAACTCTCCTCCTTACCTGTGCAAGCCTCTGCGCTGGTTCGCTCTCACTTCAAGCCGAGGCCAAAACCTACGACTTCGAAGATCCGAAGGGGGTCAATAATGTCTCCTTTCTCCTGGATGCGCCTCTCGAATCTATCAGCGGTAATGCAAAGGGCGTTAGCGGCATCGTGTCTTTTGACTCTACAAATCCTAATGCCGTCTCAGGCACCATTACGATCGAGACTACCTCCCTCACCGCAACCAACAATAAGCTGCAAGAGCACATGCTCGGCAAAGGATGGCTTGATGCGTCTAACCACCCTACGATTACTTTCGTAGCGAAGTCGGTCTCGAAGGTTGAGGAGTTTAAAGATGGTTTTAAGGCACAGCTTACAGGCGACTTTACCCTTAAGGGCGTGACTAAAGAACTGACCGTCCCCGTCACATTTACGTATCTGCCCGGCATGCTAGGTAAACGCTCAAACGGAGCAATGGAGGGTGACCTCCTCGTACTGCGTTCTACCTTCACCATCAACCGTAGCGATTACGGCATCAAGCCTGGGCAGAATTCGGACAAGGTAGCCGAAGAGATCGAGCTTCGCCTCGCTATCGCTGGTGCTGCACCGGATGCTTAAAAGCAACTAACGATTTTTCCTGTAAAATGTAGTTATTGATTTCAATTTTAGAGGCCTCGAATCGTCTCGAACGAGTATGTTTCTGAGGGACGTGAGCATTATTTTGTGAGGCCTAAGATTACTGAGTATTAGCTTATTCGAAAATTAGATAGGGCTGTATTTTCTCCAAGGTGCGCTGACCGATCCCGGAGATACTGAGCAGGTCATTTGGTGTTTCGAAGGCCTGGCCCGGGCGGGCATCGATTATCTTTTGTGCAGTCGATGGCCCAATCCCAGGAATCATCTCGAGCTGCTCTTTGTTTGCTGTATTCGGGTTGATTGATCTATCAGCAGGAGGGCGCTTACTTTGTTGGACTGTAGAGTAGAGCTCAATCTCTTCGAGTCGCTCGATTAGGCGTTCATCAGGCAGAGCATCCCAATCCGTGAAGGCCCAGATGCCTCGCCTCGAACCAGCCGCGCGAAGTTCCATGTCTTTGAACCGTTCGCGGGCCTCATCTTGATGAAGACCTTTAGGCGATTGCCGGTAAACACCATAAGCTCTAGCAAGGCCGTTGCGTACGAGTTCACCCGCTAGGCTTTTGCCTTCGCTGGTTTCAATAAAGGCATAGATACGCTTGTTATTCGCGCCGCCACGCGCGTCGGCATGCGAGGTGTAGATAGTGAAGGGTTTGCCAGCGAGTGCATTCTGGGTAAATAATGTAGCTAGTTCTCCTAATTCGATGGCCTTTTGAATTGATTCTTCGGGCTTTGCGCCGAAGGCAGAGATGCCAAAATAGCGCCGTTGCGCGCGTAGTCGCCTGGCACCCGTAGTATCATTAATATATGTTTCGATCGTATCGACTTCGTAGAGTCGAGCCGTTATAATTTGTCCATTTGTTAGACGCACCGAAAAGCTGTCGCCATCATTCCATTTGCTTTCGACATATTCGCAATCGGGATATTGATAGAGCCCTGTTGATGGGTCAGAAGTCATCTCAGATGTTTGCGCTGCTACAACCGAAGTTATCACAGCCAAGCAGCCAGACCAAAGTAACTTGAGGCGAGTGGGGTAGAAGCAGTGTGCCATGATAGATAGAGAGTTTGGTTAAAATGAGACTAGATTTATAACTCTACTGGTGTTTAAACTAATTATATTAACTGCTACGATCTATATTATGCCAACATTAGTTTCACCAAAGATTTTTTAGATCAATGATGTCGCATGCGTCATCAAGTGAGGCACCAGTTATCATAGTGGGTGCTGGTATGGCGGGTTTATCCTGCGCCGTGTATCTGCATGCAGCTGGGTTAAACCCGCGTTTGATCGATAGTAGCGACGGCGTCGGCGGCCGTGTGCGCACGGATGTGGTCGATGGCTTTCTCCTGGATCGTGGCTTTCAAGTCTATCTCGATGCTTATCCCGAGACCGGTGCCTTGTTGGACTTGAAGGCGCTTGATTTACGAACATTCGAGCCAGGTGCCTTGGTTTTCGATGGCAAGCGACTAGAGCGCTTGATGGATGTGTTTCGTCGCCCAACTACCGCTTGGACGAGTGCGACCGCCCCCATTGGCGGATTCATTGATAAATTACGCGTCGGGTTGATGCGGACGCAGATACTGGGCAGCACGCTTGAACAAATCGCGAACCGTGAAGATCGGACGACTGAGTCCTATCTTAGAGGACGCGGATTCTCCGAAGCGATGATCAATACCTTTTTTCGTTCCTTCTACGGCGGCATTTTTTTAGAGAGTGAACTGCGGACTTCCAGCCGTATGTTTGAGTTTACTTTTAAGATGTTTGGCCAAGGTAGCGCCACGCTACCCGCAAAAGGTATGGGCGAGATCCCCAAGCAACTTGCGGCGAGGCTGCCACTTGATTCGATTACATTGAATCAAAAAGTGGTCAGTCTAGATTCCCACTCAGTGACCCTTTCGAATGGGGAGCAAATACACGGGCGAGCCGTTGTGCTGGCGACCAATGCCGCTGTTGTAAGTCAACTTCTCCCCGAACTTAAATCAGGTATGCCGGAGTGGCGTTCGGTTACTAATCTGTATTTCTACGCGGCATCTTCACCCCTTAAAGAGTCGATCATTTGTCTCAATGGAAGCGGAGAGGGAGTCGTTAATAACGTTTGCGCTTTGACCGACGCCTCACCAGATTATTCGCCTGATGAGCGAGCGCTTATTTCTGTATCCATTTTAGGGCTACACTCAGAGGAAAGCCTCCCCGCGAAAGTGCAGCAGGAGTTAATGGGATGGTTCGGTGAGTGTGTGGGAGAATGGAGCCATCTTCGCACGGATTTAATTCCTATGGCATTACCCGAGCAAGCGCCCAGCGCACAAAAAGACAAAGCAGGGTTTATCCAGCAAAATGGGATCTACGTATGCGGCGACCACGCCACCAGCGCATCAATCGAAGGCGCGGTGATTTCAGGCAAGCATGTGGCCGAGGCAATTCTCAAGAGGCGCTTGACCGTGCTGTGACCGCACGATTGATCTATGAAATTTAGATGAATGGTTCTAAGGATTTATAGAGTAAGTTCGTAGTTCATATAATACAGGATAAATTTTTCAACTTCCGAACTATAGGTCAATGTGTGTGCAGATAATTATTTAGTGGGATTGACGGGTTCATCAGATCCAGTATAAAAGACTAATGAAAGTAACACGTCGCAATTTTCTGAAAACTACAATTGGGTCAGCCGTACTTGCCGGTTCGCCTGTCGCGATCGCCAAGGCCGCCGAGAATACGAAGATCCCTAAGCGTAAATTTGGCCGCCACGACGATATGTTGACAGTGGTGGGTATTGGCGGGCACACACTTTATTACACTGGATCGCAGAAAGAGGCCAACGAGGTCGTCCACCGTGCTTATGATCTCGGCATCAATTTCTTCGAGAATGCATGGGGATACCACAAGGGTGTTGCGGAGGAGTATATGGGTAATGCCTTAAAGGGAAAGCGGGAGAATGTTTTCTTGATGTCAAAATTTTCCAACTTTAGAGGTGATGGGGATCCTACCTTGGAAGGTGCGATGAAGCATCTTGAGGATTCGCTGCGCCGACTGAAAACTGATCATCTGGATCTTTGGATGATGCACAACGTTATCGATAATGATGCGCAGGATGCTTACAAATCTGACGGTGCGATCGCGGCGATCGAGCTAGCAAAAAAGCAAGGTAAGATCCGTTATGGTGGCTTCACTGGGCACACGGAACCGAAGATACATCGGGATATGATTGAAGGTGGTTATGAGTGGGATGCGACTCTCATGCCCGTCTCTGTTGTCGGGGCTTTGAAGTCGCGGGCTTTTGAGGAGGACACGATGCCTCTTTGTCAGAAGCATAAGATTGCAGTGCTGGGTATGAAGGGTTTTGGGGGGAGTCGCCGCACCCACTTGCATGGGCAAACCAATATCAAGGAAGTCTTACGCTATGCCTTAAGTTACGACCAAGTCTGCACGCATGTTGTGGGAATCGACAAGGTAGATTATGTAAATCAGGCAGTGGCCGCCAGTGTTGCGAGTCCGATGTCTTCGGGTGATCGTGCGCAGTTCACGGTTAACGATACGCCGGATTCTCCTGAATACACCGCTATGATGCATGGTGGAGAGCTCTACGAAGACGGTTGCTGCTCACGCCGCAGCCAGCATCGGGCTTAAAGCTGGTTAATCCGACTGGCTAGGAAGCCTGCCCCGAAGCCGTTGTCTATATTGACCACGCTCACACCGCTCGCGCAGCTGTTGAGCATTGTGAGCAAAGCAGAGAGTCCGCCGAAGTTGGCGCCATAGCCGACACTCGTGGGCACTGCGATTATAGGTGCTTTGACCAGGCCGCCGACCACGCTCGGTAGAGCCCCTTCCATCCCTGCGATCACCACGACGACTCGGCAGCTACGGATCGTCTCAAGGCTCGCTAGCAAGCGATGTAAACCTGCCACGCCCGCATCGTAGACGCGCTCGGTCGTGTTACCGTAAAACTCTGCCGTCAAACGTGCTTCCTCAGCGACAGGCAAGTCAGAGGTGCCAGCGCAGACGATAGCTATTTTTTCAGTGGTTTGCACGGGCTCAAAAGTGCGTAGTTCGACCAAGCGAGGGAGTTCATGGTAAATCGCAGCGGGGTAAGTTTGGATTATCTCGACGGCGACTTCAGGTTCGATACGGGTTGCGAGTATATTCTGTCCGCGCGCCTCCATACTAACCATGATGTCTATAATCTGCGCGGGCGTTTTGCCTCCACCGTAGATCACCTCGGGAGTACCGTTGCGTTCTTCTCGCTCTAGGTCGACGCGGCTGTGCCCGAGGTCTTCGAAGCCCTTCAGTTGGGCTTCCGCGTCGCTGAGCTTGATCTCTCCCTTTTGCAGGGCTTCAAGAATTTTTCGAGTATTCATCTTATCAGTGCGATGCATCTAAAAGGGCGGTTACTTCGTTGAGTGATTTACTCGTTTTACGTGCGATCCGCGCGCAGTCCTCGTATTCAAACTTTCGATATACAGAGCCGTCGGGGAGGCGGGATACTTTTGCCCGGACTGTGCCAAACTCTGTTTCAAGGGTGACGTTTTCGCGCTCTAGTTTCGTACGCTCCCATAGCTGGCGACGGATCCCGATACTGAGGCTGTGTTTAAAAATAATGGCTTCGATGCGTTCGAGATCTGTGGCTTGGCAGAGGCAATGTACAATCGTACCAGGGCGACCTTTTTTAAATGCAGCCGCGACCTGCCATACATCGAGTGTGCCTGCTTCGCGGATCTGTTCGCAGAGGTAGCCGATCGCTTCGCCAGTCATATCGTCAAGGTTGACGGCTAGCTCGTAGACCCTGTCTGAAGTCGGCGCGCAGACTACGGACTCGTCGATCAGTGTGGCGTAGAGCACGTTGGGTAGTTTCGGGTCATCGCGCTGGCCGACGCCGATAGCAGTGGCGATTTGTTGGCCTCTTGTTCTTGCGCCAAACTCGGCTCCGCGTCCGACGAGAAGGGCGGCACCAGTAGGAGTGGTGGTTTCCTTATCTGTCGCTCCAGCAGAGTAGGGTTTGCCTGTGAGCAGACGTGTAGTGGCGGGCGCGGGTACGGGCATGCGACCGTGGGCACACTGAACGGTGCCTCCGCCGACCTCAAGGTTTTGACAGACGATCCGGTCGACATCAAGTAGCTCCCAGCAGATGGCGGCACCGATCATGTCGATGATGGAGTCGATCGCGCCGACTTCGTGAAAGTGGACTTCCTCTGGAGCGATGCCATGCACCGCGCCTTCTGCCACGGCGAGTGCGTGGAAGCAGGCGATGGCATCAGTCTTCACGCGGTCGGAGAGTTCACTGCCTTTAACCGTTTTCTGGATGTCAGTAAAAGTGCGGTGATGATGCCCGTGTTCGTGAGAGCAGGAGTGTTTTTCATCGTGATCATGCGCATGCACGGTGCAACGAATGCCGCTAATCCCGCCGCGTGTGTCGGGGTCGAAGTGTAGATGCCAAGCCTCGTAGGGCAGCTTACGCAGTTCTGCTTCAAGCACCTTTGGGTCAACGCCGAGGGCGACCATGGCTCCGAGGTTCATGTCGCCGCTGATTCCGGATGGGCAGTTGTAGACGAGTGTCGGCATATATTTGTGAAAAGTTGGTAGCTTAGATATCGGTGAAGCGAGCTAGTCCAAGTTGACAGCTGTGAAATTGGAGGCAAGCTTTCGCGGAATGAGTGACTTAGAGAAGCTACGCGACTGGTTTAGAGAATGTCCAGGTGCGCTCGTGGCATTTTCTGGTGGAGTGGATAGTTCTCTGCTCGCTTTCCTGTCGAAGCATTTTCTAGGTCGTGCGCAAACGCTGGCCGTGATCTCGGCCTCGCCGAGCCTGAAGCTTTCCGACCTCGACGAGGCCAAAGACTTTGCTCGTGCCAACGATTTATCCATTCGCGTGATCACGACCAAAGAGATGGAAAACCCCAGTTATTTTAGTAACCCGACGAACCGTTGTTACTTTTGCAAACACACTCTCTACGACGAACTGGCGGACTTAAGGAAAGACTACACTGGATGGTGGGTGCTCAATGGTACAAACAGAGACGATCTCGGTGACTATCGGCCAGGCTTGAAAGCCGCTGACGAGTTTGAAGTGCGCTCACCGCTTTCAGATTGCGGGATCGATAAAGAGGGTGTCCGTGCACTAGCAGCGCATTTTAAACTACAATGTTGGGACAAGCCAGCAAGCCCCTGCCTTTCTTCGCGGGTGCCCTATGGTGAGGAGATCACGGTGAAGAAACTTCGCCAGATCGAAGATGCGGAAGCGTTAGTCAAAGAAGCAGGCTTCCCGATCAATCGTGTCCGCCACTATGGCGATACCGCTCGAGTGGAAGTGGCGCAGGATCTCAAGTCCAAGCTAGCCGAAAATCGTGAAGCCATCGCGGCGGGCATTCGCAAACTGGGCTTCGCCCAGGTCGATTTTGATGAAGAGGGCTTTGTCTCCGGCAAGTTGAATCGAGTGATCGGTGGTGTTAACGCTGGAAAATGACAATCGCGATTGCTGCGACGAGTAGTGCCGCACCAATTAACCGCCACCTGAAAAATGCGGCGACACCTTCCCCTCGTCCGTAGTAGCGGTCGACGACAACTGTCCACAATGCGCGCGAGGAGTAGACAATATTAACCATCACCGCTTGGCCAGTTAGGCCGATGATTAAAATAACGAGAGTAGTTTGGAAGCCCATGATGGCCGAGCCGAGATACATGGGTTTACGTGCTTCGGAGGGGGCGTTGGGGTGCTTGCCCATCATGGGGACAAGCAGAGCCACTGTTAAAAAGAGAGTAGGCGAGAGCCAACCGATGCCGAGTTGTCCGCGGGCTTCGACCACCAAAATATCGCAGAGCGCGAAGAGTATACTTGCCCCAGAGGCATAGCAGGCAGCGGCACGGCGGCTCTTGGTCAGTTTTTTAGGGCCTCTTTGAATGAGAATGACGCCAACTGTCGCAGCGGTAGATGCGATCCAGAGCCAGCCTGTCAGCTCGGCTTGACCCGTAGAAAAAGAGAAGATCGCAACAAGCAGCGTCTTCATTCCTAGCAAGGGACCGACGATGGAAAGATCACCTAGATCGAGCGCCTGTACCGCAAGAATGCGCCCTAGAAAGAGTGCGATGCCAGCTCCGACTGCAGTGAGCCAGGCGGTGAGCTCGAAATCGCCACGCGAGATAAAGAATAGCGGTAGCGCCCAGAGCGCCATCGCGACATTAGTGACAGCAATCGCCCTTCGTTTGGGCGCGCCTGCGGTGAGCGAGCGTTTAATCTGGAGCGAACCAGCCGCGTAAAGAGAGGCTGCACCTGCGGCGCAAATAAATACGATCGGAGTCATTTCTTATGCGAGAGCGTGGCTCCTGAGTGTTCCGCTCGGATACTACAAATATATTTAGTGGGCTAGAGGGTCGCTTACTTGGTAGCAAATGCTAGGCGTAAACAATAGGCTGCTGTGGCGATACCAGCTGCGATGACCAGCCAGAGTGAATGGCCAGCCTGCGTGAAAAGGTGGCTGATCGTTTCCACAAAACCGTGGTCATGGCCAGTTGGGTGCGCTTGCATTACCCGGGTGAAAATTAAGAGTGATGTGAGTAGCGTAAATCTCGTTTTCATCTCTTACTTGTAAGAACCGCGAGGCTATTTGTAAATGCGATTCTCAATCCTTTTAGCTTCCAGGCTTGGTCGCTTCGCTTCCTTGCAGTTCGGGAGGCAAGTTATCGGCTTCGTATGTGGGGAAGCTGAGCTCAGCTAAGCTATGGTGCGGCACGTCAAAACTGGTTTTGCCTTGGCTACGGTCGACGATCACACCGACGGCGACTGGTTCGGCGCAGTGCGCTCGGCACTGGGTGAGTGCCTCGACCACGCGGCCACCGCGGGTGATGACGTCTTCGACTATAAGCACCTTTTCGCCCGCTGCGAATTTGAAATTTCGGCGCAGTGCGAGCTCGTCGTCTACTTTTTCAAGGAAGACGAAGCGTAGGTCAAGCTGGCGGGCGACTTCTTGCCCAATCACCAGCCCGCCCATCGCGGGACCAACCACAGTGGTAGCACCATAATCCTTCAGCATCGGCAGCATAATCTCGGCGAGGCGGGTGACTTTATCCATGTATTGGCAGACTTGGGCGCACTGAAAAAAATGAGCGCTATGCAGACCTGAGCGGAGCAGGAAATGCCCCTCAAGGAGCGCGCCGCTGTCCTTAAAAATTTGGATAACTTCGTCGTTTTGATTAGTCATATGGATTATTCTGAGAGTAAATGCGTGAGTGACAAGCCCTCTATCCGCTAAATGGGATTGTGTTTGCCCCAGCAAGCTGGAAGCTTGTCACTAGAACTATGCTCAGTCTGCTGCACCGCCATATATCAAAAGAAATCCTTGTCGCAACTGGGCTGGCGATGGGACTTTTTATATTTGTCCTTCTCGTAGGTAATGCGCTGCGCGATGTGGCCGAGTTGGTCGTAGCGGGCAAGCTCGACTTTTGGGTCTTTATTAAAGTGTTGGGTCTGTTCATCCCCTATGTGGCTTCGTTTGCCTTGCCGCTTGGAATGCTCACTGGCACTTTGATCGCGCTCGGACGACTTTCTTCCCAGCGCGAAATCATTGCGATGAAATCGGCGGGCTTGAGCCTTTACCAAATCGCCGCACCAGTCTTCCTGATCGCCTTTGTTGGTATGGCTGCAGCGGTCTTGATCAACTTGCACTACGCGCCACAGTCTAGGGTAGAGCGTAAGGCTCTCATGGCAGAAGCGCTTACGGATAATCCAGTCGGTTTTATCGAAGAGCGCCGCTTTATTTATGAGTTTCCAGGCTATGTGATTTACATGGGTGGGCGAGAGGGCTCAGTTATGAAAGACTTTTGGATTTGGGAGCTGGACGAGAAAAGACGAGCCAAGCTCTTCCTCCGTGCCGCCGAGGGGATCCTCGATTATGATAAGGCCAATAAAGACCTAATCCTCAGGCTAAAAGACGGTATAGCCGAGCAGCGAGATCCCGAAAACCCTGAAGCTTTTAACGATAATATGCCAGACTCGTTGTTTTTCGGAGAGCTACCCATTGCATTGCCGCTCGACCAACTCTTCGGAGATGGTGATCAAGTGCGTAAATTACGCATAAAGGAGATGACCTTTGCGCAGTTGATGGATCTGCGAGAGGGCGAGCTGGAAAAAGAAACCGCCGAGGGCGAGCCGATGAGTGAAACTCGGCTTAAGGTGCAAATACACATTCAGAAGAATTTTGCCTTGGCCTTTTCTGTCTTTTCGCTGGCTGTATTTGGCGTGCCGCTTGCCATCCAAGTCGGGCGCAAAGAGACTTATGCTAACCTCGGAATCGCGCTAATTATTGCGATGACTTATTATTTCCTGATCATTATGGTTAGTTGGTTAGAGAATGTCCCCGCGCTCAGGCCCGATCTATTGATATGGTTACCGAATTTGATTTTTCAAGGAATCGGCTTCTGGATGATCTATCGTGCGAGTAGACACTAACTAAAGAGTGAAAGTGATTCCAGATCGAACTATGTTTAGCGCGCGCTCATGTGCGTCCGCCGTTGTATTGTGAAAATCGTTGAAATTCAGAATCCGCCC
Organism: Opitutaceae bacterium; assembly: GCA_009886465.1. Classification (GTDB taxonomy): domain Bacteria; phylum Verrucomicrobiota; class Verrucomicrobiia; order Opitutales; family Coraliomargaritaceae; genus Thalassobacterium. The sequence goes on from QXZH01000074.1 coordinate 22,880, forward strand.
AGCGTGGAGGTATTAGTTGATCGCTTCGGGCGTCAGCGTTTTTCCTTCGTCCTTGATAGCGCACAGTCAAACGACGGATTGGGGAAGTGGAGTTTCTTTGGAGCCGAGCCGTTTCAAATCATAACAGGAGGCCTGGCGGATTTACGTCAAGCCATGCAGCCACACCAAATAGAGGCGCACCCTGAGATACCTTTTACTGGTGGCGCGGTCGGCTATTTGAGTTATGACTATGGCCGGCGTCTGGAGACTCTGGCTTCACTGGCTGAAGATGACCGCCGGATTCCTGACATGCACTTCGGTCTTTACGACGGCGTCGCTGCCCTCAACCATGAAACTGGCGTGCTTTTTCTGGTAGGGCATGATTTTCGCAGGACAGCCAATGCTGTAATTGAGCGCTTTCGCGCAATCGTAGAAGCGGGACCTGTCGCGACCGCCACAGGCAGCCGCAAACAGGCTACGACGGCCACAGCAAGTCGCGCTACCATGACTTCGAACTCACCCGCCCGCCGAAGTGAGTGGAAATGGAATCTTTCTCGTGCTGACTTCTGCACCGCCGTCCAACGCGTGCGGGATTACATCGCCAGTGGTGACGTCTACCAAGTCAATCTCTCACAGCGCGCCCGCTGCACCTACGACGGTGATAGTGTGGCGCTCTACCAAGCGCTACGTCTTGGCAACCCCGCGCCCTACGGCGCTTATCTTGATCTTGGCGACTGGCAGTTGATTTCGACTTCACCCGAACAGTTTTTGCAGAAGACCGGTCGCCAACTAGAGACGCGCCCGATTAAAGGCACGCGTCCTCGTGGCATTGATGCCGCGGGCGACCGTCAAAACGAAGCCGCGCTCCGCGTGTCCAAAAAAGACCGCGCCGAGCTCCTTATGATCGTCGATCTGGAGCGAAACGATCTCGGTCGCGTGGCCGAGTTTGGCTCCGTTCAAGTCGAAGGACTGTATCAGTTGGAGCACTATGCTAAGGTCATCCACCAGACAGCACGCGTTAAAGCGACCCTTGCCGAGCGCAAAGATATTTACGATGCGCTTGCTGCAATCTTCCCAGGGGGCTCGATCACTGGTGCTCCCAAGATCCGCGCGATGCAAATCATCGAAGAGCTCGAGCCCACGCGGCGTGGTGTTTACTGCGGCTCCATCGGATACATAGGATACGATGGCGACGCCGAGTTCAACATCGCGATTCGTAGCCTGCACCTTAAAGATGGCCAGCTCGACTATCAAGTAGGGGGTGGGATCGTTTGGGATTCCGATCCCGAAGATGAGTATCAAGAAACCCTGGATAAAGCCCGCGCAATCCGTGAGGCTATCGACCAACTATGCCAGACATCGTCCTAGTTCCCAATGGGGAAGCCATCCCTCTCTCGCCAACCGCCTCCGCCTTCGCTCACGGCTTCGGCCTCTTTGAGACGATGCGTTATGCGGATGGGCGTCTTTTCTTCTGGGAAGACCATTGGGCGCGTCTCGCCAAGTCGGCTCAGCACTTCGCTCTTGCCCTGCCTAAAGAAGACGCCGTCCTCGCCGCGCTTCGCGAGTTCGTCGTTCAAACAAAGCTCACTGAAGGGACGCTCAAGCTCTCTCTCCTCAAAAACACCGAAGGCAGCTGCCTCTACGTCTATTCGCGCCCGCCAATTCCTTCGCCCGCGTCCAACACTTTAATCCTCAATACCGCCAGCCCCATCTGTCCACGCTCGCTACTCGCCGGGCATAAGACCCATAATTACATGGAGGTCATACACTTGCTTAGCCTCGCCCGTGCTCAGGCTTACTATGATTGTTTGCGCCTCGATACCAATGGCTACCTCGCTGAGACCGCTACATCCAATCTATTTTTTCTCAAAGACGGCCAACTCCACACGCCTGCGCTCGATACCGGCATCCTACCTGGCGTCACTCGTGCCGCATTGCTTCGCGACCGCGATTTACAAATCGTGGAGGGGCACTTTGTCCCAGAGGCATTGTACGACGCCGAGGCCGTCTTCGTGACCAATGCCACCAGTGGTCTCAAAATAATCGAGCGAGTCGACGGGTTCGCAACAGGGCAATCGAGCCAGTATGCAGTCACCAGCGAGGCGCTGTCCGCCGTTCAGTCTGTGCTGGTAAGCGCTCAGGAGCCCCGTGCGCTGTCACTGGTTTGAAAAAACCCTTTACAGGAGGGTGCATTTCTGACTTTTTCCAGCGCTCGAACATTTCAACACACAATTTACACATGGGTAACCTCAAGAAAAAACGCCGCCTTAAGATGAATAACCACAAACGCCGCAAGCGTTTGAAGTCCAATCGTCATAAGAAGCGCACCTGGTAATCAGGATCGTATCATATTTACAAACGGCTCTCCGCTTAAGGAGGGCCGTTTTTTTGTGCCATCCGAAAATTGCCCCTTCCTGAGGGTTTTGATTTCTTCGCACAAGCTCCATAGGTAGGATTGACACTCCTCTGCCTTGCCGGGACTCCGGTCCCAAAGCTCATGCCTAGAAGACTAACAGCAGACAGTCACTGTATGCATGTCGTGTTAGGTCAAAACCTGCAAATTTTACAGAAGCACTAGGGAAATTATTGCAAATGGCAGGTTGACAGAGTGGGTTTCAGCAAACTAGGGTGTTTACTTCACCTCTATTCGTAGACATAAATAAACCTAATACTACTATGAACAAATCATTAAAACAAAATTCCGCCTTCACTCTCATTGAGATGATCGGCGTGCTCGCTATTATCGGTATTCTTGCTGCGGTTGTCGCTCCAAGAGTGATCGAATCCATCCGTGATGCTAAAGTGACATCTGCAGTTGCCTCCGTCAGCGCTGCGAAAACAGCTGCGATCGGTTACTATCAACGCTACGACAATTTTCCTCTCGATGCGGACTTGGTGACCGTACTTGACTACAAATCAGATCCTAGCAATCCAATTGCTTACGATCCGGCACCTGGCTCTTTTGACTTTGGCGACGTGCTAGTACGCCAGTCTCAATTGCTCGAGCAAGAAAAAGCACCGATTGGTCGTCCTCAGGGCGATCTTAGTCACTCAATTGGCTGTGCTTCGGTCGGGGGCGCATTAATAGGTGGTGCAACATACACTGGTACAACTGCCACATTTCGCTTCAAATCGGCTGGATCGGGTACACGAATTGTTTATTATTTCATGCCCAACTTAACCTTACAAGAAGCAGCGGCATTGGCAGCTAAAGTCAATGGGCCGTTCACCAGTGATGCGGTTTCTGATCTTAGCTTTGTCGAAGCCTCACTCGCTGGGAGCGGTATTGCGACTGTCGGTGGTCTTGAAGGTGCCAATTGCTGGTTTGCCCCAGGTGATGGTACAAACGAGTATCACGCCTACCTCTATGTTTCACATCAGTAAGCCGTCGCCTACGATATGAACTGTTAAATTTGTGGACGCCACGTCT
>QXZH01000075.1 GCA_009886465.1 Opitutaceae bacterium
TGCAGGGCGGCATCTCAAGCGCTCACTCTTAGAACTCGGCGGTAGCGACCCTTACATTGTCCTCGCTGATGCCGACCTCGAGCTCGCAGCCGAAAAGACAGTCTTTAGCCGTATGCTGAATAACGGGCAGACCTGTATCTCGGCCAAGCGATTTATCGTAGTCGAATCTGTGGCGGAAGAATTTACTCAACGCGTGCTTACCGAAATGGTAAAATACAAACTAGGCGACCCACTCGAAGTGGGCATCACTCAAGGGCCGATGGCACGCGTCGATCTTTGCCAGCAGTTGCAAGACCAAGTCGACCGCGCCGTAGCAGCGGGTGCAGGCATCCTCTGCGGAGGCAAACAACTCGACCGCAAGGGCAATTTCTTCCCTGCCACCTTGCTGACAGATGTGCAGCCTGAGAACCCAGCCTTTGAAGAAGAATTCTTCGGTCCCGTCGGCTCCATCATTACCGCTAAATCTACCGAAGAGGCGATCGATCTAGCCAATAATTCTCGTTACGGACTCGGTTGTGCGATCTTCACTGCCGACACCGAGCACGGCCTACACCTCGCCGCCAACGAGGTCTCAGCAGGCACTTGTGTAGTCAACGACTTCGTGCGCTCCGACCCACGCCTCCCTTTCGGCGGCATCGCCGAGTCTGGCTTCGGCCGCGAACTTGGCGAAGAAGGCATCAAAGAATTTGTCAACATCAAGACCATCAGCCTCGGATAGACGACCATGAAGACTCTATCTATCCTCCTCATCACGCTATGTCTGACCACATCGGCCCACGCGCTCAACGTTAGAGACATTGCTATATACAACGACACCAATGAAACGCAATGGCCGGAAGGTGGAGCCTGGTTGCCCTTGGTGACCGCTACCCAAGTGCTCGTCAATGCACTCGGATACAGTTTGGAGTATATCGATGCCGATGACGTGAACAACAACGACCTTGGGGAATACTACCGGATGATCATCTTCCCTGGTGGTTGGGCAGGAGGTTATAACGAATACATCAACCAGACCGGCTATCAAAACATCCGAGACTTCATTTCCGAAGGGGGTACCTACCTCGGCATGTGCGCTGGGTCATTCTTCATTAGCGACAAAGTCCTATGGCGAGAAAACACAGACGCGGATTCATTGCAAAACGTCTACGACTACCCTCTGGACATCTGGCCAGGCATTTCGGATGGAGCGATCATCGATTTTCAACCGTGGGATTCATTTGCTGAGACAGGCTGCTCCTCCTACCCGGGCGCGCGCATGGTGGACATCACGCTAGATCAGACACTCATGCCTGAAGCCAACCCAAGCGTTAGCGTCCTCTACTATGGAGGACCGATATATCGCCCGCCAAATGGCAAATGGACCAACGAAAAAGTCATCGCCCGTTATGACATGCCGGGCTTCTCCGGCCATGAAGAACCTGCCATGATGCTCTTCCCCTACGGCAGTGGCCGAGTCTTTCTCAGCGCCGTACACCCCGAGCTCTCGCTCAACGAATCGAGCTGCTTGCTCTACTACGACATCACTGCCCGCACCTTGCTTGCGCAAATAATCGCCCGCATAATGGCAGAGCCCGAAGCCGTGGAAACACAGATTGAAATGGGGCGCACCCTTCGATTCGAAACTGTGCTCGGCCTGAAGTACGAGATCGAAAGCTCAGCCGACGCCGGCGACACTTGGCAAAGCTACGGCGACCCCATAGAGGCCGACAGTTTCAAGCATATCGCCAAGATACCACCAGCCGATGCGGCGTTGGAGTTTCGTATTACACTCATCCAATAGAAAGGCACACGCTAGGGGCGTGAGCTACTTTGCCCTGGCTTCTTTAAGTCGCCCAGCGCGTCCAGTGCGTCCGATTGCATGCCTGCTTGATACGGGGGAAAGACACGCCAGTGATCACGGAAACTTTTGAGAGGTTGCCCTAGCGAGAGAAGGCCTCGCTCGCGACTCAGGCGTAGCTTGTCCAGATCGACTTCCACAGGGATCACTTCTCGTCCGTTGGCAGCTTGGTGCAAGACACGCCCCTCTGGATCAACCACGATTGAGCGGCCGTTGCCGAGTTGCCCGGCTCCATTGATGTCAAAGAAATAGACTTGGTTCGTCACAGCGCTGGCTCGGGCGATGGCCAACTCCGCGTCACGGTCAATCGTGCCCGTCATGGTCGGGTGCAAGATCACTTCCGCACCCATCCACGCCAGCGTGCGCGTCGTCTCAGGAAACCACATATCGTAACAGATCGAGATTCCAAAGCGGCCGACTTCTGGCACATCAAAAACACAGAATTCCTCTCCCGGCGTGACTCCTTGCTCGTAAGGCTCGAACGGATACATCTTGGCATAGCGAGCCACCTCGATACCGCTCGGATCGAAGACTAGAGTTAAATTATATGTCTTATCTTTCTTACGCTCAAAGAGCGATCCTGCGATCAGATAGATGCCATGTTTTTTAGCGAGTGCAGCATAAAAATCGTAGGCGGCACTCGGGAGCGATTCTGCACGGCAAGGGTCGGCACCGTAGGCGCACAGCTCACTTAGCACGACCATCTGCACCCAAGGGAAGACTTGCTTGGTGAAGCCGACCTCGCGTGCGATCAGCTCGAGATTATCGTCCGAGGAGAGTTCCAGTTGTAAACCTGCGATGCTGTAATGACTCATGATGGGTGGATGCTTTGTTGAAAGCTCTCAAAGCGTGGAGCGCTGGCTAAGAGCTTTTGTGTGTAATCGTTTTGAGGGTTTTGAAAGACCTCTTCGACAGTACCGCGTTCGATGATCTCTCCCTTGTAAAGAACTAGCACGCGATTGGCGAGACGCTCGACCAATGCAAGATCGTGCGTAATGAAGAAAAAGGCAACTTTCTTACGGGCGCGTAGTTCATTCAAGAGCTCGACGACTTGCGCTTGCACAGAGACATCGAGCGCGGCGGTCGGCTCGTCTAAAATAATCAACTTCGGCTCCAATACGAGCGCACGCGCCAGTGCAATACGCTGCCGCTGCCCTCCCGAAAAAGCGTGTGGGTAGCGTCGCAAGTGTTCCGCTGATAGGTCGACGGCTTCGAGGCTTTCGACGACTCGGCTTTTAATTGCGGCTCGATCCAGATCCGTCAAAACACGCAGCGGCTCGCCCACGATGTCGATTATGCGCATCCGCGGGTTGAGCGACGAGTATGGGTTTTGAAAAACCACGCTGATATTTCGTCGCGCCTCTTTGAGGGCCTCGCGTCCGTTACCAGAGATCTCCTGACCCTCAAAAAATATTTGCCCCGCACTAGGCTGAAGTAAGTGAAGTAAGGACATCGCTAGCGTCGTCTTACCCGAGCCAGACTCACCGACCAACGCGGTACATTCTCCCGGCATCAATCGAAAATCAACATCTTTGAGTGCGTTCACGACGCCGCTGCGTGTCGGGTAGAACTTAGAAAGTTGACTGACTTCCAAAAAAGCATCCGCCTCCAGCCGATCATCCTGTGTGATGTAGACAGTTCCGGGGGGCTTCGATTTATGGTCGCCCAGCATGGGCACGGAGGCCAGCAATAACTGCGTGTATTCGTGCTGCGGATTGCCCATCACGGCGGCCACGGCGCCCTGCTCGACAATCTCTCCTCGACGCATCACCACCACTCGGTCAGCGAGCTCGGCGACCACACTCATATCGTGCGTGATAAAGATCAGCCCCATATTGTGCTCATCGACGAGGCGACGCAGCAAGTCGGTGACTTGCCTCTGTGTCGTAACATCGAGCGCGGTCGTCGGCTCGTCGGCGATTAGGACTTCGGCCTCGCAGCTGACCGCTAGCGCGATCATGATACGCTGCAACTGACCACCCGAGAACTGGTGTGGGAACTTACGCAGTGTCGCCTTAGGATCGGGCAGAGCGACCTCGGTGAAGGACCTTTCCAAAGCTATGCAAGCTTCCTGCTCACTCATGTCGTGATGCACGCGAAGGATGTCGGCTAATTGTTCCCCCACTCGATAGAAGGGGTTTAGCGCCGTCATTGGGTTTTGAAAAATCATGGCGATCTTATCACCACGCAAATCGCGAATAACCTCCTTATCCGCGTCGACAAGTTCCTGCCCGGCCAGACGAATACTGCCAGAGACATCACCATTCCCGGCAGTCAAACCCATGCAGGCGAGCGATAGTTGCGATTTGCCACTACCTGATTCACCGACGATGCCAAGCACTTCACCGGCACACAAATGGATCGAGCAGCTACGCACTGCCTCCACATCCCTGCGGCGACCATGAAAGGTGACACATAAGTCCTTCACTTCTAGAATCGCTTCACTCATCGCTTATCCGAATAGTGTGGGTCGAGGAGATCACGTATGCCATCTCCGAGTAAGTTCGCCCCCCAAACTAGAACGAAAATGGCCAGCCCAGGGAAAAAGGCAGTCCACCAATATTCAAGAAAGATCGAGCGGGAGCTGGCGATCATCAAGCCCCACTCAATCGTGGGCGGGCGCGCGCCCATACCGATGAAACTGAGCGAGGCCGCAGCAAGTATGGTGTAGCCGAAATCCATGGATGCTTGCACGATGACGGGAGTGGTCGAGTTTGGCAGGGCGTGCTTGAGCATAATGCGCACCGGGTGCATGCCCATGGCCTGAGAAGACTTCACGTAGAGCTCCCCCTTAACCGCGATAACTGAGGCGCGCAAGATACGCGCATACCAGGGGAACCAAGAGATGGCCAAAGCCATGAGCGCATTATAGAGACTAGGACCAAGCGCTGCAGTGATCGCAATGGGTAGCAGCAGCGGCGGGAAAGCTAGAAAGACATCGGCCACACGCATGAGCACCATATCGATACGACCCCCGTAGTAGCCAGCGACGAGTCCGACAGGTAAGCCGATGAGTAGTGCCATCGAAACCACGAGCACACCGGTGAGTAAAGAGGTACGCGTGCCGTGAAGCACCCGCGAGAAGATGTCGCGCCCCAATACATCAGTGCCGAAAAAATGCTCCGCACTGGGCGAGGCTAATTTGGCGGAAAAATCAATCGCCAGCGGATCGTGCGGCGCGATCCAGGCAGCCATCAACGCGATGAGAAAAAAGCCTAGCGCGATTACTAGCCCGACGACGAAGAGCCGATTGTGCTTGAGCAAATCGCCCGCGTATTCAGCGAGAGTGAGTTTTTGATCTTCGGCACTCATGATCGGCGGAGGCGCGGATCAAGTGCCTGATAGAGAAGATCAATTAGAAGGTTTATTAATAAATACGCGAATGCGATAAAGAAGGTCACACCCATCACTGCGGGAAAATCGTTATTCAAAAGCGCCTGCACCATGTAACCACCCACGCCCGGCCAATCGAAGACATACTCCACAATGATACTGCCACCAAGCATAAAACCATAGGTCAGCCCGACCACGGTGAGCAGCGGAATGAGCGTAGCCTTGAGCGCGTAGCGATAATAGATGTGCCTCTGCGGTACGCCATAGGCGCGCACGGTGGCGATGTAGTCTTCCTGCATGGCTTCGATCATCAAGCTACGCGTGACGCGTACGATAGTGGCCATGGAGGCGAGCGACAGAGTGAGCACCGGCAGAATTAGATGCCTAACCGCACTGGCAAAAGCACCCATCTCGCCCGCCAGTAAAGTATCGACTAAGTAAAATCCCGTGACTCGGGGGAAGGCATGATCGAGTAAGACACCGCTATCGATGCGCCCTTGCAGGGGCAACAAACTAAGCTTTCCAGCAAAGAACATTTGCAGCAGGAGCCCAAGAAAAAAAACGGGCACTGCCACTGCCGCGACCGATCCCATACGGACGGAATGATCGAGCGTAGTTTCTTTTTTGACGGCGGCCTGCACACCCAGCGGCAGGCCGACGAAGAGCGCGAGCAGCAGCGCGAGCGTAACCAGCTCCAGCGTGGCCGTGGCCCGCAGAAAGACATCGTCCGTCACCGCTTGCCCAGTGATTAGACTCTTACCAAAGTCGCCCCGCACAGCGTCACCGAGGAAAAACAAATACTGCTGCCCCAAGGGTTTGTTCAGCCCAAGCTCTTCTTCGGCTTGCACAATCTGCTCGGGCGTGGGTTTGGCACCAAGCATCATCTCTACAGGTGAGCCGGGCAAGACGCGGCAAAGAACGAAAGTCACCGTAATGACTCCGGTCATGATCAAACCCATCAGGGCGAGCCGCTGTAGAATACTGCGAATCATAATGCG
>QXZH01000076.1 GCA_009886465.1 Opitutaceae bacterium
GGATGCTTACTTTTCTGTTTAATTATAAGCGCGAGGCCCAATCGATTGAATTGCTTGATCAGTCTTTGCGTGATTTAACATCAGGCGACCTTTTGTCGGGTCATGTGGAGTTGCAACCGTATGCGAGTCACGTCTGCGTTGCGGAACAAGGCTCAAATATAGCAGTGTAGCTCTTTACCTTTTCAGATCGAATCCCTGAGGTGCTATGAGTTTTTCGCTTCGCTTATCGAATCGATCTAGCAGCGTTTTCTTCATTCGCTTTACTATTTCAGGATGATCCCTCGCGACGTTTACTGTTTCTCCCTGCAAGTTGCTATGGTCGTATAATTCCACATAACCGCTAGCATGGAGGATGAGCCTATAGTATTCGTTGCGAATCGTTTGTCGACCAGACTGATAGGAAACGGCATCGTGACCTTTACTATTGGGATCTTGTAGATGTGGGCGAAGTGTTGTTCCATTTAAATATTTTGGCACAGGTAATTCAGCTAGTTCACACAGGGTGGGGAAGATATCGGTGGTTTCTACGATCGCTGTGCTTGCTTCGCCTGCTTGGGGTATCTTTGGGTAACTAATTATGAGTGGTGAGCGAAGTGACTCCTCAAATAGGGTGTGCTTGCCCCATATGCCATGCTCTCCTAAGTGCCAACCGTGATCGCCCCATAGAATTACGACGGTATTCTCTCGAAGTTTCGATTGGTCTAGGCGCTCCATGAGTTTGCCTACCTGCGCATCCACATAGCTAACGCAGGCGGCATAGTGGCGGCGAACCTCATCTGAGAACGCAAGGTCTGTGTTGGGATTTCGTGACCAGCGCTCATATTTCATAAACTCTCCAGAACTATGCCAAGTGCTCTGGTGCTGTGGCTTATCGGCGTGCGGAATTGGTGGCAGTCCCAATTCGGCATAGAGGTCGTGGTATTGTTTGGGGGCACCAAATGGCAGGTGTGGGCGGATGAAGCCTACTGCGAGAAAGAACGGTTGGTCGGATGCAGCCAGAAGCTCGAGTTGTTTTAGCGCCTTGTCTGCGATCAATCCGTCCGGGTAACTTTGATCATCGCCATCAAAAGCTTCAAAAACATCGAGCTTGTTTGCCTCTGTTCGAATTTTGCCCTCAGCCAGTGCATGCATCACACCGCGTGGATGCTGCCAGTCGCCGAGCGGTTGTAGGTTTTCATCCCATGCATCGGGCATTTCTACCTGGCTAGGATTATCCCAATTTTTACCTCCCAGTCCGCCTGGGTGATGGGATATTTTACCAATGGCGGTTGTCGTATATCCATGTTGCCTGAACCAGGCGGGCAGACTCGGTCTTACAAAACGGTCACCATCTTTGAGCTGTTTAGCTCGATCAAAAAGGGCATAGTTTTTAGCTTCTGGGTAATAGTCTCCTGTCAGTAAACTGTAGCGTGAGGCTCCACAGGTCGGTGCATTGACGTAATGATTGTGAAAAGCGCGACCACTCGCTGCCAAGCGGTCGATATTGGGCGAGTGAATATAATCGACACCAAAGCAGTTCAGTTCGGGTCGCAAGTCATCAACACAAATGAGTAAAACATTTTTTTTCTGAGTGGCACTGGCGGTAAGGGCGCAGAGTAAAGTCGCGCATAGTGCGATATTTCTTAATATAAAAGACATGAATTTAGAGGGATTTAAAGCTTTCTTCGTAAACTACGCTACCGTCGACAGTGTGGTGGTAAAATTGTAAGATTTTACTAGTGCTATCGAGGTCGACTCTAAGGAAGCCCCCTTTGACTCGAAGGAAGCTGTGCATGTCTTTGCGCAGTTCTTCGCTGTAGCCAGCCGCATGTTTATCTGAAGCCGGTCCACAGGAGAATTCGCGCAGTCCAGTAATTGGGTCAACGCTTGCATATTGCCAATGGCGATCGCCGCAAATGACGAACATGTTATTCTGTTCTGCCATAAAAGCGCGCAGTTCATTCCCTTCATAGGAAAAGCCAGGGTTTGCATGGTTGTCATTTTTGTTCCAGCGGTCTGGACCTACAATTGGAGTGGGGCTAATGAGGATTTTGAAGCTCGCATTGGATGCACGCACTGTGTCGAAGAACCATTGCTTTTGTTCACTGCCCCAGATCGTTTTTTGCGGACCATCTGTTGTGGTGTTTGCGCTCCGAAAGTCACGCCCTTCGACGAGCCATATTTGTAGGTCCTTACCCCAACGCACTGTGCGATAAGTCTTATCACCCATTGGGACTTGTTCGCGAAAGGTCGCTAGCCCTTGTTCCCAAGTCAGGTCAAAGTAATCTGTGCCAGGCCATGCGTCATCTCGAGTGGTATCATGATCATCTTTCATGAAATAGCTCGCAGTATGGTTGTGGAAGTCTCGCAGATAGGGCATTGCATAGAGGCGATTCCATTTGAAGCGGGCCAGCTTCAAATTCTTGGCATAGGGAGCAGGTTTGTCGTAGTACTCAATGTCGCCCGCGTGAACGAAAAAGTTGGGCTGTAGGGCTTGCATTTCTGGGTAAATCTTGTGCCCATTGAGTGGATCATCGCGGCGTGGGTAGTCACCACAGGTAGTGACTACGAAGCGAATATCGCTTGATGCATCGGTAGCCGGTGCGGTAACGAAGCTACCATTTAATTGACAGGTATTTCCACCCTCATTTTTGCCTTCGACTCTTATTTCGTACTGCGCTGCTGAGTCTAATGATGTGAGTATAAACTGGTGGGTGTAATCGTTTTGCGGATACACTCGTTCCCATTGCGTGGTGTGGGCAGCACTTTCAGCGCCTTTGTGCCAATAGCTAAGCCTGACTTTACCGGCAGCGCCGCAGACACTGCCTTGCATTATGCTAAGGTCGGGAAATGTTGGCTGAGTATCGGGCCATACACTGTTCGGATCACCTGGCACGGACTTAGGGAATGGCACTCCATCTGTATTACGTTCTGGGCTTTCAGTTAGCCGAGTCCATATGATGGCGCTGTCAGAGTCGACTTCACCTATTTTTATCCCATTTGCCATGTGCACTTCAGGCAGGTTATTGAGTTCCTTGACCTTTATGTTTCTAAAGTGGACTTCACCTTGTTTTCCAGAGTGCACCTGAAGTCCAAAAAATCCTTTTAGGAACTGATCATTTACCCAGTGAGCAGCGGGTAACCCGTTAACCCAAGTTTTTACTGTTCCCTTATCCGCCTTAATCGTGACTCGATTCCAATCATCTTTTTTTAGTGCTTGCCGCACAGCACTATGAGCTTCGAGCCACAGCGGATAAATCCAAGCGGCATACCCCTGACCGTAGATGCCGCCTGACCAACCGCGTTGACGCTTTAGCATTGGCGCGAAACCTTCCATTTCACACTGTGGACCAAAGACTCTATCGTAGGGTTGCATCGGCTCATGTTGTGCCCGGAACATAATGCCACTATTGCCATCGATGACCCATTTTAACTCCGCAGTAAAAATGAAGTTGCTGTAGTCGTTGCGCAGAGTCGACAGATAGGTGCTGGGCGAACCTTTTACGCAGGTACCTACAATACGATCCGCGCGGGCTTCAAAGGTAGAATAACCCCCGCGAGCTGTCCAATTGCTGAGGTCTTTGCCGTTGTAAAGACTGACGAAACCCTCATTAAGATCGGGCTCGGACTCGCTGTTAATTCGCGCTTTTTCGGGCGCAATTATGCGCTTTTGATTCTCGTATCTTTTTATGAATGGTTGCTGCGCTTCGGATACTTGATTAGCTCCACAGAATGAAGTGCTAGAGAGTATGCCTAATAGGAGCGTAACTTTTTTCATAGATGAATCACTAGATAATAGAGCTTACAGCTTATAGTAGGATTCCCATCCCTTGCGCGGAGCAGGGTCGAGCAGTGTATTGGCAGCAGGGTTATTGGTGATGCGTTTGTTGTGACGATCGAATTCGATTTGCCCACCAAAGCGTTGAGCTAGTATACCCAAAGTCATAACTTGTGTTAGCGTTCCACTGACGCTGAAAGGAGAGCGGGGACTTTCCTCTCCCTTACATGCGAGTAAGAAGTTTGCATAATGGTTAGAGTTCTTCTGTGGGAATAGAGGTAGTGATGCGCGCATATCAAGGAATTTAGACCGCGGTACAATTTGGAGTGGTTGCCCGTGGTGTCCGCCCTTAAACACGAGCTCTTCACTGTAGAGCTCTTTGCCTGGCCCCAAAAGTGTTTGTTCTTCTTCGCTGTCGCTGTAACGGGCATCTAGTTTTGGTATATTATTGACCCCGTCATACCATGTGACTTCGCATGCAGGTAGATTAGGGCCGCGCTCGGGAAAGTCGAAACGTATAGTCGAGGACTCTGGATAAACTAAGTCGTAAGGATTAATGCCTCCTCGATCCAAAGTCACGATACGTTTGGGCAGTCCTAGTTGGAGAAAACGGTGACTGGTATCCAGAATATGTGGTGCCCAATCGCCAAAGCAACCGCTCCCGAATTCATACCAACTGCGCCACTCCTGTGGATGAAGCTTATTACTAAACGGTCGGTCTGTCGCGACTACATCATGCCACTGTTCCCACTGTATATTGCCTGAAATAGGCTCGCTGGGATAGCTACTTGCACTGGCTCCCCAACCGTGCCAACGACGTTTGAAATTCATGTGGGCGGTGATTCGCGTAATGTCTTTGATGATGCCTGCCTCTGACCACGCTTTAAACTGGAAGTAGTTGGGGCCGGAATGTCCTTGGTTGCCCATTTGAGTGACGACGCCACTGCGCGCGGCAAGGTCCATGAGACGCTCACATTGAGCAAAGGTGTGGGCGAGTGGTTTCTCAACAAATACATGCTTGCCGAGCGACATAGCGAGCATGGTCGCGGCAAAGTGTGAATGATCGGGGGTGGCGATGAGGACAGCGTCGATGTCGTCCGCCATATCATCGAACATTTTACGAAAATCCGTGTAAGCGCGTGCCTGTATGTGGCTCTGTTCTGGAACCGTTTCGCCATCCTTAACGACTGGTGGCTTGTTAGTGAGCCGGTGGACGTAGCGTGCCTCATGGGTATGCGCACCGTCCATATCGATGTCGCAGAGTGCGACGACATCACACAATCCAGAGCTTAGTAGAGACTTGCGGTCTCTGTTGCCCTGATTACCAATACCGATGATTGCCAGTCGTATTTTTTCACTGGGTGCCAGTCCTGAAGTCGATTTATTGCCTAATGCGACGTAGGATGGAATTATGGTTAGCGCACCAAAAACACTCGATGTTTTGAGGAAACTTCGGCGAGAGAGTTGTCGGTGCGTGTGCGGAGGCTTCATGATTTATTTGGCAGTAGGACAGCGTTCGGTCGATCTTATCTTTGTATGTAGAATCGCTTAAAATTGGGCCAATTCACCATTAATCTTTAGTTAGCAAAGGGGGAGTATTGATCTGTGCGAAATGGGAAAGCGGGCATGTTGCCTGAGCCAAAGAGGTTGAGATTTGGAAAATTTTCCCAGCCATAGCGAATCGATTTTGGCGTGCTGAT
>QXZH01000077.1 GCA_009886465.1 Opitutaceae bacterium
CGATATGACGCTGCGTGATCAAATCGTGCAAACCATAGAGCGCGCGGAGCGGCAACATGAGTGTAAGTACCATGCCGAAACCTGAGAAAATCGCACCTGCCACGAAGTAAGGAGGGAAAATTGTAGTGTGCCAGCCTGGCAGCACCGCGAGAGCGAAGTCGAAGGAGACGATCGTGTGTACGGAAAGAACGAGCGGCGTCGAAAGGCCTGCCAAAACGAGGTAAGCCATTTCATAGTTGCGCCAATGGTTACCCGCATTACGCCAGCCCATAGCAAGAATCGCATAAAAGTTTTTGCGGAAATGATCCATCCCTTCGGCAATCTTGTTGGCGATGGCACTGCCGCCTTCATAGACCCCTTTATTTAAACGCTGAACCGCACGGTCGCGGAGCACACCGAGGTCGGGAATCATACCCATATACCAGAAGAGCACAGAAACGGTTCCGTAAGTGGAGACCGCGAACACGTCCCACTCCAGTGGCGAACGGAACTGCGGCCAAATTACATTAGAGTTGGGAATCGGAAAGAGCCACCAAGCAAACCAAACACGACCCACGTGGAAGAGCGGGAAAATACCGGCACAAACCACCGCGAAGATAGTCATAGCCTCCGCAGCACGGTTAATCGAGGTTCGCCAACCCTGCTTTAATAAACAAAGCACGGCAGAAATGAGTGTTCCGGCGTGGCCAATGCCAATCCAGAAAACGAAGTTAACAATCGCCCAACCCCAGTTGATCGGATTTGCGAGTCCCCAGACACCTACACCTGAGCTGACGAGCCAAAGTAAGCCAAGACCCGTGAAAGAAGCGGTCATCAATGCAACCGCCATGCAAATCCACCACCATGTGGGGGTCTTTGTCTCGACGATGCGGCAAATCTTATCAGTCACCCAGTTGAAGTCACGGTTGTTGGTGACGAGGGGCTGTTCATGGAGCTCAGTGGGCTGCACCTTAGCTAATAAAGCGGCCTGAGTCGCATCCATTGAACTATCTTGAGTAGTCGTAGCCATTTGAATCGGTTCGCAGTTTTATATTAATGAGCAGCGGGAGCGGCGTCGTATTCGGGAGAGGAGTGATCTTCATGGCCAGTGGTGCTACCAATACTACCATAGCGCTCTTTATACTGAGAATAAGCGTAAGGCTTCTTGTAGGCGTCGGGCATCTTCGGATTAGGATTACGTAGGCGCGCCAAGTATGTAGTGCGTGGGCGCACATTTAAGTAACCAAGCACAGAATAGTTGCGATCACTCGCCTTCATTTTGGACACTTCTGACTCGGCATCGGAGATATCACCAAAGGTAATCGCGTCCGTAGGACAAACTTGTTGGCAAGCAGTCTTAATCGTGCCATCAGCAATCTTAATATTACCAGTGGGACCAGCGAGGCGTTTTTGCTCAATCTTAGCAGCTTCAATACGCTGCGAGCAGTAGGTGCACTTTTCCATGACACCACGCATGCGCACAGTGACATTTGGATTCTTTTGCATCTTATGTAGTTCAGGCTCATCGACCGGACCGAGAGGGCCCTTGTAGAACTCGCCAATCTGGCGCTTGTTCCAATCAAAGAAATTAAAACGACGCACTTTGTAGGGGCAATTATTCGCGCAGTAACGAGTGCCGACGCAGCGATTGTAGGCCATCACGTTGAGGCCTTGATTATCGTGCACGGTCGCGTTGACAGGGCAAACTTGCTCGCAAGGCGCATTTTCACAGTGCTGACACATCATGCCCATAAAGGAGACTTGAACATCCTCTGGGACTTCAGTCTGGTCGTATTTCTCGGCAGAGAAATAACGGTCGATCCGCATCCAGTGCATTTCGCGACCGCGGAGGACTTGGTCTTTACCGACAATAGGAATATTGTTCTCGCTCTGACAGGCGACCACACAAGCAGTACAACCCGTGCAACTGTTCATGTCGATGGCTAGACCCCACTGCTGTACATCAGGAAATTTGGCGCGGGCCTTTTCGCCCTGCCATACTTTAACGTTGGGCGCGGGGTCGGCAAAGCTTGGATGCTCGTAGGCGGAGTTGCCCCGATACTGCCCAGTCGACTTCTCTTGTAGTGATTTGTTAGCGTCCTTGCCGTAGTTAGCTGGAGCGTGCGACTCGACGCCCATCTTGTTGGCGAAGTCAGGGTGCTTTTTGTAATAGTCTGCGTTGCCCTCGCGAATGATCGCGCGACCTTCCATCGACCAGTGCTCTTGAGTATTCGCAAGTTCGTAGTGCTCGTTGGTAAGCTGGAGCGATGCACCGGAAGTGATGCCTTGGCTTTTCGAATCGCGGACGCTGTAAGCGTTAAAACCAACGCCCATACCGACACGACCCACGACTTCGCGGCCCATACCAAGCGGCAATACAACGGTGTAATTCGCCATGCCAGGCACGACATGAATGGGTGCCTTTACAAGGCGACCATTGATTAGGAGTTCGGCAAGGACAGCTTGTTCTTTGCCGCGTTTAAATTCTGCCTTGTTGTTTTGCAGTGTGCCCTTCGCGCTCTTGAAGAACTCGCTGTCGCTATTCATGGGTTTCTTGCTCGGGAAGATCTGGACGCCTTGCGACTCCTCGAGTTCTTTAGCAAGACGTGGGCTGATCATGATCGCATTATCCCAAGTCAGCTTGGTCATCGGATCGGGGCACTCCATCATCCAGCCATTGTTGGCGTAGCGTCCGTCACCAGTATGCGAACTGGCCGTAAAGCGCACTTCGAGCTTTGAAGCGCTGAGTGCAGGTGCTGTTAATTCTGAAGCATCGATTACGCTCAAATCAACGGAAGTAAGTTTGACCGTCTTGGAATTAGAACCTTCGAGGAGACCATCACTGAGGAATTTGTTGAAGTCACCCCCACCCTGTTCTGTGAAAGTCGCTTGAACGATCGAATAAGCATCCGTCGTTCCCACACCTGCGATGCGTGCGATTACCTCCAACTCATTAAAGGTCGGGAAGAGCGGCTCGATCATCGGTTGCACCGGCACGAGCGTGCCGTCGAAAGTGCGACCATCGCCCCAAGTTTCGAGGTAGTGCGAAGCGGCGACCATTAGGGATGCGGCTTTAGCAGTTTCGTTCTTATCAGTGCCGAAGTAGATACTTTCCCCTGCCTTAGCTTGGGCAGTCGCCCAGTCAAAATCGACCGGTGCGTTGTAAACTGGGTTACCACCTAGAATCACAAGTGTCTTAACATCGCCTTCGTTGAGTCGCGAAACCGCTTCAGCTATTCCCGATTCTGCGTCGGACACCTCGATATAATTGATCGGCGCTGAAAGGGCTTCGTTAATCGCGATAACGATGGCGTGCACGGACTGCGGTAAATGTTCACCTGCAATGATGAGCGCGTGGCTCTTGTTCGCGGCGAGGTCAGCAGCACACTCCTTGACCCACTTAGCATCGATGTCGAGAGAGGCGGCCGTGTTTTTAACCGCGGCAGGAAGACTTAAGCCGAGGGCGGCACCGAGTTGAGCGATAAATGCACCCATCTGACTACTGCTTAAGCGGAGACGGTGATCAGCCATTGAGCCAGTCGAAGTCAATGAACTTTCGACCGAATAGAGACGGCTCATTTTACCAGCATCCTTCGAATCCTTGACCTTGCGGGTCTTGACGAAGTCACGGGCTAGACCAATGGAAGCATCGGCGTTAAGAAGGAAGTCAGCGTCGAGCGATAGCACGCGCTTAGCTTTGCTGAAATCAGGAATGGATCGTAGTGACTTACCGGATACAAGTTTAGCCGCCTTCTCGGAGGTGCTTTGATCGATGGCAGCATACTCCGCCCATGTAGCTTCTGGAAAACTTTCTTTGATCTGCGCGACAAGCTTTGCGCGACTAGGGGAAGTACTAGGTTCCGCTAGGAAGACGAGGCCTTTACCACCATCCGCAAGGTGTGTTTTGTTGATCGCAGAGAGTCGGTCGCGCACGGCAATCTCGCTGATACTACTCTTGCTTGCGCGGTCAGGATCGTAGAGATCGAGTATACTAGCCTGCGTGTATACGGAAGTCGCACCACCGTAAGGGCTGTAGCTAGGATTGCCCTCAACTTTAATTGGGCGACCGGATTGGGTTTCCACGATAACTGGCACATTGTCGCGAGCACCTGGCTGCGAGGATGTGTAGTAAATGGGCACACCAGGAATGACATTTTCCGGCTGCTTAGAATAAGGAAGGATGACTTGCTCGGGGCGACGGCAACCCGTCATACCAAGACCCGCTAGACCGAACGATGCGGCCATAACCTTCATAAATTGGCGGCGGTTGACGCCCTCCATTTCGGAAGCACCCGCAGGGAACTCGCGCTCGACCCACTCCGTGAAGGCTGGAGTTTCAGCGAGATCGTCGAGACTCTTCCAATAGCGGGGACCAGAAAATTCAGAGTTTTTCATTGCTCAAATAAAATCGATTAGCGGTGGCAGCCAGAACAGCTTTGCGGCGGATTGACCTTCCAGTCGTGAACAAAGTCCACGGCTTCCTTCTTAAATTCTTCGGTATCAGGGCGCTCCCAATCAAGATTGTAAACCTCCTCCGGAGGACGAATGTATTCCTCAGGATTACGGTGACACTCTAAGCAAAAACCCATGCTAAATGACTTCGTATGCTGAACCACATCCATCTCTTGCACGCTACCGTGACACTCCATACAGCTAATACCACGATTCACGTGAACGGAGTGATTGAAGTAAACATAGTCAGGCGTCTTATGAATACGCACCCAGGGGATTGGCTCGCCCGACTCATAGCTATCACGAACAGGC
Source organism: Opitutaceae bacterium (assembly GCA_009886465.1). Classification (GTDB taxonomy): domain Bacteria; phylum Verrucomicrobiota; class Verrucomicrobiia; order Opitutales; family Coraliomargaritaceae; genus Thalassobacterium. The sequence continues at coordinate 4,744 of QXZH01000077.1, forward strand.
GCCAAGATAGGGTCGTCCTTACGCACCATACTGTGACAGGTCATGCAGACTTGAGTCGTCGGTACATTTGAGTGCTCCGAACGATCTACAAAAGTGTGGCAATAACGGCAATCGATCTCTAGCTGACCCGCATGGAGAGCATGACTGAAAGCGACTGGCTGCGTAGGCGAGTAACCAACCCGCGTATACTTCGGTGTCGCATAATAAGTGACGCCTAGGACGACCGCAGTTTTGATCAGAATAATTGCAACAATTACTTTGATCGGGATCGTGTTGACCCATTTTGGAAATACATTCGCCATTGCTTCTAGTTAGTAAAATTCGATTAGCCTATAGATCGTAAAAGATCACGGAAACTAGTAAAAACTAGGCCTCGCGCGCAACCGCACCTTTGGCTTTGCGAACCCGCGCCATCGCGCTGTTAGGTGTGCCCTGCGTGGCTGTGGTAGTTTGGCTAGCTTGATTCTTCCGGGTGTTCAATCGTGCAGTCGACGAGACCGCAAAAACACCAGCGATTGCCAGTCCTGCGCGTTTGAGAAAACTTTTTCGATTAGTAGTCGGTTTGCTATCCATGCGTCGTAAAAGGGACATTTTAAAAGTGCCTCTAAATGCCATGGCAAATGTTTTTTCGCAACCAGTTTACACCGTTTTTGTAGATTTCAAAGATAATTACAGCTACTGAGTTTCAGTCTCATTAGTAAAGCCATCAAATGGCTTCCTAGCCCGCTTAAATACTGGGATCAGTATAAGTGCAGATAGGCTATTAGGCGTAATTAGTTGAGAATGGGCGAAATCCTAAAATGTATTAAATAAGCAACTTGCATAGTGCTTATTAGTCCAACTGCTTAAATCTAAGCTCAATGTGCCTAGACTCTAGAATGCCCGCTAAGTGCACGCGCTGTGACCCAAAAACTTGAGACTAACATAATCAAGGCAGCCGCGACTGGGTGTAAGAGACCCGCTGCGGCCAATGCCATACCAATTAGATTATAAACAAAGGCATACAACAGATTGCCACGGAGTTTTCTGAGGATCGCACGCGCCAAATTAACTGCCTGCGGAATCAGCTCAATTCGATCATCCGACAATTGCCCCATGGCGACCGATCGCGCCAGCCCTGCGCCAGAGTGCATCGCAATGGAGCCACTTGCCTGCAACATAGCGGCGACATCGTTGATACCGTCCCCTACAAATAGTGGCGACTCCCCCGCTCCGATCGATTTACGGACGCGCTCTAGTTTATCTGCAGAACTTAGGCCCTGCTCAATTTGCACATTCGGCGGCAGTGACATCTCAGGTAGAGGATCTCCCGTCAAAATATGTGAGCGTATTTCCAGAGCATCCAAAGTGTCCCAGATTTGATCAACCCCCACCCGCAGTCTCTCGCCCAGGACCAGACATGCCACCACTCGATCATCTAGATAAACAAAGACACGCCGCCCCTTCGATTCGTGCAGTGCTTTGACCACTTCTTCGATCGCCTGATCCGATCCAGATAGGCTAGCCTCACCCACTTGGAAACGATGTCTCACCTCACCCGCCACCAAGTCATAAGCGATCCCTTGCCCAGCAATCATCTGCAAATTCTGCAGCTCGCAGGCTCCATCAATACCTTCAGATTTTAAATATTTAGTGAGCGCCCGCGCCACAGGATGTTCCAGTCCCGACTCAGCCGCCAAGACCGAGGCCAACAATTCGTTACGCTTTATCGGTAAATCTGTATCCACCCAGAGTTCAGTCACCCGCAGGTCAGACTCACTCAAAGTGCCCGTCTTATCAAAGAAGACACGCCGCGTCCGCTCCAGGGCATCGATTAAAGCCCCATCGCGGCTCACGAGTCCGAGCTGAGCCAAGCGGAAGAGCCCCTGAGAAATCGCCACAGGAGTGGCTAAGCCCAGGGCGCAGGGGCAAGCCACCAGCAGCACCGCCATGCTATTGAGCACCGCATCCATCCAAGTGCCAGTCAGCCCCCAAAAGAGCGCCGTCGCCGCACTCACAGCCACCACAATCGGCAGAAATATCCGGATCAAATCATTGGCCTGCGTCTGTAGTTCTGAAGGTCGACCATCCGCCCCTTCCACTGTTTGTAAAATCGCATCCAGCTCCCGCGTCCCCGCACCCTGCTCGACCACAACCTCAAAGCGGCTATCCACAGCCCAAGCGCCCGCCCGCACCCGATCACCCGCGCGCCGTACGACCGGCAGCGGTTCACCTGTCAAAGCAGTTTCTTGCACATAGCCGACGCCAGTCTGAATAATACCGTCCACCGTAAAAGGACCTCCGGGCTCGACGCGGACTAGAGCGCCCACCGAGACCTCGGCTAGGGAGCACTCTCGCCAATCGCCCTCCTCCGACTGTACGGTCACCCGATCAAATCGCTCCCGTAGGCGGGCACTCTCCAACTTCATCTTGGCCTGCGAACGCTCACCCAGCATCCGACCAAAAGTATAGATTGCGATCACGATCGAGACCACCTCGTAGTAGACACTGCCCTGCCCCGTAAGAGAGCCGACTACTGAGCCAACAAATGCTCCCAGTAAGCTGAGCGTAAAGAGCCCCTCGATTGAGAGACGTCGACCTCGAAACATAGCCAGAGTCGAAGCAAAGAGCGGCCCTCCCAGAAAAGCCATCACCGCAAGCGCCGAAAGAATCAGCCCACCATGCAATATCCAATAAGCCATCGAAGCAAAAGGCGGCGGCGTCATATTCAAGGCCAAAGAAAACACCATCCCCTGCCCCGCAAAGACGCCCGCAATCGCGATCCGCAACCAAGCCCGTGAGAGCTTCAGGTCTAGATCATCGCAAGCATCCTCCGCACGGCAAACAACCGCTGGCTTAGAAGAAGACGCTGAGGAAACTGAAGGCATGAATCAAACTACATGCGCATGAATCAAAACAACGTCCAGCCTCGGGACGAAAAAAGATGTATAAGTCGGCACAAACCAGGACTATGACATTCAGAGCACTTGACGGTCGTTGTCCTTTTTGCAGCATCGCCTTATGATGCATATTGCCACCTGGCCACCATCGATCAATAACTAGAGTCTTCACCAACTACCCCACTGATGCACCCCACTAAATACGCTATTCTCTCTCTCCTTTTTCTAGCGCTGTGCGCGAGCGCCCAGGCTGATTATTCCACCCGATTCATTCGCTATGCAGCCGAGGCTGACCTTTTTTAACATGATCGAAGTCGTAGCTGCAGTGATAGAATTAAATGGAGAACTCCTAGCTTTCCAGCGAGGCCAATCGCAGTTTGAGTATATTACTAACAAATTCGAGTTTCCTGGGGGAAAGGTTGAGCGCAACGAAGATCATAAATTAGCTCTGTCTAGAGAACTAAGAGAGGAACTCGCGCTAGAAACTGACATTCATGAACACATTGTAACCGTTGACCACACATACCCAGATTTTTCCATACGGATGCACTGTTTTTTAGTCAAACTTGGTAATTTTAACGGACAGCTAAATGAACATATTAGCTATGCCAATGTAAGTTTAGGCGATGCTGATGCTCTTGATTGGGTAGAAGCTGACCGCCCTGTATTACGAATCCTCAAAGATCAAATGTCTCATGTCTTCAAAGAGTAACTTATTAGACGGGATAATCTCGGGGTTGATAGAAAACGACCCTGACGTGTCACCTCAGTATCAACCTAAGTTGATCCTCAATGATTATCTAAAAGGCACAAAGACCCTTGAGCATATAACTAACAATATTAGCTCTTGTGAAAGTTTCATCCTTGCCGTCGCATTTGTAACCAGAAGTGGAGTTGCTTGTATCCATCAAACGCTGAAGGAATTCGGTGCGCGCGGAGGAAGCGGAACCATTCTAATTTCCACTTACTTAAATTTCTCAGACCCATCAGCAATCGAGAGGTTATCAAAATTTGAAGGTATTGAGGTAAAGTTTGTCAATTCCCCCAACTTTCACGGCAAAACCTATTTATTTGAGCACAGCAAACATGCAGGAATAATGATTGGTAGTTCGAACTTAACCCAAAACGCTCTAGGTAAGAATACTGAAGCTAACATAGGTTTATGTGTTGCTCGAGAATCAAGCCTGTATGCCAAATTTCTAGAGCAGCTTGAAGTATGGTCAAACAAGTCTGACCCCATAACTGAACAAAGCATCGAAACCTACAGGAAGATATGGGAGAACTCCAGGAGGCAGACTTTTGTCAGACCTGAGAAGATAGACCTTGGTCCGTGTGAAGTCATAGTGCCGAACCTTATGCAAGAGCAAGCTCTTGATAAATTAGCGCACGTCCGTGAGAAAAGACATAACCGATCATTAATTATCTCTGCAACAGGGACTGGTAAAACCGTATTGTCCGCGTTAGATGTCAGAAACTTTAATGCAAAAAAACTACTCTTCGTCGTCCATCGACTAAATATTTGCCGTAAGGCTATGAGTGAGTTCAAACGGGTGTTTGGCGAATCAAGATCGATGAGTATCTACTGCGCCGAGGAAAGTTTGGATAAAAGCGCTGATTTTGTCTTTTCTACAGTTCAAACCATAAATAAGGAGCATCACCTAAGAGAGTTTTCAGCAGATGAATTTGATTATATAATAATTGATGAAACACATCGTGCGGGTGCGAAAACATACCAAAAAACCATAGACTACTTCACCCCTAAGTTTCTACTGGGGATGACAGCAACCCCAGAAAGGACTGATGGTTTTGATATTTTTTCTCTGTTTAACCACTCGGTAGCTTATGAAATTAGGCTACAGAATGCAATGCACGCTGACCTTCTTGTGCCCTTCCATTATTTTGGTGTTACAGATATCTCGGTAGACGGCGAACCCCTTGATGACGACTCTGACTTCAATAGGCTCATATCAGAGGAGCGTATAAATCATTTAATTAATACATTAGATGAGTATGGCTGCGACTCAGGTATTCCAAGAGGACTTATATTTTGCTCAAAAGTTGAGGAAGCTAGAGAGTTGAGTAAATCTCTCAACGCAAAAGGCCTAAAAACATTGCCCCTAACTGGTGAAGATTCCGCTGATAGTCGTGAAAATGCTATACTCAAATTAGAATCGGACGACATAGATAAATTAGATTATCTGATAACAGTAGATGTTTTTAACGAAGGTGTAGATATCCCCAGAGTAAATCAAGTTGTCATGCTGAGGCCTACATCATCGGCAATTATTTTTGTTCAACAACTTGGGCGCGGGCTACGTAAATCAATCGGTAAAGAATACGTTACCGTAATTGATTTTATAGGTAATTATAAAAATAACTATCTAATTCCAGTAGCCTTATTTGGTGACTCCTCATTCAGCAAAGACCGATTAAGAAAACTTTTAAGCGCTGGAAGTAGTCTAATACCAGGAAGCTCTTCAATAAGCTTTGAGGAAATTGCCAGAGAAAGGGTGTTCGCATCTATTGATTCAAGTAAACTTAACACTAAGAAAGCTCTGACTGAAGACTTCAACTTACTTAAATTTAGGCTAGGTCGGCCTCCATTAATGGCTGACTTTATCAATAATAAGTCAAGAGACCCATACCAATATGTAAACTACTCTGGTTCTTTGCTAACTTTCACAATAGCGATGGGAGAATGCCCTGAAGTGCCGACTAAAGGACTTCAGCTGCTAGAATACTTAAGCAAATACGTGTGCGATGGCATTCGCATAGAAGAAGTCATAATACTCAGAGAGTTACTAACTAAAGAATCTTTGAGCATCGATCATCTAAAGCATATAATGCTAGATGAATGCAGTTTTCACACCGAAGATACAATTATTGCTAACGCCATTCATAACTTAAACTTCCATTACGTAACAAAACGAGTAAACGGCCAAGAGATTAGATTATCTGAAGCAACAGGCTTCAAAATAGCAGAATTTGATAGTGATAAGTTAATAATAACCCGAGGAGCTAGTTTTACTGAAATAACTAACAATAATGTAATCCTGGAATACACTCAAGATGTATGCACGGCAGCAATAATAGCTTTTATGCTAGATTTTGATCTTCACAACTACGTAGGAGGATTTAAACGAGGAGCAAAGTATAGCCGTAGGGATGTCTTTCGAATACTTCGCTGGGATAAACTTCCTAACGCACAAAATGTTGGTGGCTATATAGTCAGCCAAGACAAAACAAACTGTCCAATATTTGTCACATATCACAAGGGAGACGATATATCTGAAACTACCAGATATGAGGATCATTTTATAAATCCAAGACACGTTGTTTACATGTCAAAGAGTAGAAGAACTCTATCTAGTCCAGAAGTTGTAATCATGCGAAATCAATCTGAAAATAAAATCAGACTGCCTTTTTTCGTTAAGAAAGATGACGATGAAGGCACAGCATTTTATTATCTTGGTGATTTGACTTCTGTTCCCGATAAATTTGAAAAAACTGCAATGCAGAACGATGCAGGTGGCAGTGTTTCAGTCGTAAAAATGGAATACTTTTTAGATCGCGATGTAGATCCAAGACTCTACTCTTATCTAACTGAAAAGATCTAAGCCTGGGTAATCTAATTTTTACTAATTAAAAACATGAAATCAGTTCAGTATTTAGAGTCTTTCATTCGTCTTCTGATTTTTCTCAGCGTGGTCGCTTTCGCATTAGAAACAGAACCTGCAATACAAAGTAAATTCTCAACTGGCCTATACATCTTTGAGGTTTTTACTGTCGGAGTCTTCACCATCGAGTACTTAACGAGGCTTTTTATATCAAAAAAGAAACTATCTTATATTTTTTCCTTCTACGGACTTATTGATCTAATAGCGATACTACCATTTTA
>QXZH01000078.1 GCA_009886465.1 Opitutaceae bacterium
TCGACCTGCAAAAGGTGATCGACGCCGCGATTGCCAATCGCGTGATTATTGAGATCAATGCCAATCCGCATCGCCTCGACATGGACTGGCGGCTTTGGCGTCGAGCCGCGGGACGTGGGCTGATGTGTGCAATCAATCCGGATGCCCACAGTATGGAGGGCCTGAGTTACTTTGACGCTGGGGTGAATATTGCTCGTAAAGGTTGGCTTGAGAAGGAGCAAGTGCTCAACAGTCGCGACTGTATAGGAGTGCAGCATTGGTTTAACCAGCGCAAGTGAGAGTTTATAACAGATCCAGACAAGTTACTTTGTAATTATCGAACGAACTAAACAGATGCCTATAATTAAAATATCCAAGGATTCAGGCGAAAGATCCAATGTCTACACGCGGGGCTAGGTGTATTCTATTTCGCAGATGTTTATCTTCTACTATAGAGCACCCTCAGGTTTGAATACTATTGATCTAAATTTAGCGCAACTACTTCAGGAGTTGATGTATTAATTTTTTTACCTAATCGGATACCCTCAAATGTTTATTAAAATAATATACCGTGCATCTCAATTTATTGGCACTTTTGCTACGGTGTTTTTAACAGCGGTACTTAGCCATGGATCAGATCCCGCATTAGTAGTCGTTGACCCCGAGGAGTATCCTAGCGCCTTGCGAAATCCGCTAAAAGGCTTTCGTCCTGATATGGGCGGAAGCGTCTCTAAAAGCCGATTTGCGACGCTAGCGCGTCATTATATTAAGTGGAATGATCTAGAGCAAAAGAAGACGGATGACTTAGTAGCAAATATCCGGGCCTACAGCGATGGGAAATGGGCGGAGCTTCGCGGCACGGGAGTAAAAATAATTCCTCGGGTCTATTTAGATTGGGATCGAGAAAGCGGCAATGAATACTGGCCGAGCGATCTAGAATCTGGCGACTACAGCAGCCCTAAATTCAAGCGGCGACTTCTTCGCTTGATCGAGGCGCTTGGCCAGTGCTGGGATAGTGACCCTAGGGTAGCTTGGGTTCAGATGGGAATCATCGGCTTTTGGGGAGAGCACCATAACCCTCATCCAGATTTAGAAATGCAAAAACTATTAGGAACGGCCTTTGAAAAAGCATTTCAGAACAAGCAGGTCCTGGTTCGTCATGCGAATGAGTTTGAAGATTTCGAGTTCGGCGTCTACTGGGACTCTTGGGCACATCAGGAGCAGACTTTCCGGCTAATGCACGGTGCTGGCATTGATCGGCTGAACGCAACTAAAGGTCGCTGGATGACTCACCCTATGGAAGGCGAAGCAGCCTACAATTGGGGTAATTATAAGGTTCAACCTGGGGATGATCCGAACGACACATTGTCTGATCCGGAGCACCGCGCCTTCTTTATCGATACCATCCGTAATTTACATTGTAGCGCGCTAGGGTGGATTGCGAATTACGACCAAGATAAGCCAGCAGTCCAAGCCGGAGCCGAGGAGGTGCAAAAAGCGTTTGGATACCGTTTTGTTTTGGAGGAGTTCTCTTATAGCCCAGTAGTCCGGAACTTGGGTGATCTGAGGATTAAACTGCGGGTTAAAAATACTGGGTCTGCGCCGTTTTATCAAGACTGGCCTGTTCGTTTGAACCTGCTGGATCCCTTAAGTCATCGCGTTGTTTGGAGCCAAGAAATAGAGAACGTTGACATTCGCACTTGGTTGCCGGGTGACGATTGGGATGAGAGAGTGGGGCGATATCGCGCCCCAGCTAAAACCTATTCTGTCGATACGACAGTTCCCCTCCCTGGTAATCTCAAGTTGCCGCGAGGTGAGTATGTCGTGGCGCTGTCGATTCCTGATCCCGAATTAGAGGAACTGGGCCTACGTCTCGCGATCCAGAATTACTTCGAAGGGGATTTTCATCCGCTAGGTATCGTCGCCTATGGCGTCAACCCGACTGGTCGATTTACCCTTCTGCCTGAGTCATTTGCTGACCCAATGGGAGAGTGATGTCTCTGCGAAGCTTAAATTTTTAATCAGTAGCTAATCGAATGAGAATCGTATCAAATTTATATGACTTCAGTCGCAGCCGCGCGTCTTGCAAGGGCAACTTTAGGGCGACTGTTGATCAACTGAATGCGATCTTGAGAAGCATCGCGATCTTGCTGCCTGTAATGGGAGCCCCTGCGCTTACGGCAGGCCAAGGCAATACTCCCCCTAATGTGTTGTTCATCGCGATTGATGACATGAACGACTGGACCTCCTATTTACAGGGGCACCCACAGGCGCGAACTCCAAATCTAGATCGACTCGCAAAAAACAGTGTTCACTTCACTCAGGCCTATTGCAACGCCCCTAGCTGCAACCCTTCGCGCGCGTCTGTTATGCTTGGTAAACACCCGAACTCTACTGGATTTTATAGTAATAAGATTGGCCATACATCGATCGACTTACGTAAATATTATCCAGATAAATTAACCATTCCTCAGTTCTTTAAACAGCATGGTTACAGTACATTTAGGACTGGTAAAATATATCATTACTGGGGCGACTGGTCGGACATGAAGGTCAAGCAAAAGGACCTATCTTTTGAGGTACATTCGTGGGGTGGAGGAAAGTCAATCGAGCCATCGACTTACTTATGTGGAATTGATTTTGGCTGGTCCTTCACCAAAAGCGGCAAGCGTTCCTATATGGACTGGGGCGCGGTTGATGCCGCGTCTTCGGAATTTGGTGAATATGGTCGAGCTTCTACTATGATCAAAGAAATCAAGCGCGAGCATTCCAAACCGTTCTTTGCTGCGCTCGGGTTTTATCTCCCACATTTACCGTGGTACTATCCTCAGGAAATTTTGGACGACCCAGACTTAGTACATATTCGGGATGTGGCAGACGTGATATTGCCTAAGGTGCTGGCGGATCCTCCCGGCAGGGATTTACTGGACCTCTCAAATGTGGCAGTAAAGATTGCTGGTGGTGGGCTTCGTCCTCGCTCGCTCGAAGCTTCGAGAACCTACAAGAACTGGCACGATGCTATTACCGGCGAAGATAAATGGAAAGAAGCGGTGCAAGCCTATCTTGCTAGTATCTATTTCGTAGATCAGCAATTAGGAAGAGTTCTGGATGCACTTGAGGAAAGTCCGAATGGGCAACATACGATTATCGTACTCTGGAGCGATCACGGGTGGATGCTGGGAGAGAAGGGAGCCTGGCGCAAGTATAGACCCTGGGAGGATTCGGTGAGAACAAATTTTATAGTCAAGGCTCCTGGGATCGCCGCAGCTGCCATCGAGCAGCCGGTTGAATTGTTGAGTATCTGGCCAACCTTGACGGACCTTGCAGGGTTACCGATGAAGAACGACCTAGACGCTCGATCGCTTGTACCATTAATGAAAAACCCCGACACACAATGGAACTTTCCGGTCATCACCGCGCATTTAGATGAGAGTGGTAACGGTGGCTGGCAGTCTATTAGGACGGCGAGGTATCGATATATCAAATACCTGAAGACTGGAGCTGAAGAGTTGTATGATCATTCGAATGATCCGAATGAGTGGACAAACTTAATTGGTCGTTCACGCTACAGGGCGGTGAGTCAGGAGTTATCTGAATTAGTGCCCGACACAATGACGGTCTTAGGGAGTTGGGATGCTCCGGACGAAGCGGTCGTTGAACATAATCGACGGGAGCTTCACTGAAGAACCAATCAGCCTAAAGTTAATAAGCGTGAGGACTAGAGAGAGGGAGATTTATTTTAAATTCAGTTAAATGAAGCCAGAAAATTGTTAAACTTATAATGAAACAATCAAAGAAAATTAGCCGCCGTAATTTCGTCAGCAAGTCTGCCTCTGCGATCACTGGGATTACTATTTTACCTTCTTATCTCGCGCTCGGTAAGGCCGATGCTCTTGGGAATCTCCCGCCTAGTAAGCGAATCAACCTCGGCTGTATAGGCATAGGTGGTCGTGGCAAAAAAGTTATCCCTCAGCTCTGCAGTAATGGTGCTGCGAAGCCAATCGCCTTTTGCGATGTTGATTTTAAACGCGCCGATAAGGAGGTAATGGATGCCTTCCCTGGAGTGCGCAAGTTTGCGGACTTTCGAGTGATGTTTGATCAAATGGGTGACGATATTGATGCCGTCAGTGTCGTCACGCCGGACCATGTTCACTTCGTGCAAACTATTGAGGCCATGCAGCGCGGGAAGCATGTCTATGTTGAGAAGCCGCTGACTCACTCTTTCCGAGAAGCTACGCTGCTAATTCAGGCCGAGAAGAGGTATGGCGTGATCACACAAATGGGTAACCAGGGGCACACCTCGCCCGGCGCCCGACAGTTTAAACAGCTACAGCGAGCGGGTGCACTAGAGGACATTGTCAAAATCGAAGCATATAAGGACCCTTCGCTCTGGTTCATGGATGCAGCACAACGCATAAATGAATTTCCTAAAGCAGAGCCGATTCCTAGTTCACTTAACTATGATCTCTGGTGCGGTCCCGCTAAAATGATGCCTTACAGCAGGCGCTATCATCCCTTTGATTGGCGGGCATTTTACATTTATGGCAACGGTATGCTCGGCGACTGGGGCGCACACATCATCGACTTCGCGCACAATTACTTAAAGCTTGGACTCCCCACTAAAGTAGAGGCTTTGCGTATGGATGATTATAACAAAGTAATTTTCCCACTTTCTTCGCAGATTCGGATGCAATTTCCAAAGCGCGGGGCCGGATTACCAGCCTGCGAAATGCTTTGGCGAGATGGTGCGAATGCGCTACCCGCACTAGATCAAAAGTATTATAGTTCTGATGCGTCTGGCAAATTGGTGCCGCCGCGTTTGGGACGTGCGGGTTCGATTTTACACCGGAGGGACGGGCAGTTTGTAATCCATCGCGGCTCACACGGCAGTGCTTCGAGGCTATATCCCAGAGCTAGCATGGTGGATTATAAACGAGCGCTCAAAGCACCAAGCGGCGGGTTAGACCATATGCAAAGCTTTATTCAGTCATGTATGGGTAACGGGAAAACTTCGTCACCGTTTAGCGTCGGGGGGCCACTGACCCAGTTGCTTATGTTGGGCGTGATTGCTCAGTATCTGAGGGAGGGCTTTAATTTTGATAGAGGTACGGAACGAATTTCGAATAACCCAGTGGCTGATGCTTTGTTAGAGGGGCCCAAGCCTCGCAAGGGCTGGGAGCACTACTATACTGGTGTTTAATTTACGACTTAGCCTCGTTAATATTACTATCAAATCATATATGAATTCATCTTTTAAATATGTAAGCATACTCGCACTAGCTTCCACACTTGCTACCATTTTTTTATGTGCTCAAGAAGATCGGCCGAACGTATTGTTTATCTCTGTCGATGATTTAAACGATTGGGTCGGGGTCTATGGTGGGCATCCGCAGGCTAAGACCCCGCAGATAGATCGCTTCGCGCAGCAAGCAATGGTTTTTCGTAATGCCAGTTGCCCAGGGCCAGTTTGTGGACCATCCCGCTCTGCGCTGCTTTCAGGATTTATGCCATCAACGACGGGTCTCTACGGGAATAGCAATAACATGCTCGACTCAGCGATCGTGCAAAAAAGTGCTACCCTACCAGAATACTTTTCGAAGCACGGGTATGTAACAATTTCCAAAGGAAAGATTTTTCACAAGCATTCCACAGAGAATGGCCAAGACCATGGGCACTGGGCATTTGATATTTGGGAGGTGGCGAAAGGCGGAGGAAAGATCGACCCAGAACGATATTTTTGTAGGGATGAAGGCATCATCAGTGGACAGAAGATTGAAAACCCCAAATTCACAAAGAGTGGTGGATCGCGTTTGGCGTTTGGGCCACTTCTAGGGGAAAAGGAACAAACTAAAGATTATCGCACGGCAAAGTGGTTTGAAGCGAAGCTCAAAGAAGACTACGAAAAGCCATTTTTTATGGCGGTAGGGATTTCTAAACCGCACCTCCCATTTCATGCCCCTAAGGAGTATTTTGACCTGCACCCTTTGGAATCAGTAATAGTTCCAGAATATCGGATGGATGACCTTGATGATATTTTAAACACTCGCGGCGAGGCAGCGTTTAAGCCGCACATTGATTTCCAATGGTGTCGAGAATATGGAGTAATGCGAGACGTGGTTCAAGCCTACTTGGCCACGGTTTCCTATGCTGATGAATGTGTAGGAGTCGTCCTAGATGCCTTAGCAAATAGCCGATACGCCGATAATACTATTGTAGTCATATGGGGAGATCACGGATGGCACTTCGGCGAGAAATTGAAGTTCCGTAAGGCCTCGCTATGGCGCGAAGCGACGCAGTTGCCTCTGATCATTCAAACTCCCGATATGCAAACTGGGCAGGACTGTAGGCGTAATGTGAACCTCATAGACCTTTACCCGACATTGATTGACCTATGCGGTTTACCAGAAAAAGAACTAGACGGAACAACTATCAGGCCTCTACTAGAGAATCCAAATCTCGCTTGGCCTCCGACTGTAACTACACAGGGTAAAGGCAATCATTCTATAATATCTGAGCGGTGGCATTATACTTCGTATGCCAGGGGCTTTGAGGAATTATACGACTTGGAGAATGATCCGATGCAGTGGACGAATCTAATACATTCTGACCTTGATAGAGCTGAAGTCGCGATAGCCGAATTAAAGACACACCTACCAGCCTTCGAGGCAGAAGAAATATTAAAGAGTCAAAAAGATGATTCCACCAAAGAGATGGATCATACGATCAAGACCCGCCGCGATTTACGCTCGCTCAAATAGAAATCCTCGATGCCTTATCTATTTAGAAATACTCGCTATCTTTTGTTGGGCTTAGCGGCAGTTTGCACGCTTACGGCGAGACCAATGAATGTCGTCTTCATTGCTATTGATGACCTAAATACCGACCTTGGGTGCTACGGCCACGAACAAGTGCTAACGCCTAATATGGACCGTTTGGCAGAGATGGGTGTGCAGTTTAATAATGCGTACTGTCAGCAGCCGCTTTGTGGACCGAGCAGGGTAAGTGTGATGTCAGGACTTCGCCCCAACACGACTGACTGTTTTAGTCTAGGCGATAGCATTCGCAATAAACGGCCCGACACGCTGACCCTCGGCCAGTTTTTCCAATATAAGGGATATTATGTTGGGCGCGTAGGTAAGATCTACCATTATGGGAACCCTAGTCAGATTGGCACTAATGGTAATGATGATAAGTTGAGCTGGCAGGAGCGCTTTAACCCGCAAGGAATGGACAGCCTCTTAGAGGACGAGATTATTCGTTATCCAGGAGGGAAAAAAGGTAGCCCAGATAAGGATGAGAAGTTAGGAATCTCAATGGCATGGTGGGATCCGGTTAGTGAGGATGAAGAACATACCGACGGCATGGTCGCGTCTCGCGCAATCGAAATGATTGAGCGCAACATGGCAGAGCCATTTTTTGTAGCGGCTGGCTTTTTTAATCCACACTGTCCGTATGTTGCCCCGAAGAAGTATTTCGACCTCTATCCGCTTGAGACTATCACGATGCCCGATCTTGATCAGTCAAAGAAAGATTTGGAAGATGTTCCGCCGATGGCGATCCTACGCGACTCGGGGAATAATTGGCCATTCTACATCGGTTCAAATATTTCGGTAGATGAAGCCCGTAAATGTAAACAGGCCTATTTTGCCTGTATCTCATTTGTGGATGCTCAAGTCGGGCGCATTATGGATACTCTAGAGCGAAACAATCTGATGGATGATACCCTGATTGTAGTCTGGTCTGATCACGGTTACTTCCTCGGAGAAAAAGGACTTTGGTATAAGCGTAAAAATTTTGAACGTTCGCTTCGAGTCCCGCTGATTATCGCCGGCGGTGGAATTAGTGCGCAGACTCAAGCCTGTAGTCAAATTGTCGAACTAGTAGACCTGTATCCAACAATTGTTGATCATGCTGGATACGAAGTGCCGCAGGTATTAGAAGGAGAGAGTCTAGTGCCACTACTTAATGACCCACTGGCCGATTGGGATAAGCCAGCGATTTCACAGGTAATTCATTCGCGAGGTGAAGCATACGGCTTCTCGCTTCGCACGGACCGGTGGCGCTATACAGAGTGGAAAAGGGGCGTAGCAGGTCGCGAGCTATATGACCATGCAAATGACCCCGATGAGGTCACTAATTTAGCAGGCAACCCTGAGCATGCGGCACTAGTTAAGAGACTAAGCGAGCAATTGAAGCCTTATGTTGATACTATGAGTGAGGTCTCAGCCTTGGCAAATTAGGACGGTAAAACATAAATGAGATCTCATGGAAAAACTCCTTATGAATAGACTATCCATAAATGCGGCACTGATGTTTGTCTTATCTGTTCGAGCTCTAACTGCTTCGGCAATAGCAGGCGAGCCGCTGGCGCAGACGCCGCTAATGGGCTGGAACAGTTTTGGCGTTTATTTACATGAGAAGGCTGCCTTTGCCAACCTTGAGGCGATGGCAGATAAGTTACTGCCACATGGCTACGAATACTTCGTCATCGATAACGGATGGTTCGGCGAATACACATTTCAAGAAGGAACTATTTTTCCGGCAGAAAAACATGCGCATGATATTCAAATTGACGAATACGGGTATTTTCAGCCTTCCGAAGTTTTAATTTAAATAATATGATAAAATTAGCATACACCTTGAGCTCCACAGTGTTACTTGGACTGCTTGCTAGCGCCAAGCCGCACACAAACATTGTTTACATTTTAGCTGATGATCTAGGTTACGGCGATTTGAGCATTTTAGGGCAGTCGCATTTTGAGACACCTCACATAGATAAGCTCGCGCGCAAGGGGATGATTTTTACCGACCACTATTCAGGCAGTACAGTCTGTGCACCCTCCAGGGCCTCACTGCTCACAGGTCTGCATACTGGCCACGCACCAGTTCGTGGGAATTTTGAGTGGCAACCTGAAGGCCAGTATCCGATGCCAGAGAGTACCTATATTATACCCCAGATGTTAAAGCGTGCGGGATACACCAGTGGTATATTTGGCAAGTGGGGCTTGGGTGCCCCAGAGACATCAAGTGAACCATTGAGTATGGGATTCGACCGTTTTTATGGCTATAATTGTCAGCGTATCGCACACCATTACTATCCGTATTTCCTCTGGGATGATGATCAGCTTGAGGTTCTTTGGGATAATTTTGGTATGGAGACGGGAACTTATGCGCCTGATTTGATCCATCAAGAAGTGCTTGATTTCATTGAAGCGAATCAAGACCAAGCGTTCTTCTGCTATTACGCGATTATTCAGCCGCACGCGGAGATGTTCGCTCAAGAGGAGTACATGAATAAGTACCGAGGAAAGTTCTTACCAGAGAGTTCATATACAGGAACCGACAGTGGCCCTGACTTCCGCAAATTTGCCTACGGATCCCAGCCCGAAGCGCATGCCGCCTTTGCCGCGATGGTAAATTGTATTGATGACTATGTGGGCGACATAGTCGCGAAGTTGGAAGCCTTGGGAATTGCGGAAGATACGCTGATCATATTTACGTCCGATAATGGACCTCACTCTGAAGCGGGCCATAATCCCGCGTATTTCAACTCTAATGGTCCGTTCAAAGGAAAGAAACGCGATCTTTACGAAGGAGGCATTCGAGTGCCGATGATTGCTACCTGGCCCGGTCAAATTGAGGCTGGTTCAATTACCAGTCACATTTCAGCTTTTTGGGACGTCTTTCCGACTATCGCTGAGATCTCTGGTCAGCCAATCCCCGAAAATATAGATGGCCTCTCATTTTTACCCACCCTACTTGATAAGGGTGAACAAGCTATGCACGATCATTTGTATTGGGAGTTTCATGAAAAAAAAGGCAGACAGGCAGTGCGTAAAGGTAACTGGAAAGGTGTGCGTTATAATGTCTCGATCAGTCCAGATTCGCCAATTGAGCTGTATGATTTATCGGCAGACTTGGGAGAGACTAAAAATCTCGCCGAGCAATATCCAGAAATTGCCGCCGAGCTTTCTAATCTAATGGCAAAGGCGCGGAGTGTGCACCCAGATCCAAACTTTAACTTCCCAAATCGACGGTACGTTCCGCGCAATACGCTGGGCAGTAAAAAATAAATTCCTTATTTAATGAAGTCGGCCGCGCTAGTTCTACTCTTGTTCAGTTTCCTACTGCCTCTGGCGGCGTCTTCTACGCGGTCACCCAATATATTATGGATTGTTGCCGAGGATTTGTCTCCCTTTTTTGGCTGCTATGGAGATGCCGTGAATCAGGGACATACGCCGACTGTCGATCGACTTGCCGCTGAGGGAGTACTTTTTAAGCGTGCTTACGCGGTTTCGCCAGTATGTTCGTCTAGCCGTTCTGC